>CALIXC010000253.1 GCA_938046755.1 uncultured Lautropia sp. | reverse complement strand
CAGGGACTGGACCGAAGCCGTGCGATCAAAAACTGTCGACATGCTGTTCTCCTGGCGGCATCGGGCCGCAGTGTTCGATGAAACGCGCAAATTATCACCCGATCACGGCGCAGGGCGTCAATTCACCACCCGCCGTTCATCGGCATGACGGTGCCGCTCCGGCACGGTCACGCCCCACACAACGCATCATGAAGGCCGCCTGCCGACAACCGCAACAAAGCGGGAACAAGGCGCTTCATGGCGATGACATGGCGATACATAGCCCCCTCTGCGCTGTCCCACCATCCTGCGCGCCCCCACTTGACCACTGCATTGCGAAAGCAGCTGCGGGCGCCCAGCACGTTGTACAGCAGGCGGGCCTTTCCCTCGTTGCGACGTGCCATTCCTGTCATCCCGTCAGCTAGACCCGTCCCGCCAGCCTGTCCTCGCCACCGCCTTGCAGCGCCCGCCCACCCGGCAGGCTGCCCAAGCACCCGCGTTCGCGGACTGGGTGACGGCAAGCGCTGCGATTAGAATAGAGCGCACCGTTTTCAGGGCTCATCCTATTCGGGGTGTTCCCTTTCGATATCCCCTTTCGTTCCCCGCCCCGCAGGAGTCCTCCCATGCGCAAGCTCTTCAATTTCAGTGCCGGTCCGGCCGTGCTGCCCGAGGCCGTGCTGACCCAGGCTGCCGCCGAAATGCCCGACTGGCATGGCACCGGCATGTCGGTGATGGAGATGAGCCACCGTGGCAAGGACTACATGGGCATCCAGGCCCAGGCCGAGGCCGATCTGCGCGAGCTGCTGGACATCCCGGCCGAGTACAAGGTGCTGTTCCTGGCCGGTGGCGCCACGCTGCAGTTTGCTGCCCTGCCGCTGAACCTGCTACCCGAAGGCGGCAGCGCCGACTACATCGACACCGGCGTCTGGTCCGGCAAGGCGTATTCGGAAGCCCAGCGCTTCGGCTCCGTGCGGCTGGCTGCCAGCAGCAAGGCCGACAACTACACCCGTCTGCCAGCACGCGAGACCTGGCAGCTGGACCCGAAAGCCGCCTATGTCCACATCTGCGGCAACGAGACCATCGGCGGGGTGGAATTCCAGCAGACGCCCGACGTGGGCAACGTGCCGCTGGTGGCCGATGCCTCGTCGCACATCCTGTCGCAGCCGCTGGACGTGCGCCGCTACGGCATGATCTACGGCGGCGCCCAGAAGAACATCGGGCCGGCCGGCCTGTCGCTGGTCATCATCCGCGGAGATCTGCTGGGCCATGCCCGCAAGACCATGCCGTCCATCCTGGACTATGGCAAGCAGGCCGAGAACGACTCGATGATCAACACCCCGCCCACCTACTCGATCTACCTGGCCGGGCTGGTGTTCCAGTGGCTGAAGGGTCTGGGCGGCCTGACCGAAATGGCTCGTCGCAACGAGGAAAAAGCCCAGCTGCTGTACGACACGCTGGATGCCAGCAGCTTCTTCCGCAATCCCGTGGCCAAGGCGGACCGCTCGTGGATGAACGTGCCGTTCACGCTGGCCGACGAGGCGCTGGACGCCGCCTTTCTGAAGGGCGCAGCCGAACGCGGGCTGGCCAACCTGAAGGGACACCGCTCCGTGGGCGGCATGCGCGCCTCCATCTACAACGCCATGCCGCTGGAAGGCGTACAGGCACTGGTGGATTACCTGAAGGACTTCGAGAAGACCCGCGCCTGAGAGGCCCGCCACTGCCATGAACACGCCCCCGAGTTTCACCCACACGCTGCGCCAGCGCTGGCAGGCCGCCGACTCGATGCTGTGCGTGGGGCTGGACCCCGATCCGGCCTGCATCCCCGCCCATCTGGGCACGGGGCCTGAGGCCATCGACCGCTTCTGCCGCGACATCATCACGGCCACCGCCGACACCGTCTGCGCCTTCAAGCCGCAGATCGCCTACTTCGCCGCCCAGGGGGCCGAAGACGTGCTGGCCGGCCTGATCGCGCACATCCACGCTGAGCACCCCGGCATCCCGGTCATCCTGGATGCCAAGCGCGGCGACATCGGCAGCACCGCCCGTCAGTACGGCGTGGAAGCCTTCGACCGCTTCAAGGCCGATGCGCTCACGCTGTCGCCCTTCATGGGCTTCGACTCCATCGAGCCCTATTTCGAATGGGCCGGCCGCGGGCTGATCCTGCTGTGCCGCACCAGCAATCCGGGCGGTAACGACCTGCAGGCGCTGTCCGTGCTGCCCGCCGGGGATGCGACCGGGACACCCCCTGGAGCGCAGTCCCCGCGCCAGTCAGCTTCCGACACGGCCTCCAGCGCACAGCCCGAGAAGCTCTACGAACACCTAGCCCGGCTGGCGGCCGACCCCTGGAACGTGAACGGCGAGCTGGGCCTGGTGGTAGGTGCCACCTTCCCCGACGAACTGGCCCGCGTGCGGGCGCTGGCCCCCCGGCTGCCGCTGCTGGTGCCCGGCGTGGGTGCCCAGGGCGGTGACGTGAACGCCACCGTGCGCGCCGGCCTGGATGCCGACGGGTACGGGCTCGTCATCAACTCGTCACGCGCCATCTTGTACGCCGGCAAGGGCAGAGACTTTGCAGACCAGGCGCGAAAGGCGGCCGTGGCCACCCGCGATGCCATCCGTGCAGCGCGTGATGCGGCCAGGACATGAGCTTTCCCCGGGCCTGACCGGGGCCCGAGTGGTCCGAAAATGCCCTCGGCGCCCATCATTGCACGCAGGGTATTGAAGTCCGGCAAAAACCGTGTAGAATGCGGGACTTGCCTTGCAGCGAATGTGGAGATGTAGCTCAGCTGGTTAGAGCGCACGACTCATAATCGTGAGGTCGGTGGTTCAAGTCCACCCTTCTCTACCACTTCCTTGCTGCCGGCAGCCGCAAAAAGCCCCTCCGGGGCTTTTTTCGTTTCTGGCCATCGGGCCGCCTCAGTCGTTGCCCATGGCTGCATCTGCCAAATCCTCCCCCGCCTCTGCCCCGCCGCTTTCGCTCTTTCGGCTGTCCGTTCCAGTGGCCATGGGCTACATTCCGCTGGGCATCGCTTTCGGCTTTCTCATGGCGCAGGCAGGCACCGCCTGGTGGGTGGCGCCGCTCATGAGCCTGCTGGTCTATGCCGGCGCTGCACAGTTCATGGCAGTACCCATGTTCGCAGCTGGCGAATCGCTGGCGGCCATCGCCGTGGCCACCCTGGTGGTCAATCTTCGTCACATCTTCTATGGCCTGTCGGTACTGGACCGCCTGCCCAAGGGACGCTGGGCACGCGCCTACCTGGCCTGGGCACTGACCGACGAGAGCTATTCGCTCATCACCACCCTGCCCCCGCAGGTCACGCCCCGCCAGGTCGTCGGGGTGGCCATGCTCAACCACGGCTGGTGGATACTGGGCAGCTGCATCGGCAACTTCATCGGCATGAGCGTCTCGCCGGCACTGCAGGGTTTCGAGTTCAGTCTGGCGGCGCTCTTCGCCATCCTGGTGATGTCGCAGTGGAACACGCACCACCAGGTGGCTCCGCTGGTCACGGCGGTCGTGGCCTATGCCTTCGGCTGGGCACTCTTCCCCGATCAGGCCATGCTCGCCGCCATTACACTGTCGGTAGTGGCCTGCATCGTCCTGTCGTGGAAAAAGCCGGAGGATCAGGCATGCTGACCGGCTGGAGCGCCATCACCGCCATCCTGGTGATGACCATCGTCACCTTCGCCCTGCGGGCCCTGCCCTTCGTGGCGGCCGGCCTGCTCCGCCGCCACCGCCTCATCCGCGCACTGGGGCGCTTCCTGCCGGCCGCCATCCTGGCGCTGCTGCTCATCCATACGCTAGTCGGCTTCATCCGTCAGGATGCGTCCACCGTGGGCGCCTGGCCCACCCTCGTCGCCATCCTGGTGACGGTGGGGCTGCAATGGCGCTGGCATCACGCACTACTCAGCATCTTCGCCGGCACCGGGGTATACGTGCTGCTGCGCAACGCCCCCATGCTGTTCTAAACAATCCGCGCCCATCCGGCCGGAACGGCAGTCAACAGCCGTCCATCAGCGATCATCCGACCGGATCCGCAGCCGATGACGTTCCATCAGCGGCCAGGGCTCGCCGAACGCGATCTCAATACCGGGCCACTCCCGCGCCGTGGGTAGGGGTTGGACGATGGTTCCATCCATCGCGGAAGATCCTTCCGGTTCCCTCGGCAGGCCCGATGATGCAAGGCGCCCCTCCAGCAGCCAGTGCACGGCCCTGATCACCCCCGCGTGCGTGATCCAGACCTGGGCATCGGTCTGTGTCCGTTCGGCGCGCAGCCCGGCCTCGATGCGTGCCAGGAAAGCCGCCACCGACTCCCCTGTGCCACCGGCCCGGTAATGGCCGAAGTCCTCGGTCCACGCCGTCAGCTCGGCCTCGGGCAATTCGGCCCATGGCCTGCCTTCCCAGTCCCCCAGATCCATCTCGGCCAGCCAGGCCTCCGGCGGCTGCAAGACCAGATCGGGTCGCAGCGCATGCAGCCGCAGAGCCAGTGCCTGACAGCGCTGACGTGGCGAGCTGCGCAGCACCAGCCCTTCGGGCAAGCGTCGCGCCAGGGTCTGCGCCGCCCGCTCCGTGTCTTGCGGCTGCGCTGGCACATCCAGCCGGCCATAGCACAGGCCCTTGGCCACCTCGGGTCTGGGATGGCGCACCAGCCAGCGCCAGGGCAGCGCCGAAGTCACATCGTTGCCCTGGGCATCGCTCAGTCCACCCGCTATCGTCGATTCACACGCAGCCATGCCAGCGCTCAGATGCCCACAGAGGGCATCGACGGTGCAAGCCGCACCGCCAGCACCAGGTACACCGCCAGCTCCGTCAGCTGCTGGGTGGCGCCCAGACAATCGCCGGTGATACCGCCCAGCCGACGACGAAAGATAGCCCCCAGCCGCCAGGTCAGCAACCCCATGACCAGCAACGTCCAGGCCAGCGTGGCCCAGCCGTACGCCCACACCAGCCACGCCATGGCCGGCAGCGCCCAGGCGGTGGACACCCCGAACGACAACCATTGCAGGTCCGCCACCAGCGCACGCGCCTTGCTGCCCTCACCCTGGCCCGCCACACTGCGCGGCGGCTGGCTGCCACCCACATAGGGTAGCCACTGCGACAACCCCATGGCCGCCCAGCGCGACAGCACATGGGCCACCATCAGCGCCAGCACGGCCTGGCCCAGCCCCCCTGCCAACAGCAGCGCCAGCAGCCCGGCCTTCAGAAGTAGTGCCAGCACCAGCGCCATGGCGGCATAGCTGCCCAAACGCGAATCCTTCATGATGCGCAGCGCCGTCTCACGGTCGGCACTGCCGCCCAGGCCATCGCAGACATCGGCCAGGCCATCCTCGTGAATGGCCCCCGTGATCCATGCGGAAGCGATCATCGACAGCACCACGGCCACCAGCGCCGCCAGGGCAAGCTGGCCGCCCAGCAGCCACCAGCCCAGCGCCAGAACCGCCGCCGACACGCCCGCCACCAGCCAGCCCACACCCGGAAAGTGCGCCGTGGCCGCCTTCATCATGGCCGGGCTGTAGCCCACCCACGCTGCCAACCGTGCCGACAGCGGCACGCGGGTGAAGTACTGCACCGCCAGCAGCAGGTGACGGACGAACCCGGCCAGACGGGACGACCGCTCAGAAGCCGGTACGGGGTGCAGCATCTCAGGCTCCACGCGCCATCACCTTCTCCAGCGAGGCGATCTCGTTTAGTGCCCGGCAGGTCGATTCGAGCAGCGGCCACACCAGTGCGGCAGCCGACCCCTCGCCCAGCCGCATGCCGAACTGCAGCAGCGGATCAGCCTGCATGGCCTGCAGCATCAGCCGGTGGCCGGGCTCGGCCGAGACATGCGAGAACACGCAGCGCTCCAGCACGGCTGGCTGCAGGCGCGCGGCCACCAGCACGGCCGAGCTGGTGATGAAGCCATCGACCACGATCACGCGATTTTCCAGCGCCGCCTGCAGCACCGCCCCCGTCAGCGTGGCGATCTCGAAGCCGCCCAGCGCCGCCAGCGCATCCAGCGGCTCGGAGGCCTGGGCATGCCTCTCCAGCACCTGGCCCAGCACCTGGATCTTGCGCTGCCGGCCCGCTGCATCCAGCCCGGCGCCCGGCCCCACCACCTGCTCGATGGGCAGACCGGCCAGACGTGCCAGCAGCAGCGAGGCCGGCGACGTGTTGCCGATGCCCATCTCGCCCAGCAGAATGGCGTTGCCCGGCAGGCCGGCCACCTGTTCGCGGCCATTGCGGATGGCCGTCCGGCATTGTTCGGGCGTCATGGCGGGCTGCAGCAGCGCATCGGCCGTACCCGCTCCCACCCGGCGCAGCACCAGCCCGGGCTGCTCCGGCAGAGGATCGATCACGCCGCAATCCACCACCTGCACATTCAGTCCATGCTGGCGGGCCAGCACGCTCACCGTCGCTTCGCCGGACAGGATGCCCTGCATCATCAGCGTGGTGACGGAAGACGGCCAGGCCGAAATACCCTGCGCCACCAGGCCATGGTCGCCCGCACACAGCAGCACGGTGGGATCCTGAAGCCGAGGCGCCTCGGTGCGCAGGATCTGACCGATCTGCACCGCCAGCGCCTCCAGACGCCCCAGCGAGCCCGGCGGCCGGGCCTGGGCGTCCAGACGGGCCTGGATGGCAGCGGCCCGGTCGACATCGAGAACGGGGGGAATGGAAGGAACGACAGCCTCGGACTGCGAGGACGAAGACAGGTTATGCAGCGACATGGATAGGTGAACCGGAAATGCCATGGAAAACGGTATTATCGGCCAACACGGCCCCGGACGCCTCAGTCCAGCAGCCCCTCCAGCACTCCTGGTGCAAAGCCGGCCGCCACATGGTCGGCCAGGCCGTCGAAGACCTCAGCCATGGTACGCGCCCGCTGGCCGAACAGGGCTGCCAGCACGGCATCCTTCTCGAAAAGCCCGTGCAGGTAGATGCCCAGCACGTTGCCGCGCGCATTGCACCAACCCAGCGCGTCGGGCAGCGCCCGGATGGCCTCGGTCACGGACGACGACACTCCGCCTGCACCGACCGGATCGGCTGCATCCATCGGCATCGTGCGTCCCTGGTGGATCTCGTAGCCGGCCACCGGCACGCCCGACAGCGCGGCCCAGGCGCCCGGCAGCGTCTCGAAATGCGTGCTGCAATGCCGCAGCACCTTCTCGTGCTCGAATCGGGTCTGCAACGGCAGCAGCCCCAGTCCCTCGCCGCTGCCGTCCAGGCCCAGCGGATCCAGCAGCAGCCGGCCCAGGATCTGCAGGCCGCCGCAGATGCCCAGCACCCGACCGCCGCGTGCCGCGTGGGCCTTCACCCAGACATCCAGCCCCTGGCGACGCAGCCAGGCCAGGTCGGTGCTGGTGTGCTTGGAACCGGGCAGGATGATCCAGTCCTGCGGCGACAGCGTCGGCCGCATGCCCGCATCGCGCACCGCCACCAGCTGCACGCCCTGCAGTGCTGCCAGCGGCTCGAACTCGTCCAGGTTGCTGATGCGCGGCGGCACCAGCAGCGCAATCTGTTCGGGCATGGCCGGGGCATCCACGGCAGGAAGGGAGGCCGCAACAGGACCCGCGCTACCGCCCTCGTCCATGCCCGCTGCCTCGCAGCCATCGTCTCCGCAGTCAACTATCCCGCCGCTTCTTGCCTGGCCGGCCCGCCGCGCGGCAGCCCGACGGTCCCGATCCTGGAACCAGCCATCCTCTTCCGGCAGCCCGTGACCGGTCCGCATCGGAATGGTGGCCACCACCGGCACGCCGGTCAGTTCCAGCATGCGCTCGGGCGCCGGGGCCAGCAGGCCGGGATCGCCCCGGAAGCGGTTCAGCACGAAGCCCTTCAGACGCCGGCGGTCATCCTCGGGAATCAGCGCCCAGGTGCCGTACAGGTGCGCGAAGGCGCCTCCCCGATCGATGTCCGACACCAGCAGGCAGGCGGCATCCGCGTGCCGCGCCACGCGCAGGTTCACCACGTCGCTGGACTGCAGGTTGATCTCGGCCGGCGACCCCGCCCCCTCGATCACGATCACGTCGTACTCGCGGCGCAGCGCATCCAGGGTCTGTGCCAGCAGCGGCCAGACCTGGGCGCAGCGGGTCCGCCAGGGCAGCGCGGTCAGCTCGGCATTGACCCGCCCCAGCAGCACCACCTGGCTGCGGGTGTCGGCCTCGGGCTTGAGCAGCAGCGGATTCATCTGCACCGTGGGCTCCACCCCGGCCGCCAGTGCCTGGAAATACTGGGCGCTGCCGATCTCGCCGCCCGCCACCACGCGGGCGTTGTTGCTCATGTTCTGCGCCTTGAAGGGCGCCACCCGCAGCCCCTGCCGCGCATACCAGCGGCACAGCGCCGTGCACAGCCAGCTCTTGCCGGCCCCGCTGCTGGTGCCCAGCACCATCACGCAGCGGGCCGGGCGCCTGCCTGCCCCGACGAGCGCCATCAGTCCTCGATGCCCCGCTGCGCCGGCACCCCGGCCTCGAAGGCGTGCTTGACCTTGGTCATCTCGGTGACGGTATCGGCCAGCGCGATGATCTCGGGCGGGCAGCGCCGTCCGGTCAGCACCACGTGCACGTGCGGCGGCCGGTTGGCCAGCGTCTCCAGCACGGGCTCCAGCGGCATCCAGCCGTAGATCAGCGGATAGGTGATTTCATCGAGCACCACCAGAAAGTGCTCGCCGGCCATGATGGTCTTGCGGGCCCGCTCCCAGCCTTCACGCGCCAGGGCGGCCGATCGCTCCAGGTCCTGGCTCTTCCAGCTGAAGCCATCACCCAGCCCCTCGATGGGCACGCCCAGCTGCTCGAAGGTGCGGTGCTCGCCAAAGCGCGCCGACGGCACCTTCATGAACTGGTAGATGTGCACCGGCTTGCCCCGGCCATGCGCCCGCAGCGCCAGCCCGAAGGCGGCGGTGCTCTTGCCCTTGCCGTCCCCGGTATTGACGATGATCAGCCCGCGCCGCTCCCCTTCCCGTTTCTCGTAGGGTTTCTCGCGCGGCGGTTGTTCGATTTCCATGCTGTTTCCTTTCAATGTCCTGCCTTTCCGGACGCCGGCGCGCCCTGCACCCGCAGCACGCAGTCCCGCAGCAGCCGGGCCCCCTCGGCCAGGCGTGGACCAGGGCGCACCAGCGCATCCAGGTCCGGCCCGTCGAACAGGCACACACGTCCCTCGCGCAGGGCCGGCAACCTGCTCCAGCCCGGTCTGGCCCGCAGCGCTGCCAACCCCTGCCGCTGCGGATCGCTGATCACGAACAGCTGCGGGGCTGCCTGCAGCGCCCATTCGCGGCTGACCTGCAGATACGCGGGCATGGTGTGTGATCCAGGGCTCCCCCCTGACGCACCGGCATGCCCTTCCCCGTCCGGCGTACCGGCATCCGTCCCCCCTTCCGCATGCCCATTCTGGCGAGCATCCATGTCCGCACGTCCATCCGCATGTCCATCCCGGCGGGCATCCTTG
>CALIXC010000252.1 GCA_938046755.1 uncultured Lautropia sp. | reverse complement strand
ATGCGCCCGTTACGGGGATGTGACGGCCGCGGGGACTTGTTCAGAGGATCCCTAATGGGAGGGACGCTGCTGACTGAGTACGAGGATGTTCTCGGAAGAGAAAGCCTGTTTCAACGGTCAAGGCTGAGCGCGTCCGAAAGAGAGGAGCTTCTGGACATCTTTCTGGCGTGCTGTCAGTGGACGCGCATTTATTTTGGCTGGCGCCCCAACCTGCCCGATGAAGCTGACAATCATCTCATCGAACTGGCCGTTTCCGGCAATGCCGCGGTCATCATCACCCGCAACTTGAAGGACCTGACCCGAGGAGAGCTGTCTTTCACTGGCTTGCGTATTGAAACACCCGAGAGCTTCATCCTGGAGAAAGGTTCATGAGTGCACTGACCATTCGTCTTTCAGACGAAAAATATCAACGATTGAAGGCACTTTCCCAACACCGAGGAACGAGCATCAACCGCCTGGTCGATGAAATGGCCACAATGATGTTGGCCGAATTCGATCTGGAAACCCGCTTCGCCATCCGTGCCGCCCGCGGCCAAGGGCGGGAACACCATGGGCTGGCCCTTCTGGAAAAAGCCCGGACCGACGCACAGGACTGACTCAGCCCCGCCCTTCCCTGCCCGGTTTCCCTGTACGCCCCACCCAGACGGCCATCCCCAGCAGCAGCACGGCAGCCAGGACATACGGCACGGTGGGCGAAATCTCATAGAGCAGCGCACCGGCCAGCGGCCCCAGCACATTGCCCAGCCCTTGGGCCGCCCCCACCGAACCGGCCGCCGCACCCTGCTCGTGCGGCTGCACCGCATTAGCCGCCATGGCCGTGAAGGCCGGAAACACGAAGCCCATGCCCGCCGCAGCGATGAAGTAGGACAACATGAGCGTCGGCACGCCGGTGGCCAGCAGCACCAACCCGAAGCCGATGCCGGCTGTGGTCATGCCGATGCAGATCATCCGGCCCGGTGGCAACATGATCCGCCGCACGACCATCTGCGTGATGATGAGCGCCACCCCCACGGTGGTCAGCGCCATGCCAGCCGCCTGCGCCCCTTCCCCAGGCGTCATGCCCAGCCGGTCGATGGCGAAGAAGCCCACGACGATCTGACCCACGGCCACCGTGAACAGCGCCGTGAAGGCCGCCACCATCGGCCGGCGCAATCTCGGATCCAGCAGGCGCGGTGACTGTCCCGGGCGTGCGCCGACCGGCGGCGTGGCCGGCAGGAACTTCCACAGCACCGCCAGTCCCAGTGCAGGCAGCAGCGCCGTCAGATAGAGCGGTGCCTCCAGCCCGAAGTGCGTGAGCTGTGCCGCCAGTGCGGGCCCCAGCACCAGACCCGCACCATTGGCCGCGCCCAGCGATGCCATCGCGGCCACACGCCGCTCGGGCGGCAGGTTGTCGGCGATCAGCGCCTGGCTGGCCGTGGGCGCCGCCGCATAGAAGCCGCCGATGGCGCCGCGCGTCAGCACCAGCCCGGCAAAGACCAGCCCGACACTCATCGGCACGCGCATGGCCGCCACTAGCCAGCCGCTCATGGCGCAGTAGCTCACGAAGAAGCCGGCAAAGCCGGTGAGCAGCACGGCACGACGGCCCTGGCGGTCGCTGCGCCTGCCCCAGACCGGCGACATCAGCATCCACAGCACACCGCTGACCGTGACGGACATGCCCGCCTGCCACGGCGCCAACCCCAGCTGGCGCGACAGCGAGCCGACGATGGAGACAAAGGCCATCATCGCCATGGTGCCGCACATGTAGGCAAACAGGATCGGGCGCAGCGTGAAGGCGCAGCCCGCTTGCCCTGCCGGAGGTCCCCCCGGATCGGGCGCTGGCGACGGGGTACGCTCGGAAACGGAAGATGGTGCGGCTTCTGGCATGACGAAGGGCTGGCTCGGGAGGGACGGCAGGAAACTGCCCGGCCGACGGCACTTCATCCGCAGCCATGGCAGGCTCTTCGCCCATTATGATCCCTACACTGCAAGCTGCCCGGCAAATCCACATCGGCAACGGAAGCAACGCCCGAAGACTTCCGTTCCGTCCATTGTCCCGGGATCGGGCGCAGGGACTGCGCTTCTGGCGCGGCTCTGTCTGCCCGATCGAGCATGGGTGCCGCGACAGGTACGACCGGATGGCCACCACTCAGGACTTCCCCTAAGACAGCCGGATGTCGCTTGCACAATTCATGCCAGCCCACTGACAATGGGGCCACATAATCATTCACATGACATGGAGGTCCCGGTTCTGCCAGGGCCTTCATACAAGGAGACCCTCGCCATGCTGCAAAGCTTCAGGAACCGGAGCGACTATCCGTTCTGGTTCGAGGTCGCACCGCTCCTGCTGACCACCGCCATCCTGATGGTGCAGTTCTTCGTCTTCAAGGACTACACACCGCACGTGCCGCTGGTCATCGGCATCTGCATCACCGGGCTCTTCATGTCGCTCAAGGGCAGGAAATGGATCGACATGGAGCACAACATGTACCGGGTCATGAAGGTGGCACTACCCACGATGATCATCATCATGTGCGTGGGCATGGTCATCGCCAGCTGGATCGCCGCCGGCACGGTGCCCACCATCCTGGACTTCGGTCTGGGCATCCTCAGCCCGCGCATCTTCCTGCCCGCCACCTGCATCCTGGCCACGGTCGTGTCGCTGGCCACCGGCACCTCGTGGGGTACCGTGGGCACCGTCGGCCTGGCCATCATGGGCATTGCCCAGGCGTTGGGTGTGCCCGAGTACTGGGCGGCCGGCGCCGTGGTCTCGGGCGCCTTTTTCGGTGACAAGATGTCGCCGCTGTCGGACACCACCAACCTTACCCCTGCCGTGGCCGGCACCGATCTTTGGAGCCACATCCGGTCGATGCTCACCAACACCATCCCCGCCTATGCACTCACGCTCATCATTTACACCTGGGTGGGCATGGACTACGGCACCGGTGGCGGCATGGGCAGTCTGGAGATGCGTGAGACCATCCAGAACACGGTCCAAAACAACTTCCAGCTGGGCTGGATCACGCTCATCCCCCCAGTCGTGGTCATCACCATGGGCTTTCGCAAGTACTCGGTGATGGGTACGCTGTGCACCGGCGTCTTCATCGGCGCGCTCATCGCGGTGTTCTACCAGGGCGTGAGCCTCGACAAGGTATCCGGCATCCTGATGAACGGCTACACCGCCTCCACCGGCCAGGAATACGTCGACAAGCTGCTCACCAAGGGCGGCATCCTCAACATGGGCTGGGTCATCACCATGATGTTCCTGTCGCTCGCCTTCGTGGACGTGCTGGAAGCCTATGGCACCTTCCACGCCATCCTGCTCAAGATCAACAAGGTCATCGCCTCACGCTTCTCGCTGGTGCTCACCTCGGCCGGCTCGGTGCTGACCGTGGGCGTGGTGGCTGGCGAGGTCTACACCTCGCTGGTGCTGCCTGGCCGCCTGATGAAGTCCAAGTATGCCGAGATGGGTTATGACCGCGCCATCCTGTCCCGCACCATCGAGGACTGGGGTACGCTGGTCTCGCCGCTCATTCCCTGGAACAACGGCGGCGCCTTCGTCACCAGCACGCTGGGTATCAGCACCTTCCTCTACGCACCGTTTGCCCTGTTCTGCTGGCTCTCGCCACTCATCGGGCTGATCTATGCTGCCCTAGGCTGGTTCACGCCGCTCGATCCAAAAGGTCCGCAGAAGATCGAGGAAGAAGAGATGGAAGACATCGCCGCCGAGGTGGAAGACTACATGGTCTGACCAGCAGCATGCTGGAAATCGCCAGACGACGAAACAGACGCAGGGTTCATCCACCCTGCCCCGTCCCGATCATTCAGGGACATGCCAAATGCCAAGGGCAGTCTACCAAGAGCGATTTCCACCTCACCCCATGCGGGCTTAACACCTACCGGCCGTGGGGACATACATCCCTGAACTTTCCAGCCATGGCAGCAAACGGCCTTAACACCTTCTGGCCATGGCAACAAGCCACAAAATGGAAGGTGCACCATCACAGAACCGGGGATTTAGCATGAGAGGCTACCTTGCAGATTGAAATACTCATGTGGTTGAAACATACAGGCCATCCTCAGATATCTTCTCCCTGGTTCCAGACCCTGCGATGGGGCAAGTCGCCTCACAACGCACATCTTTTCGCGCTGCCCTACGCAGGCGGATCCGCCACCGCCCTGCGCTCCCTGAAGGAAGTCATCCATCCCGACATTCACCTCCACATCGCCACCCTGCCCGGCCGGGGAAGCCGCTTCGGTGAGCCGGCGCTGCACGACATCACCACCATCGTCTGGGCTCTGACCGATGCCATCGAACAGCACCACCCCGAGCGCTTCGTCATCTTCGGACACAGCATGGGTGGCCTGCTGGGCTTCGAGATCTGCCAGGAGCTGACCCGACGCGGTCGCACTTTGCCAACAGCCCTGGTCACATCCGGCACACGCGCGCCCCACCTGTTCGCCAAGGATCGCGAGATCACCCACGACCTGCCGAGGGACGCCTTCATCGCCCACCTGCGCAAGCTTGCGGGCACGCCTCCGGAAATCCTTGCACACCCCGAGCTGATGGAACTGATGCTGCCCATGCTTCGCTGCGACTTCAGGCTGTGCCAGACCTATCAGTTCAAGCCTAGTGAACCGCTCGATGTTCCGCTGCTGGTGCTCTCAGGCAGCGAAGACGATGGAGTGAACGGTGACAGAATACGCGAGTGGCGCATCCACACACGCTGCGGATGCAGGTTCCACGAGTTTTCCGGAGGGCACTTCTTCCTGCATGATCACTGGTCGGAGATCGGGGAAATGCTGAATCTGCTGCTGGGCGTGCAAAAGGCGGTTCCGGCACCCGCTTCGGTCGCCGAGTCGCGGCACTGACGTGCAGGGCATTCCCACCACATGCGGCCTGCCCCGATGGCGCATCGTCCACCGGGGCAGTTCGTCAGCCCGCCAGTCCCTCAGTTCCCTTCGTTGAAGGTCGGCACGTAGAACACGCGACCGTAACGACGCCAGTTGCCGGACTCTCCGAAGCTGGACCGGGTGCTGTAACCCAGATACCAGCCGTCACGCACGCGGTAGAACTCGTTGACCGCTTGGGCGCCACGCTGCGGGTAGCTCAGCACATGGAAGACGACGTGCTCGCGCGTCCAGCCGTTACCCAGCCAGGGGTTGATGCTGAACAGGTAGCGGGCAGTGCCGTCCGCACCGCGGGCCAGGTAGCGATACACCGGCACGGTGTTGCGCTGCGGCTTGGCGTAGGCGTAGAAGGCCAGCTCCTGACGGGTCCATTCACCGCTCACCGACGCATCGGCACTGTACACATAGCGCAGGTCGCCATCACCGCCGGGGGCCACGTAGCGATACACACGCACCAGGTTGGCGGCTGCCAGCGCGGCATCCCGTTCGGCCTGGGCATCACGCAGCGTCACCTGCACGCGAGCCGAGACGGCCGAGGTGTTGCCGGCGCCATCCACCGCTTCCACCGTGTAGCTGTAGTCGCCGGGTTTCAGGTCGCGGTCGATGAGGCTCTCGGTCTGCAGCAGGTTGGGCGTGATGTCCATGCCGTCGCGGCGGACACGGTAGCCGGCCAGACCCGAGCCACCCGCATCGCTGGACTTGCCCCAGGAAAGCTGCACGGCATCATTGCCCTGGGCCTGGGCGTGCACGCCACCCGGCACGGAAGGTGCCTCGGTGTCACGCGGTGCTTCCGGCTCCTTCTGGGCGCGGCTGCTCGGCACGTGGAAGATGTGACCGGCGAATTCCCAGCCACTGCCTGCACTGTTGCCGGCCGTGGCGTAGTTCAGGTACCAGCCACCACGCACCTGCTTGTACTCGTCCACGCCCGTGCGGCCTTCGCCCGGCTGGTTGTAGGCGTAGAAGACGATGCCTTCGCGCAGCCAGCCCGCCGAGCGCAGCGAACCGTCGGTGGTGTACTTGTAGCGCGTCTTGCCGCCCGTGGTGGCCGAGTAGCGGTACACCGGCACCGTGTTGTTCTTCTGGCTGGCGTAGGCCAGGAAGGCCTCGCCCTGGCGAACCCACTCGCCACCCAGGGCCGGGTCCGGGCTGTAGCGGTAGCGCAGGCTGGTACCGTCATTGGCCGCATAGCGGTAGATGGGCACCACGTCCGGGTCGACCGTGACCTGGCCAGCCACGTTCACGCGCACCATCTTCGAGATGGAGGGCGTGCCGGCCTCGTTCAGGATGAACACCATGTAATAGCCGGGGGGCGTGTCATTCACGTTGGACGGCAGCTTGGCCACCAGGCGGTTGCCTTCGCGGCGGAACGACAGCTCGATGAAGCGCTGGTTCATGTTGAACGAGTGCGTGACCGAGCCGGTGGCCACCATCGTCACGCGACGGATGGTCTCGGCCTGGGCGGATTCCAGCACCATGCTGCCGCCGGGCTGCACGACCATCGGGGCCTTGTCCAGCGTGGGACGCTGGGCCGGCGTGCCGTCGGCGTTGTACAGATAGGCCGGGTAGTAGACCTCGGCGTTCAGGTTGCTCTCCGGGCCATAGGCGCCGCCACCGCCGGTGAACAGCGAGCCGTCAGGCAGCAGCGTGGCGGTGGAGTGGTAGAGGCGCATGCGCTTCTGCGACGGGCCGCGCGTCCACACACCGGTCTTCGGGTTCCAGAATTCCAGGTGGTAGATGGGATTGCGCGCCGTGGCCTTGTGGAAGTCGAAGTACTCGGCGCCCCCGCTGATGGCGACCGTGCCGTCGGCCAGCACGGTGCTGTTGTGCCACATGCGGGTGTTGCTCATCGTGCCGGCATCGGTCACCACGGGCTTGTCGCCACGGATATCGATGATGGCAGCACGGTTGCCCAGCGCCTCGGTCAGCAGGATGCGGCCCGGCTCGAACATGACGGCCGAACCTTCCCAGTCGGACTTGTAGTTCAGCGTGCCCAGGTCGGTACGGGTGCCGTTGCCGTCCAGCTTCATCCGGTACATCTGGGACTTGGAGAAGCCGAAAATGTTGCCGTCGGGGGCCACCCAGTTGCGCGGATAGTCCTCGCGCAGGTCGGAGGTGGTGATGCCGGACAGCAGGAAGTTGCTGCCGTCATTGCGACGGATCTCGGGGTGGTCGTTGCCGCCCTTGCCGCCCTGCACGAAGACTTCGCCGTTGGGCAGCGTGGTGGCGGTGGCGTACCAGCGCTTGCGCTGCATCTTGGCAGCGGCCTCGATGGTGTTGCTGCCCGGACGGAAGATGGTCGTGTCGTTGATGGGCTGATTGATGCTGCGGCCGCGTGCATCGCTGTAGATGTCGCCACCGGCGATGAACACGTCGCCGGTCAGCGGCAGCACGACCTGAGCCGAGCAGAAGATGTCGGTCTGGGTGGTGTTGGGCAGCGTGAGGTGGGAGGCCTCGTCACCACCCAGCGTCGGATCCCAGACGTCGTAGTAGAACTTGGCGCCCTGCTCGCCCCGGTCGGTCGAGCCATAGGTCATCACGCGGCCATCGGGCAGCACCACGGCGTGGATGGGGATGAAGGCCCACTTCATCTGGCCACCCCAGGCGCCTTCGGTGGCGGCCTTGGCGGCCACAGGCAGTGCCTTGCGGGCCACAACCGAGTCGTTCACGTCAGCCGCTTCATCGGCCACCGGGATGGTGCCGACGTTCTGCTCGGCGCTGAAGTCGATGCCCTCGTTGGGCACGGCCGGCCGGGCATCCTGGGGGCCGTCGACATCCAGCGAGGCATGCGCCTGCGAGCCGGCCAGACCGCGGCCGGCATCAATCGCACCACCGGACGAGGCAGGGGTGCCCGCATCGCCGCCGCCTCCGCCGCAGGCGGCCAGGGTCAGCAACGCAGTCACGGAAGCAATGGCCAGCGCCTTGCGGCGCAGGTGGTCGGGCACGGCAACGGACGGGAAGGAGCGGATCACGACGGTTTCCTGTGGGTTGAAGGGGCCGGCAAGCAGCCCGTATCGGAAACCCGCATCCTAGGGGATGGCCCCGATTCACGCCGTGCGATGCTTCACACTGGGCCTCCATCGAGTGGTCCGGACGGTTGCGCGCGCACGATCGCCCAGGTTTTTTTAGAATGTTTGACAGAGTCGGGGTTCTTATACCGTTCAGAACCGACAGACGGTCGGTTTGTTCGTAGAATCCGGGCTGACGACTGAATACTTAACACAGCAACCATAGGAACGAGATGGTCAGAATCAAGCGTGGCCTGGACATCCCCATCACGGGTGCACCCGAGCAGCGGATCGAGACTGCCCGCGCGGTGCACCACGTGGCGGTGATCGGTTTCGACTATCACGGCCTGAAGCCGACAATGGCGGTGCAGGTGGGGGACCGAGTACAGAAGGGCCAGCCGCTCTTCTCCGACAAGAAGAACCCTGGCGTGCAGGTCACGGCACCGGCCAGCGGCACGATCAGCGCCATCAACCGCGGCGAGCGGCGGGTGCTGCAGTCGGTCGTGATCGAGGTGGGTGACGAATCGGCGCCGGACACCGCCCTGCGCTTTGCCCACTGTAGCCCCGACAAGCTGGGCTCGCTGTCCGGCGAGGCCGTGCGCGAGAACCTGCAGCGCTCGGGGCTCTGGACGGCGCTGCGCACGCGGCCGTTCAGCAAGATCCCGGCCGTGGATGCCACGCCGGCACACATCTTCGTCACCGCCATCGACACCCATCCGCTGGCGGCCGATCCCGTCACGATCATCGCCGAACGGGCCGACGACTTCCGCCATGGTCTGGCGGTGCTCGCGCGGCTGGCACCGGTGTTCCTGTGCCGGGCGCCCGGCTCTGCCCTGCCCGGCGAGGACGTGAAGGGCGTGACGACCGAGACCTTCGAGGGGCCTCACCCGGCAGGTCTGGCCGGCACGCACATCCATTTCCTGTATCCGGTCGATGCCACGCGCACGGTCTGGACCATCAACTATCAGGACGTGATCGCCATCGGTCACCTGTTCACCACGGGTGAACTGGACACCACACGGGTGATCGCCCTGGGCGGCCCGGTGGTGAAGAAGCCGCGGCTGCTGCGCACCCGGCTGGGCGCCAGCCTGGACGAGCTGGTGGCCAACGAGCTGGAGCCGGGCGAGAACCGCGTCGTTTCCGGCTCGCTGCTGGGCGGCCGCACGGCGCGCGGCGCCTGTGCCTTCCTGGGTCGCTACGACCTGCAGGTGAGCTGCCTGCGTGAAGGTACCGACCGGCAGATGTTCCACTTCCTGCGGCCGGGCTTCGACAAGCATTCGGTCAGCGGCGCCTTCGTCTGGAAGCTGTTCGGCCGCAAGCCGCTGGCCATGACCACCACCACCAACGGCAGCCCCCGGGCCATGGTGCCCACCGGCACCTACGAGGCGGTGATGCCGCTGGACATCCTGCCCACGCAGCTGCTGCGCTCGCTCATCGTGGGCGACACCGAGATGGCCCAGAAGCTGGGGTGCCTGGAGCTGGACGAGGAAGACCTCGCGCTCTGCACCTACGCCTGTGCCGGCAAGTACGAGTATGGCCCGATTCTGCGGGACAACCTCACCCGCATCGAGAAGGAGGGCTGACCCATGGGACTGAGAGCATTGCTTGACCGGATCGAGCCGCTGGTTCACAAGGGCAGCCGATTCGAGAAGCTGTATCCGCTGTACGAGGCTGCCGACACCTTCCTGTACCGGCCGCGGCTGCTCACCCGCACCACGGCGCACGTCCGCGACAGCCTCGACCTGAAGCGGATCATGATCCTGGTGTGGCTGTGCACCTTCCCGGCCATGTTCTTCGGCATGTGGAACGTGGGCCATCAGGCCAACCTGGTCTTTGCCCAGCAGCCCGAGCTGCTGGCCGCACAGACGGGCTGGCACATCGAGATCGTGCGCATGCTGGCGGGCTTCGACCCGAACAGCTTCTACGACAACCTCATCCAGGGGGCGGTGTACTTCCTGCCCATCTATGCCGTCACCTTCGCGGTTGGCGGCTTCTGGGAGGGTCTCTTTGCCACCATCCGCCGCCATGAGATCAACGAGGGCTTCTTCGTCACCTCGGTGCTGTTCTCACTCACGCTGCCTCCCACCATCCCGCTGTGGCAGGTGGCGCTGGGCATCAGCTTCGGCGTCGTGCTGGGCAAGGAGGTGTTCGGCGGTACCGGCAAGAACTTCATCAACCCGGCACTGGCGGGCCGCGCCTTCCTCTTCTTCGCCTATCCGGCGTCCCTGTCCGGTGAATCCGTCTGGAACGTCGTGGACGGCTATGCCGGCGCGACGGCACTGAGCCAGGCCGCAACCAGCGGGGTCGGCGCCCTGGCGCAGAACGGCCTGAGCTGGACCGACGCCTTCCTCGGCTTCATGCCGGGCTCGATCGGCGAGACCAGCACGCTGGCCATCCTGCTGGGCGGCAGCATCCTGCTGCTTGCCCGGATCGCCGCCTGGCGCATCGTGGCCGGCGTGATGATCGGCATGGTGGCACTCTCCACCCTCTTCAACCTGTTTGCTGCCGGCTCGACCAACCCGATGCTGGCCATGCCCTGGTACTGGCACCTGGTGCTGGGCGGTTTCGCCTTCGGCATGATGTTCATGGCCACCGACCCCGTGTCGGCTTCCATGACCAACGCCGGCAAGTGGGCTTTCGGCATCGTGATCGGGGTGATGGTGGTGATGATCCGCGTGATCAACCCCGCCTATCCCGAGGGCATGATGCTGGCCATCCTGTTCGGCAACCTGTGTGCGCCCCTGATCGACTACTTCGTGATCCAGGCCAACATCAAGCGGAGGGCCAAACGCCGTGTCTAAACAGCAAGAATCCATCGGCCGGACACTGCTGGTGGCCTTCGTCATGTGCCTGGTGTGCTCGGTGATCGTGGCCAGCGCGGCCGTGATGCTCAAGCCCGTGCAGCTCACCAACAGCCTGCTCGACAAGCAGCGCAACATCCTCGTCATCGCCGGCCTGATCCAGCCGGAAGCCAGCGCACAGGAAGTTCAGCGCGTCTTCCGTGAGCGGATCCAGCCGCGTCTGGTGGACCTGAACAGCGGGCGCTTCATCGAGGACGGCAAGCCCGAGACCTTCGACCCCCTGCAGGCAGCCAAGGATCCGGCCCAGTCGTCGGCCCTGTCCGGCGCGGACGACATTGCCTCGATCCGTCGGCGCGAACACCGCACCGTGGTCTACCAGGTCGAAGGCCCACAGAAGCAGCTGGAAACCCTGATCCTGCCGATCCGTGGCTACGGGCTGTGGTCCACGCTGCATGGCTTCATCGCCCTGAAAAACGATCTGAACACGGTCGTGGGCCTGGGTTTCTATCAGCACGCCGAGACCCCGGGTCTGGGCGGCGAGGTGGACAACCCCCGCTGGAAGGCACTGTGGCCGGGCAAGAAGGTCTTCAGCGACGACGGCAGTAAGACTGACATCAAGATCATCAAGGGCTCGGTCGACCCGTCCAGCCCGCAGGCCGCCCATCAGGTCGACGGACTGGCCGGTGCCACGCTCACCAGCAAGGGCGTGGACAACCTGCTGCACTTCTGGCTAGGCCCCAAGGGCTTCGGGCCGTTCATTGCGAACCTGCGTGAGGGCGCGCAAGGTTCATCGCAGGCATCGACGGGAGGACGCTGAGCATGGCTGACAAACCTACCATCCGCGAGGTTCTCCTCGACCCGATCGTCAAGAACAACCCGATCGGGCTTCAGATCCTCGGCATCTGTTCGGCGCTGGCCGTCACCTCCAACCTGAACACGGCGCTGGTGATGTCGATCGCGCTGACGCTCGTCACCGCCTTCTCCAGCATGTTCATCTCGATGGTGCGCACGCAGATTCCGGGCTCGATCCGAATGATCGTACAGATGGTCATCATCGCGTCGCTGGTGATCATCGTCGACCAGCTGCTCAAGGCCTACGCCTTCTCGCTGTCCAAGCAGCTGTCGGTGTTCGTGGGCCTGATCATCACCAACTGCATCGTGATGGGTCGTGCCGAAGCCTTTGCCATGGCCAACCCGCCGCTGCTCTCCTTCATGGACGGCATCGGCAACGGCCTGGGCTACAGCACCATGCTGATGCTGCTGGGCACCATCCGCGAGCTGCTGGGCGCCGGCAAGCTGTTCGGCATCACCATCCTGCCGGTGGTCAACGACGGCGGCTGGTATGTGCCCAACGGCCTGCTGCTGCTGCCGCCGTCGGCCTTCTTCCTGATCGGCATGATCATCTGGGCCCTGCGCACCTGGAAGAAGAACCAGTGCGAAACGCCGGCCTTCCGGATGGCTCCGCACACGCGCGAGGAGGAATACTGAGCATGGACATCCAGCAGCTGACCCGGACGTCCGGGATGACTGAATTCGAGGGACAACGCAGATGACCGCGCACTATCTGAGTCTTTTCTTCCGCTCCGTGTTCATCGAGAACATGGCGCTGGCCTTCTTCCTGGGAATGTGCACCTTCATCGCCATCTCGAAGAAGGTGCAGACGGCCATCGGCCTCGGCGTGGCGGTGGTGGTGGTGCAGGCCATCACGGTGCCGGCCAACAACCTGCTGTTCACCTGGCTGCTCAAGCCCGGTGCGCTGAGCTGGGCTGGGCTGCCCGACGTGGACCTGAGCTTTCTGGGGCTTCTGTCGTACATCGGCGTGATCGCCGCCATCGTGCAGATCCTGGAGATGCTGCTGGACAAGTACGTGCCCAGCCTCTACAACGCACTGGGCGTGTTCCTGCCGCTGATCACCGTCAACTGCGCCATCATGGGTGGCACGTTGTTCATGGTCGAACGTGACTACACCTTCGCCGAGAGCGCCGTCTACGGCGTGGGCTCGGGCCTGTCGTGGGGTCTAGCCATCGTGCTGCTGGCCGGCATCCGCGAGAAGCTCAAGTACAGCGACGTGCCCGACGGCCTGCAGGGCCTGGGCATCACCTTCATCACCATCGGCCTGATGGCGCTGGCCTTCATGTCGTTCTCGGGGGTCCAGCTGTGATCGTGCGCAACGCAACCCTCACCAAGCCTGCAGGAGGAAGCCTTTCATGAATTCGGAAATCCTGCTCGGGGTCGGCATGTTCACGGTGATCGTGCTGTCGCTGGTGGTGCTGATCCTGGTGGCGCGCTCGTGGCTGGTCTCCAGCGGTGACGTCACCATCGAGATCAACGGCGAACGCAAGATCACCGTGCCTGCTGGCGGCAAGCTGCTGCAGACCCTAGCCGGCCAGGACATCTTCCTGTCCTCGGCCTGCGGCGGCGGCGGCTCGTGCGCCCAGTGCAAGTGCATCGTCGAATCCGGCGGCGGCGAGATGTTACCCACCGAAGAAGCCCACTTCACGCGGCGTGAAGCCTCCCAGGGCTGGCGATTGTCGTGTCAAGCCCCAGTCAAGCAAGACATGAAGATCCGCGTGCCCGAAGAAGTGTTCGGCGTGCGCAAGTGGGAATGCACGGTCGAATCCAACTTCAACGTCGCCACCTTCATCAAGGAGCTGACGCTGCGCCTGCCCGAGGGCGAAAGCGTGGACTTCCGCGCCGGCGGCTACGTGCAGCTGGAATGCCCGCCGCACGAAGTGGCCTACAAGGACTTTCACATCCAGGACGAGTTCCGCGCCGACTGGGACAAGTTCAACCTGTGGCGCTTCGTCTCCCGGGTGAACGAGCCGGTCGTCCGGGCCTATTCCATGGCCAACTACCCGGGCGAGAAAGGCATCGTCAAGTTCAACATCCGGGTGGCCTCACCTCCACCCAAGGGTGGCGACGACATCCCGCCGGGCAAGATGTCCTCGTGGGTATTCAACCTGAAGCCGGGCGACAAGGTCACGGTGTATGGTCCGTTCGGCGAGTTCTTCGCCAAGGAGACCGACAACGAGATGGTGTTCATCGGCGGCGGTGCCGGCATGGCGCCCATGCGCTCGCACATCTTCGACCAGCTCAAGCGTCTGAAGTCCCGGCGCAAGATCAGCTTCTGGTACGGTGCACGCTCGCTGCGCGAGGCCTTCTATGTGGAGGAGTTCGACCAGCTCGCCAAGGACAATCCCAACTTCACCTGGACGCTGGCGCTCTCCGATCCGCTGCCCGAGGACAACTGGACGGGGCCGACCGGCTTCATCCACAACGTCCTGTACGAGAACTATCTGAAGGACCATCCGGCGCCGGAAGACTGCGAGTTCTACATGTGCGGTCCCCCGGTGATGAACGCCGCCGTCATCAAGATGCTGACCGACCTGGGTGTCGAGCGCGACAGCATCTTCCTGGACGATTTCGGGGGCTGAGCCGTGCCCACCAAGGCAGGTAAAGGGGGCGCTGTGCGCCGTCCGGTTCGCTCTGCGGCCAGCGCCTTCCCTGCCGCCCCCATCCCCCGGCTGCTGGCCCTGGCCGCCGCCCTGCCCCTGCTGGCGGCCTGCCAGCCTGATGTCGTCCAGCTGTCCGGCCCCACGATGGGCAGCAGCTATCACATCAGCTATGTGCGTGCCAGCGGCACGCCGGAACCCGAAGCCGTCCAGGCAGAGATCCGGCATCAGCTCGACC
>CALIXC010000251.1 GCA_938046755.1 uncultured Lautropia sp. | reverse complement strand
ACTGATCAAAAAACTGGTATGCCATCGAATGATGGCGTGACAGGAAAGGCCGCAGAGCACATCGCTCTGCGGCCTTTTTTCTTCGATCTTTCGTACTTCAGCGATCTTCCCTGCGATGGTCTCCAGGTTTCGCTGAACAAGCCTCACGCACCGGTGCACCACGGAACGAGATACAACGACCGAAAGGATCTTCTCAACGCATCACGCGCCAGAAGATTAGGGCATGAAGCTCAGCTCATCCTTGATGTCGAAGTGGGCCTGCTGACGGATATCACGTGAGGACGCACCAATACTGACGGTGTAGCGCCCCGGATGGGCCACCCACCGGTGAACAGCGGGATCAAAGGACGTCAACCCCCGGGGATCCACCCGCATGACAAGCCTCTGCGACTGCCCAGGCTGCAGCAGACGAGTCTTGGCATAGGCACGCAGCTCGGCATGAGGCTTTTCCAGATCATCATTCGGCGCCAAAACATAGAGCTGCACCACTTCCTTACCCGCGTGGCGGCCGGTATTGGTGACGGTAACCGAGGCCGTCAAGCCAGCATCCTCACGTGTCAGCTTCAGATCCCGGTACTCGAAGCGGGTGTAGGAAAGGCCGTACCCGAAGGGATAGGCCACATCGAAACCCCGGGTGTTGAAGTGGCGATAGCCGACCCAGATGTCATCACGGTACTCCACCTCTGCAGCACGGTCGTTGATGACGATGCCGCCACGGGCAGCCGGATCAGGGCCCAGCAGCGTCACGCCGGGGAAGTTCTCGGCGGCAGGATAGTCCTTCAGATCGAGCGCAAAGGTATCGGTCAGCTTGCCGGACGGGTTCACCTTGCCGGACAAAACGTCCGCCATGGCATGGCCGGCTTCCTGCCCGGGCTGCCACGCCAGCAGAATGGCATCGACCTGATCGCGCCAGCTGGCAAGCTCGATGACACCGCCGATGTTCAGCACCACCACGACCGGCTTGCCGGCCTTGTGAAAGGCCGTCGAGACATTCTTGATGAGCGTCTGCTCGGCCTCCGTCAGGTAGAAATCATCTTCAGCCTTGCGGTCGATAAATTCACCGGAATTCCGGCCGATCGTGATGACGCCGACATCGTTGGCAGTAACGGCAGCGTCGATCTGCTCGGCCGTTGGCAGAAGCTCGGGTAGCGGTGGCGGCGCGAGGAAGGGATTGGTTTCCGGGCGACGTGCCTTTTCCTCCTTGATGTGGTGGGCATAGGCCTGAGAAAGCGCCTTGTCAGTGGCGTAGCCGGCATTTTCCAGCCCCTCGGGCAATGCCACCGAATAGGCTTCATGGACATCGCCACTGCCGGTACCGCCGATGATGATGTCATGGGCACTGTTGCCAAAGAGTGCCAGCTTCTTCCCGGCTGCAAGCGGCAGGGCGTCACGTTCGTTCTTCAACAGCACCATGCCTTCCGTGGCGGCCTTACGTGAGATTCGCGCATGGGCATCCAGATCGGGCTTGTTGCTGACGGGCTCATGACGGAAGGTTCGTGTCCTCATGATTAGATCGAGGATGCGTTCGATATTGCGATCCAGCACCTGCACATCAAGCTGGCCATTTCTGGCCGCGTTCAGCAGTGCCTGCTGCTGCGACTGGGTTCCGGGCATCAGCAGGTCGTTGCCTGCCTGCATCTGCTTCGCGGCATCCGCACCGGCGAACCAGTCCGTCATCACGACGCCCTCGAAGCCCCATTGATCACGCAGCACGTCCTGCAGCAGCCAGGGGCTTTCCGAGGTGTAGGTTCCGTTGATTCGGTTGTAGGAAGTCATGATCGTCCACGGACTGCTTTCCTTGACGGCAATCTCGAAGCCCTTCAGGTACAGCTCGCGCAGCGCACGCTCGCTGACCTTCACGTTGATGGTGTTGCGGTTCCATTCATGGTTGTTGGCCGCGTAATGCTTGGCCGACGTGCCCACATCCTGCGACTGGATTCCGCGAATCATGGCGGCGGCCATCTTGCCGGAAACTAGCGGATCCTCCGAGTAGTACTCAAAGTTTCGGCCACCCAGCGGATAGCGATGCAGGTTCAGGGCCGGCGTCAGAAAGACATCGACCCCATAGGCCGCAGCCTCCGCCCCCATGGCCTCGCCCACACGTTCGATCAGCGCATCGTCCCATGAGCTGGCCAGCAGCGATGCAATCGGAAAGGCCGTGGCATGGAAGGTTTGATTCGGTGCGTCGTCCCGCGTCGGCGTGATGCGCAGACCGGCAGGCCCGTCGGCCATAACGATCGAGGGAATTCCCAGTCGCGCAATGGGAAAGGTCGTGCCGGCCGCACCGGGAACCCGGCTGTTCGTGTCGCCCCCGACAACCGGCCCCTGCATGCCCCCCGACATGCCGGCCATGCCCTGACCCAGCACCAGCGCCACTTTCTCTTCGAGGGTCATGGCCTGGATCACTTCCCGGACAGGGGACACCCCGAGACGGGGCATCGAGTCATCCGCGACGGCTGGCGTCGTCATCTGCATGGAAGCGGCCAGCGCCAGGGCCGATGCGGTACGTGAGCAGGAAGGCGTCGATGCCATGACTGTCTCCTGAAGCGGGGGAAGAAACCGGCTGGATGGCCGGGCAAGCTGTCCCCACACTACACGATCAAGCCAGGACTGGCCGCAGAAGCCCTACCTGAAGGGACAACCAGGACGCACCGGCAACAATCGCCGTCGAAGTTGCGGGCAGGACAGAAGTCGGCTTACTTCTTCTTCGCGGCAGCTTCGCCCGTCTTGGCCAGGTTATTGACATTGGCGTCGATCAGATCCAGCACCTGACGCGAGGCAGCCTGGACTTTCTCGAAGGCGGCGTTGGCGTCGACCACGCTCTGGCGCAGCAGCTTGACGGCGCCTTCGGAACCGGCCGGGGCGTTCTTGGCGAGGGCATCAACGGCAGCCAGCAGTTGCTGCTGGCTGCTGGCAACCTGCTTCTCGATGAGTGCGGCCACCTGACTGTTGGTCTGCTGGGCGATATCGTAGACATCCTTCACGTAGGCAGCGGCCTTGTTGCCTTCAGGCTTGCTGAGCTGTGAGAACAGGTCGGCCAGCAGGGTGTTGAGCGCGCTGACATCCTTGGCGGCCAGAAGGGCCTTGAGCTGTGCCGAGGACTCTTCCATGCCGGCGCGGGCAGCCTGGACGTTTAGTTCCAGCAGCTTGCGGGCACCGTCGAAGGCGGTGCTGGCCACGGTGTTGGTGGTCTTGAAGGCTTCGGCCTGGGCCTTCATCAGGTCATCGATGGAAGGAAACATGGGGGGACTCCGGTGTCGGGTTGGGCGGGCAGCAACGCCGGCCCGGAAAAGCGCAGCCACTGGAACAGCAGGGGCTGAAGGGCCACCTAGCATTTGCTGCATCGCACAAATCCATTCTCCCATGATTTGCTGCGCCGCACAATAGCTGCACTTCCCTGAGGCGGAAACGAAACGGCGCCCGTGAAGGGCGCCAAGGGAGCTTCAATGCGCGGGATCAGACCCGCGCCACCGATCATTCCGGATCGTCAGGGTCATGGGCCGCGATAGCGGCCCGCACGCGGGCCAGCATTTTGCGCAGGCGGGCAGCGTTGTCAGGGCCGACGCGGATCATGATCTTCTGGCCCGCCGACAGGTTCTCCAGGTGATCATCCTCGAAGCGGTAGAGCACCTTGGGCTGCACCAGCCGGATGGGACCGGTCGGACGCGGCGCATCCATCATGTCGTCCAGCGCGGCCAGCACGCGGTCGTGAAAGCGCTGCTCGGGGAAACCGGTTTCCTCATAGGTGCGCTGCAGGAGCGGATAGAACTTGGCGTACAGCCGGCCGATCTTGCGCGCATCCATCTTCTCGACGTAGCTGATGATGCGGTCGTAGCGCTCGTAGTTGGACGGATCCAGCGTGATGGTCTCACCGTCCTTCTTCACGCGCAGCAGCTCGGGCACACCCCGAGTGACACGCAGCTGCGACGGCACGTGCTCGCGCGGCAGGTTGTCGACGGTGATGACAAGACGGCGTGCCTGTTCCTGCAGGTTAAAGTACTTGCGCAGCTGGGCCAGCGGCCAGTTCTTCGCAATCTCCTTGTTAACGGCGGCCTCGCTGGCATCGGCCGGGGCCACCCGGATGCGACGTTTGCCAGTCTGAGCAGCAGCCCCCTGCTCGGCAGCGGCCAGCTGCTGGGCAGCCGCCTTCTTCTGGGCCTCGACCTCGGCCTTGCGGGCGGCTTCCTCTTCGACGGCCTTCTTCTCGGCCTCGGCAGCAGCCTGGCGTTCGGCTTCCTCTTTCTCGGCCTGCGCCTTCTCGGCGGCCAGGCGCTCGGCCTCGGCCTTTTCAGAGGCTGCCTTGTCGGCAGCGGCTTTCTCGGCTGCCGCCTTGTCTTCGGCCTCCTTGTCGGCGGCTTTTTTCTCGGCTGATGCCTGGTCGGCGGCGGCCTTGTCCGCTGTGGCCTTGTCGGCTTCCTCGCGTGCCTTGCGCTCGGCTTCGGCGCGGTGACGTGCCGCCTCAGCTTCGGCCCGCAGGGCCGGCCGGCCGGTTCCATCATTGTCGGCGGTCTGCTTGCCGTAGCCGGCATACTGTGCGGGCGAGATCAGACCGGACAGGAAGCTGCCGGCCTTGCCCATCATGCCAGCCTGCCAGCCCCACAGGAGCAGCAGCAACGACGACACGACAGCGATGACCAGCCAGAAGAAAAGGCCGGAAGAGGGCTTGGGTGGTCCTTTGGGAAATGCCATGGCACTCGAGCGGCGAAGACGCCGGGGGTTGTTGCGGAGTGGTCCAATGGTACCCGCTGTGGCCCGGAGGGTCCGGGTTGGGCCTGCGCCGGTGGTGCCTGCGCGTTCTTGGCGACGCGGCCCTGGCGGGCGGCGGGTCCTGCCGGGGAATCCGCAGAAATCCCCAAGCCTTGCCCCATGCGACAACGATGTGACATCGCCATGTCAGGAGGGTCTGCGACAAAATACACCTTTCGGAACGGAAAGATGTAACGTCATGAAACTAGCCACCCGCAAGGATGATTCCCGTGACGGCCAGCTGGTCGTCGTCTCGCGCGATCTGAAACATGCCGTGATGGCCTCGCGGATCACCGGCACCTTGCAGCGCGCTCTGGACGACTGGGCGTTCATGGCACCGCAGCTGCAGGATCTGTACGACGAGCTGAACCACGGACGCGCCCCGAACAGCTTCCCCTTCGACCCGGACGAGTATCTGTCACCGCTGCCGCGCGCCTTCCAGCGCATCGAGGCCGGGGCCTACCCTGCCTACGAAAGGCGCCTGCAGAAGGCTCGGCTGGTGGCCGACGCGCCGCTGCCCGAGGACATGGTGCCGCTGAAGATCGCGCCCTCCCATGCGCTGCTGTCGCCCCGAGGGCCGGTCTCGATGCGCTATCCGGACCTGCGCACGGACAGTGGCGGCCGCCCGGTCAGCGCCCAGGAGGCCGATCCGGATGACATCGTGGACGAGATGGAGACGGATGATGCCGACGCACATGCCAAAACGGGTGCCTCGGGCGCGTACCGCACAGTGCCCGTTCAGGACGCGGCCGCGCGCGAGGCCGCGGCACGCAAGGCGGCGGCCCTGGGCGGGCTGGATTTCAGTGCGCAGCTGGTGGCCATCTGCAACGATCTTCCACTGAACCTGACGGAAGACGAGGCCGAGCGCCATCTGCTGTTGCTGGGACTGGCCAATGCCTGGCGCCTGCATGTGACGGGAGACCCGGCCGGTCGAGGCCGTGACCGGGGGCTGGCCCTGGCGCCCGTACTGGTGACGCCCGACGAGCTGGGCGAGGACTGGCGGGCGGGCCGCATCCACCGGCCGCTGCATTGCCGCTTCAATGGCCGCTCCACCGGAAAGATCGACGCAGCCGCCGACATGCGCTTCGACTTCCGGCAGCTGATGCAGGTGCTGTCACGACAGGCACCCGTGAATGCGGGCGCCATCCTCTGCACGGGCCCGGTGGCCAACGCCGACCCGGACAGCGGCTGGACCTCCCTACTGGAGGCCCGGGCGCGACGGATCATCGAGGAATCATCCCAGCCTGGCCCGGCCTTCATGCATCCGGGTGACCGCATCCGCATCGATATGGCGGATGCGCGGGGCCATTCGCTGTTCGGGGCCATCGAGCAGCAGGTGGTCGCCTAGGGATCCTCTGAACAAGTCCCGCGAACCGGCGCGCCACGGAACGGGATGCAG
>CALIXC010000250.1 GCA_938046755.1 uncultured Lautropia sp. | reverse complement strand
GGTGCCAGCCGTGACGCCAAGCTCTGGCCGGAGGCGCAGTGGCTGGAGGTGGCCGTCCACCTGCAGCGGGCCGGGCTGGACCTGGTCTGGTTCTGGGGCTCTCCGGCCGAAGAGGCACGCGCCCGGCGACTGGCCGATGCTGCCGTGCAGGCAGCGGGCGCCCAGGCCACCGCCTCGGTGGTTCCTCCCTTCCTGTCGGTGCGTGACGCCGCCCGCGTCATCCGCATGGCCCGCATCGTCGTTGGCCTTGATACGGGCTTCACGCATCTGGCCGGTGCGCTGGGGCGTCCCACGATCGGCATCTTTGCCGACTTCGACGCCGTGCAGTGCGCCGTTTCGGGCGACAGCTACTGTGCCAGCTTCGGGGGCGTTGGCGTCATCCCGGCCACAGCCGACGTGCTGGCTGCGGTGGACGAGGGCCTGAAGGCCACACCGGTGGATACCCCGGCGCCCGCCTCGCCTCCTGCGGGCGGCTGAGTACGCCCTTCGCCCGCTTCGTTTCCTTGCTTTCTTCTCCGACCATGTCACCGATTGCCTCGCGTGCCTCTGCCCTGCGTCTGTCCTTCCTGCTGCTGTGGCGCGACCTGCTGGCCCGTGAGCTGAATCTGCTGCTGGTAGCCCTGCTGGTGGCAGTGGCCGCCGTGACCACTGTCGGATTCTTTGTCGATCGGCTGGATCGTGCACTGAACGAACAGGCCTTGCACCTGCTGGGGGGAGATCTGGTGCTTCGTGCCGACCGCCCGATTCCCGAGGACTGGACCCGGAAGGCGCGGGCACTGGGGCTTCGGGTGGCGCATACCGCCTCGTTTCCCAGCATGGCCATGGCCGAGTCTTCCACGCCGGCCGCGGATGCAGATGACGAGGACGAGGCACTTCCCCCCACGCAGCTGGCTTCGGTGCTCGCTGTTAGCCATGCCTATCCGCTGCGAGGTGAGCTGACCGTCACGGCCGACGAAGCCGGTCCGTCCGCTGGCGTGTCCGGGACCGATGACAGGGCGTTCCGAGACAGGCTGCCGGATTCGCAGCAGGCATCCGCCCGGGGCTCTTCGTCGGCCGCTGAACCGGCCGTGTCCGATGGCCCGCAGGCACGCGCATCGCAGACCATCCAGCATGGCCCGCCGGCCGGTTCCGTCTTCGTGGACGAATCCCTGGCGCAGGGGCTGGGCCTGAAGCTCGGGGATACACTGGCCCTGGGCAATGCCCGCTTCACTATCGACCGCTTCATCCTGATGGAGCCCAGTCGCGGTGCTTCCTTTGTCAACTTCGCGCCACGACTGATGCTGTCGATTGACGATCTGCCGGCCACCGGCCTGGTCCGCCCCGGCAGTCGCATCAGCCATGGCCTGCTGGTGGCTGGGGAGGCTCAGGCCATTTCAGAATTCCAGGAATGGCTGCAGCCCCGCTTGGGTGCAGGCCAGCGTCTGGAGAATCTGGAAGCAGGCCGCCCCGAGATTCAGAACACGCTCGTGCGTGCGCGTCAGTTCCTGGCGCTGGTCTCGCTGCTATCGGCCCTGATCGCCGCCGTGGCCATCGGCCTGGGAGCCCGCCGCTTTGCCGAGCGCCACCTGGATGGCTTTGCCATCCTGAAGGCCATGGGGCTGACCCAGCGCGTGCTGGCCCGGACCCTGATGCTGGAGATGCTCTGGCTGGCGCTGGCCGGTGGTGTCCTGGGCGTCACCCTGGGCTGGGTGGCCCACCATGCGCTCACTGGCGTGGCCCGCATGGTGCTGGAGACTTCGCTGCCTGCGGCCTCCACCTGGCCGGCGCTGCAGGCCCTGCTAGTGGCCGTGGTGCTGGTGTTGGGCTTTGCCGCTGTCCCTGTGCTGCGACTGGCCGGCGTCACGCCATTGCGTGTGCTGCGCCGTGACCTGGGCGCTCCTGGCCTGTCGGTCTGGCTGGTGCTGGTCGTGGCGCTGGGGGCCTTCGGCCTGCTGCTGTTCTGGCTGGTGGGTGAGGCCCGCCTGTCGCTGCTGGCCCTGGGCGGCTTTGTCGTCGCGGGCCTGGCCTTCGTGCTTCTGGCCATGTGCGGGGTCTGGCTGGCCGCACGCCTGCGCCCGAAACGGACCCGTGGCGGCTGGGCGCTGGTGCTGCGCCTGGCGCTCACTGGCTGGTCCCGGCGACTGTCCATGACGGCTGTGCAGATCGTGGCCCTCACCATCGGCCTGATGGCGCTGCTGCTGCTCACCGTCGTCCGCAATGACCTGCTGGCCGCCTGGCAGCAGGCTGCGCCACCTGACGCCCCCAACCGCTTCGTCATCAACATCCAGCCCGATCAGCAGACGGACGTTCGCCGGATGCTGGCCGAGGCCGGCCTGGGCGAGGTGCCGCTCTACCCGATGGTGCGGGGGCGTCTGGTGGCCATCAATGACCATCCCATCCGTCCGCAGGACTATCCGGACGATCGCGCCCAACGTCTCGTTGACCGAGAATTCAATCTCTCCTACACCGACCAGATGCCCGGCCACAACCGGCTGGCTGCCGGCCGCTGGATCCATCCCCTGGCTGCCGAGGTCTCGGCCGAGGTCGGCATCATGAATACCCTGGGCTTGAAGCTCGGTGATCGACTGCGCTTCGATGTGGCTGGCCAGTCTGTCGAGATGACCCTGGTGGGCAGTCGGGAGCTGAAATGGGACTCGATGCAGGTCAACTTCTTCATGATCGGTTCGCCCGCGGCGCTGGCCATGCAGCCGCAGAGCCTGATCACCTCGTTCCATCTGCCGCAGGACAGGGAAGGGCTCGTGCGGCGCCTGACCAGTGCCATGCCCAATCTCACCATCGTCGATACGGGCGCCATCACGGCGCAGATCCAGATGATGATCGGCCAGGTCGTGCAGGCCGTGCAGTTCCTGTTCCTGTTCACGCTGGCCGCGGGCTGCGTGGTGCTCTACGCGGCCATGGGCAGCCTGCGCGACGAACGGGTGGCCGAGATCGCCTTGATGCGAGCGCTGGGCGCATCACGCCGGCAGCTGGGCCTCGTGCAGCTGCTGGAACTGTCCCTGACCGGCCTGCTGGCGGGGCTGATGGGGGCTGCCGGTGCCACACTGCTGGGCTGGCTGCTGGCCCGGGAGGTCTTTGATTTTGCCTACCAGCCCAGCCTGTGGCTGCTCTCGGGCAGTGTCCTGGCCAGCATGCTGTTCATCGTGCTGGCAGGGGGCTGGAACATCTGGCGTCTGCTGGATACCCCGCCGTTGCGTGCCCTGCGCGGCGCCTGAGCCGGAGGCCGCGCCGCCATCGGCATGGCGGCGCTGTCGTGCGGTCTGCCATAGCCCCTGTTTTCAGCAGGGTGATCGATGTTTTGCAATATGAAATTCCAGTTGTTTGCGAAGCAGCGCCAGGATTTCTCGTTACAAAATATTCTTGTCGCAATACAAAAATATTTCTTTAGTTGATTGTTTTTGAAGGGAATTTTTCTTGCCCTGTTTTGGGGGCTTTCCCTAGTTGCCGTGCAGCAATGACGACCTATCATGAACACATGACGGATCGACGGACAGGCCAGCTGTGCCTCTCCCGCCAGACCCACGGCTTTCATCGTCACAACAGGAGACAAGCATCATGACTTCACGCGAACAGCAAGCGCAGACCCTGCAGAAAGAATGGTCCGAGAGCCCACGGTGGCGCGGCGTTCGTCGTGGCTACAGCGCAGACACCGTGGTGCGGCTGCGCGGTTCGCTGCAGGCCCAGCACACGCTAGCCACCCGTGGGGCTGAAAAGCTCTGGAAGCTGCTCAACGAAGAGCCCTTCATCAATGCCCTGGGTGCGCTTACCGGCAACCAGGCCATGCAGCAGGTCAAGGCCGGCCTGAAGGCCATCTACCTGTCCGGCTGGCAGGTGGCCGGCGACGCCAACGGCGCCGGCGAGATGTACCCCGACCAGTCGCTCTATCCGGCCAACTCAGTGCCGCAGGTGGTCCGCCGCATCAACAACACGCTTACCCGTGCCGATCAGATCCAGTGGTCCGAGGGCAAGAACCCGGGCGATGACGGCTACGTCGACTACTTTGCACCCATCGTGGCTGATGCCGAGGCCGGCTTCGGCGGCGTGCTCAACGCCTTCGAGCTGATGAAGGCCATGATCGATGCCGGCGCCGCCGGTGTCCACTTTGAGGATCAGCTCGCCTCCGTCAAGAAATGCGGCCACATGGGCGGCAAGGTGCTGGTGCCTACCCGTGAAGCCGTGGCCAAGCTCATCGCAGCCCGTCTGGCGGCCGACGTGTGTGGCGTGCCCACCGTGCTGGTGGCACGCACCGACGCCGAGGCAGCCGACCTGGTCACCTCCGACGTGGATGACAACGACAAGCCCTTCCTGACTGGCGAGCGCACCGTCGAAGGCTTTTTCCGCAGCAAGCCGGGCCTGCAGCAGGCCATCTCGCGGGGTCTGGCCTACGCACCGTATGCCGACCTGGTGTGGTGCGAGACCGGCAAGCCGGACCTCGAGTATGCCCGCAACTTTGCCGAGGCCATCCACAAGCAGTTCCCCGGCAAGCTGCTGGCCTACAACTGCTCGCCCAGCTTCAACTGGAAGAAGAACCTCGACGACAGCACCATCGCCAAGTTCCAGCGCGAACTGGGCGCCATGGGCTACAAGTTCCAGTTCATCACGCTGGCCGGCTTCCACGCCCTCAACTACTCGATGTTCAACCTGGCCTACGGCTATGCGCGTGACAACATGTCGGCCTTCGTCGAGCTGCAGCAGGCCGAGTTCGCCGCTGCCGACAAGGGTTTCACGGCCGTCAAGCACCAGCGCGAGGTCGGTACCGGCTACTTCGATGCGGTGACCACCGCCATCGAGGGCGCCGAAAGCTCCACCACGGCGCTGAAGGGCTCCACCGAAGACGAACAGTTCTTCGACAAGTCCAAGGGCTGATCCACACATTCGCCATTCAGTCGGGAAGATGGCGGTGCCAGGGTATCGGCACCGTTCATGATGCGGGCCGGGATGAGGCAACCAGCGTCTCCCGGCCCGTTTTTCAGCTCCTGGTCTGCAACCAGCTCCCCTGTATCAGGCTCCCTCCGTCATGCCCTCTCCAGCACCAGATGCACATAGGGCCGCTTCACCAGCCGCCCGTCCTTGCTGACGGCCAGATCCTCTTCCTGCACACGCGCCACCCGCTGCAGAGACAGGGCGCCCACCTGCTGCTCGATCTCGGCGGCGTCCCACAGCACAAAGCCGTGCGCGGCAAACGGCAGCCGCTGCATGAAGGCCTTTTCGGCAAACGTCAGGCAAAGCCGGCCGCCCGGCTTCAGTACCCGCGCCAGCTCCGCCAGCATCGCCGGCATGTCGGTCCAGAAATACACCGTGTTCACCGCCATTGCCCGGTCGAATGAGGCATCCGCCAGCGGCAGCCGTGTGCCGTCGTAAAGCACATGATCGGCCAGGCCTGCCTGGATGAAGGGCGTGTTGAAGGCCTGGGCCTGCGCCACCATCGTCTCCGAGATGTCGAGCCCGATGTATTGCAGATCGGGCGCCCGTGACAGCAGATATCCCAGCAGTCCGCCATCGCCGGCTCCCAGCTCCAGCACCCGATTGCCCGCCTGCAGATCCAGCTGTGCCAGCGCTCCCAGGATCATCGACAGGTTGCGCAGGTTCATCACCCGTCCGAATTCCTTGCCCAGCTCGCCCAGCGGGCAGCGCAGCTGGGAAGCGATCCGTTCGGCCGTCAGCGGCAAGGAGCCAACAGGCCCGTCAGGCGGTCCGTTGACGGTTTCGTTGACTGCATGATAAGGGGTGCGAGACATGGCGGATTACTCCAGGGGCGACCGGTCGGGGGGCCAGCTCATTTTGGCACATCGCTACCTGCTTCATGTACAAAGGAGCCACGCCCGGCAGGGCATGATGGGCAACATGCCAGGCCACCGCCGGTGCAGAGCACCTGGAAAGCCTTGATGAACGGCGATTCTGATCGGCCAATCGACCGAGCCATCGGGATGAGTGCCCGCATGGCCAGGCAAGGAAGTCTGCCTTTTGTCTGTGCTTATTTCTCCCGGGTTCTCGACCAGGTGAAGGCGTTTTCCCAGAGAACATGCGCCACTTCAGGAAATCGATCACAGCTGTCGGATACCGATGGGCCGCGCATATCAGTCCCCACGGATACCTGCCGGACTAGGCCATGCCATCCGCGATGCCGATCGTCGGAAAGACCTTGATCCGCCAAGATGGAGCCTCCTTCAACAAGCCACACGGAGCTTCCAAATGGCACAAGCAGTCAGCACCCCCCGCACCGCCACCCGTACCGTTGCCCGCCGCAAATCGCTGGGACAGGGCATGACGGAATACATCGTCATCGTCGCTCTGGTCGGAGTGGCTGCCATCGGCGTCTATTCCTTCCTGGGACAGTCGGTACGCGGCGCCACAGCCGGCATTGCCCTGGAGCTGGCTGGCGAGAATGCGGATAAAGGTATCGCGGAAGCCAAGAGCGCCAGCGACAAGGCGGTCAGCGCAGCCAAGGCAAAGGCCACGCTCAACAACTACAACAGCAACAACCACTGATGGCAGGGAGCGTGGCTTCGGTCATCGTGTCTTCCCATGCGCCCGTGGCAGCCCCGGCAAGGACCGGGGCTGCCGAGGGGGGAATGCTGTAACCCACCGAAGCCGCCCCCTTGTGGCCATCGACTCCGCATTGTCCATCAACCCGCCTGGAGCATGATGTGATGCGACACACGATCCGGCCCGGCTGCCCATGCACCCGGGCCTTTGTTTCTCATCGAACCGCCAGTCCACCTGCCGCACGACAGTCCGGACAGGCGTTGATTTTCGGCATGTTCCTGCTGGTCATCGTGGCGGTGCTGACTTTCTATCAGTTTTCCACCGGACAGGTGACCACCGCCCGCATGCGCCTGGTCAACGCCACTGATGCCGCTGCCTACAGCGCTGGCCTCTGGCGAGCCCGTGCCTTCAACTATTACGCCTACAGCAACCGAGCCATCATCTTCAACGAAGTGGCCATTGCGCAGACGGCGACGCTGAATTCCTATGCAGGTTTCATGACTCTGGTGACGCAGCGTGTGCGGAACTACACACGTCTCATCCCTGGGTTGGGAAAATTCATCGAAAGCGCGTATCAGGTCGTCAATCATTTGAACCAGGCGCTGCACATCATGAGTGCGGTGGAGGTGGCAGGTCGAAGCGCCTACATCCATGCGCTGGCTGCCAGTCAGGACGCGATATGGAGTACGACCAACGCCTTCGTCCTGAACCAGCTCACCAACGAAGTGATGAGGAAGACGGACGAGAGCTTTCATGGCTACCTGA
>CALIXC010000249.1 GCA_938046755.1 uncultured Lautropia sp. | reverse complement strand
ACGGCCTCATCTTCCATGGATCGGGCGGTTGGGGTCAGCCCCTTGCTCTGGCAAGCCATGCGGGCCTGCAGGTTACGTGAATGGCCGATGCTGTCCAGGATGATGTGGACGGCTTCCCGAAAGCCCCTTTGATGGGTGGGTGCATCATCGACCCAACGTTCGATGTCCACTTCATTCATGGGCATCATCCATGGTATTGGTGTGCAAGGTGGGCACGTTGATGGAGAGCATCCACTTCTCGGAATATCGGGGATCGTATTCCGCCTGTGGGTCCAGCTTGCGGGATCCGCCGCGCTGGGCATGCCGGGTCCAGCCTTCGATGCGAGGATCGGAGAGGTGGCACACTTCGGTCAGCAGAAAGCCCAGCCTGACCTTGTCGATGGCCGTGCCGTGGCGTTCCGCATCATCAACGATCAATGACAGGTACTGTGCCGCCCGGCTTCGGTAGACATCGATGACGTGCAGGATGCCGCCACAGAGCTCGGGCTCACGGACCATGTCCAGGAAAGTCCGGCCGATGGTGGCGACGCGCACGCCGGTGCTTCGCACGACCCTGAATGCCCCCAGGTGGCTGCGGCGCATGAGTTCCACATGGTGGCCTTCAATGCTCTGGCTGGGCTGACGACGCAGGACAGGAAGACCTGTCTGACGGTAGGCCGAAAGCCGTTCACCCAGGTCGGCTGCCATGCGGGCGTCGGCCTGTGCGCGCCATGCTTTGTCGTCGGGGGTGGTGATGTAGAGGATTTTCGGAAAGCGGTCCGTCAGGCCGTGGTATTCCATGGCACTGAGGTGCGAGACATAGGCAAATGGATCCACAGCGCAGGCAACCTGCGTGGCGGCGGGGTTGTTCTTGCCGAAGAGCCGATACACGGTTCCTTTCCGGAAATCCTTGTCAGGCAGGAGCAGGCCGGTCGAAAGCAGGTTGTCTACCGTCTGTTGGTGGGAACGGGGGTCTGGTGGTTGTCCGGACGTGTCGGTCAACCGGGTGATGAGCACGGCCAGCTCATAGTCGGTGATGACAGGTCTGTTCCAGCCGGACAGGCGTTCCTGAATGGATTTCAGCAGGTTGAAGGGCAACGGGGTGTCCATGGATACCTGTTCAGCGGGTGCGTGATAGTGCTACTACTATGCTATGCGTCCTAAGGACGCATAGCATAATGGTAACATGACCTAGATGTCAAGTTTTGTGTGTCATTCAGCGAGAGGGCTTGAAGGTTCAGGGGGCTGAGGTACCAGGCATGACGGGGACGGGCCATGTCACCGATTGCCCCGGCAACGTAGGGCAGCAGGTCAGGTGTATCCGCCCTGTTGCATCCCGACAAACCCCCAGCCAGCCACGCTTCGCCTGCCGACCGGTCGTCCCGTGCCATGGGGGCACTGTCCAGCAGGGCGCGAGTGCCCGTTACACTGGCGGGCATGAAGACCGATGCCCTCATTTCCCTTTGTGGCCGGCTGCTGCTGGCCCTGATGCTGGCCGTGCCGGCCGGTGTGGTCCTGTCTCCGAGTCCTGCGATGGCGCAGGTGGCACCGGCCGCCGCCAGCGACAAGGACAAGGCTGCCCAAGGCGGCAATGCCAACGCGGCGGCCGCCAATCCGGCGCCTGCCTCGGCCTCACCCATTCCGGCTGCCAACGTGGTCTCCCGTGCCGAGAGCGAGGAGAACACCCTCAACATCATCCGCAGCCGCCTGCAGGCCTCGCCGCAGCGCGACGCCATCCGCCTGCGCCTGAGGCGCCTGGCCCAGGAGACCTCCGAGACTCGCGCGCTCAGCCACCTGGCGATGGATTCCGACAGCCAGCGGCGCATGCGCGACATCGAGCCCACCTGGGCACAGTTGCAGGCCGAGGTGACGGCCGTGGATAAACAGCTCACCCAGGCGGCCGAATCGCTGCAGGACGACTTCAACCGTCTCAACAGCATGCAGAAGCTCTGGGAAGGGGCGCAGTCGGCCGAAGAGATCAAGGCGTCACCGCAGGTCATCCGCACGCGCGTGCAGGAGGTGCTGAATCAGATTCAGGACACGCGCAAGGCAGCGTCCAAGATTCGCAGTGGCATCTTCGACCTGCAGGCGCAGAGCAGTAAGCTGCAGGCCACCATCGCATCCGAGCAGGCGTTACTGAAGAACACGCTCACATCGTCCATCGATTCGCTGTTCAAGACCGACAGTCCGGCGCTGTTCGGCGCTGCCAATACGGACGCCAATGATGGCAGCACGCTGACGGGGCTGGCGCGCCTGCGCTCGGACGGTCATGCCATCGTCGAGTACCTGCGCATCCATCCGGTTCGCTCCATCGCGCTGCTGGCTTGTCTGGTGCTGGTGTTTGCTACGCTGCACTTCCTGCGTCCGCGGGTGGAGGCGAAGATCAGCGAGCAGCCGGTGCTGCGCTCGGTGCGCTGGCTGCTGCTTGATCCGCTGTCGGTGGCCGTGCTGACGACGGTGACGATGGCCGCGATTCTGCTGCCCTATCCGCCGGCCAGCCTGAACCTGCTGTTGGGGCTGGTGGCGCTGGCGCCCACCGTGCAGTTGCTGCGCCAGGTGGTGGAGCGTTCGCTGGCCACTTACTTGTACTGGCTGCTGGCCATGTTCGCCTTCAACCAGGTGCCGGAGATCCTGAAGTTCGATCCGACCTGGGAGCGGCTGTTCTTCCAGTCGCAGCTGCTGTTGACGATCCTGCTGCTTATGCACCTCACGCGTGATCGGCGCCGTGCGTTCATGCAGGCGCGGGCCGAGGCCGAAGCCGAGGATGGGACTGTGTCCAGTGAGGCGCTGCCGCCCGACAGCTCCACCCAGCATGTGGATCAGAATGCACGCTCGCTGCGACTGACGGGCTACGCTATCAATACCGTGCTGGCCGGTTGCAGTGCGGCCCTGGTCACTGATCTGCTGGGCTTCACCCGGCTGGCGCGCTTCATCAGTGCCTCCACGCTCAATTCGCTGTTTGCGGGGGTCATCCTGCTGGCGGGATCGCTGGTGCTGCTGTCGCTGCTGCGCCTGGCCGGCAACCTGCGCCCGCTCAACCGGCTGAAGATGCTGGACGAGGACGGGGCGCTGATCGAGGCGCGGCTGCGTCGCGTCGTCTACTGGGCAGCGGTGCTGCTGTGGACGGGGTACACGCTGAACCAGGTGATGCTGCTGTCGCCGCTCACCGATGCGTTTGGGAACTTCCTGTCCACCCCGCTGAAGATCGGGCAGATCTCGGTGTCGATGGCTGACCTGCTGCGCTTCTTCGTGCTGGTCTGGCTGACGCTGCAGGTCTCGCGCCTGTTGCGCTACGTGCTGGACCGCGAGGTCTACACACGGGTATCGCTGGCGCCGGGCATTCCGTATGCGCTCAACAGCATCCTCAACTATGTGGTGCTGATCGGCGGTCTGCTGATGGCTATTGCCTCCACCGGCGTGAGCCTTGATCGATTCACCATCTTCGCCAGCGCACTCGGTGTCGGGGTCGGTTTCGGCTTGCAGAGCATTGTCAACAACTTCGTCTCGGGCCTCATCGTGCTGTTCGAGCGTCCCATCAAGGTGGGCGACTCGGTGGACATGGCGGGACAGAGTGGCAGCGTCAAGCGTATCGGCATTCGTGCCAGCGTGCTGCGCACTGGCGCGGGGGCGGACGTGATCGTGCCCAACTCGCAGCTCATTGCCAACCAGGTGGTGAACTGGACACTGTCCGACCACCTGCGCCGCATCGAGATCGGCCTGGGGGTGGCCTACGACAGCGATCCCAAGCAGGTCATCAAGCTGCTGACCGAGGTGGCGCGCGAACACGCCGACCTGCTGGCCACGCCGGCGCCCACGGCGCAGTTTACCGACTTCGGCGCGTCGGCCCTGCAGTTCAAGCTCTATGCCTGGACGGCGCGCAGCGAGCGCATGGGGGCCATCCGCAGCGAGCTGTGCATCGCCATTCACGAGCGCCTGAAGACGGAGGGCATCGCACTGGCGACGTCCTGATTGCCCAGCAGCTGATCGGTATCCGGGCCATGGCGTGGCTGCGCCATGGCCCGGATCGTTTTCAGGGCATGAAGCGTATATTCGAGGCGATGACAGTACCTTCGAGGAGGCTTCATGCGTCACAACGAATTCGGCCAGCCCATCGGCGACGCGGTGCCTGGCTTCACGCCAGGTGAGCGGCCCGGCCATCCCGTCCTGCAGGGGCGTTTCTGTCGGCTGGAGCGGCTGTCGGCCGCCAGGCACGCCGACGATCTGTATGCCTTCCATGGGCCAGCGGCGAAGCTGCAGGACTGGACCTATCTTCCCCGGTTGCCGGTGGCCGACCGACAGGCCCTGCAGGCGCAGCTGGAGCGACTGGAGGCGAGCGAGGATCCCTGCGCCTTCGTCATCATCGAGGAGGGCAGCAACCAGGTCGTGGGCTCCCTCTCACTGATGCGGATCGATCCGGCCAACCGCGTGATTGAGGTGGGCTCCGTCACCTATTCCGACCGGCTCAAGCGCACGCGCATGGCCACCGAGGCCCAGCTGTTGCTGGCGCAGTACGTGTTCGAGACGCTGAAGTACCGCCGTTATGAATGGAAGTGCGATTCGCTGAACCAGCCATCGCGCAACGCCGCCCTGCGTCTGGGCTTTACCTACGAAGGCATGTTCCGCCAGGCCATCGTGTACAAGGGCCGCAACCGCGATACCTGCTGGTACTCGATGCTGGATTCCGAATGGCCCCGAGTGAAGCGGCGTCTGGAGAAGTGGCTGTCGGGCGACAACTTCGATGCCCAGGGCCGGCAGCGCGTGGCGTTGGGGGACATCGAGGGGTAACGATCTGGCGCAACCAGACCTCGGTCCGGGGGCGGTGGCATACTGGCTCTGTCCGCCCGATAGGTGCCGGGCGTATGGGAGGCGCCATTCATCATGGATGCACACGAGATCCTTGCCGTCCTGCAGGCGGCTGCCGAGCCCGGGCGGGCACCGCAGATGGCGGCCTACATGAAGCATCGCTTCGCGTTTCTGGGGGTGGGCACGCCCGAGCGGCGAAAGCTCTGCCGGCCGTTCTTCCGTGCGGCGCGTGGGCAGGTACCGGACTGGACCTTCATGCGGGCCTGTTGGCAGAGTCCGTTCCGCGAGATGCAGTATGTGGCGGTGGACTACCTGAATGAGGTGAAGGAACAGCTGGTTCCGGTGGACCTGGACCGCGTGGAAGCGCTGATGGTGCAGAAATCGTGGTGGGACACGGTGGATGCGCTGGACAAGGTGGTGGGCTCCATCCTGCTGCGTCATCCGGAGATCCGCCCCCGGATCATTGCCTGGAGCCTGCACGAGAATTTCTGGCTGCGCCGCATCGCCATCGACTGTCAGCTGTCGCTGGGGGCGCAGACCGATCGCGCGTTGCTGGCCGAGGTCATCGTCAACAACCTGGGGCAGACCGAGTTCTTCATCAACAAGGGCATTGGCTGGGCCTTGCGCCAGTATGCCCGCCATGATCCGGCGTGGGTGCTGGCTTTCATCGAGACCCATCGTGCCCGGATGGCGCCGCTCAGCATCCGTGAGGCGCTCAAGCACCTGAAGGGCTGAGTGAGCGAGGCCGAGTGCGCGCCTGGCCATCCTGAAAAAGAAACGCCCCCACCCGGCGGTAACCGGGTGAGGGCGGACGGGCGGGCCCGCACGGGACGGTGCGGGTCGCTGGTGTCTGGGTGGCTGATGGCATCAGACCACCCGTGAAGACTATGCCGGGCCGTGCTGCACGGCCAAGACGATCGGACGGCCGGGCGAGCCGTCCAGACGGAACGCGTTTCGGTGGAAAGGCTGCTTGTTTGCGTGCCGATCAGGACGAGGTCTGGCAAGTGCGCTGCGCCTCGATGATGCTCGGATCATCAAGGCGCAGTGTGCGCTTACTTGGGCGCCGAGGTGCGGATCAGGTGATCGAAGGCGGCCAGGGCAGCCTTGGCGCCATCGCCGGCGGCGATGATGATCTGCTTGTACGGTGAGGTGGTGCAGTCACCAGCAGCAAACACGCCTTCCATCGAGGTCTGGCCACGAACGTCGACCTGAATCTCGCCGTTGCGGACCAGCGTGATGCCGCTGTCCTTCAGGAAGTCGGTGTTGGGCACCAGGCCGATCTGGACGAACACGCCTTCCAGCGCCACTTCGTGGATGCTGTCGTTGGTGCGGTCCTTGTAGACGATGGCGCTGACCTTGTCGTTGCGGGCCTTGACCTCGGTGACCTGAACGTTCTTCAGGATCTTCACGTTGGGCAGGCTTTCCAGCTTGCGCTGCAGCACGGCGTCGGCACGCAGTTCAGGCATGAACTCGAAGAGCGTGACATGGTCCACCACGCCAGCCAGGTCGATGGCGGCCTCGACACCCGAGTTGCCACCGCCGATGACGGCGACGCGCTTGCCCTTGAAGAGCGGGCCGTCGCAGTGCGGGCAGTAGGTGACGCCGCGGTTGCGGTATTCCTGCTCGCCGGGCACGCCCATGCTGCGCCACCGGGCACCGGTGGCCAGGATGACGGTCTTGCTCTTGAGGCTGGCGCCACTGGCTGTCTTGACGGTGACCATGCCGGCAGCCTCGTCACGGCTGATCGACTCGACCTTCTGCAGGTTCATGATGTCGACGCCGTAGTGACGGGTGTGGGCCTCCAGGGCAGCGGCAAACTTGGGACCGTCGGTTTCCAGCACCGAGATGTAGTTCTCGATGGACATGGTGTCCAGCACCTGGCCGCCGAAGCGCTCGGCCACCACGCCGGTGCGGATGCCCTTGCGGGCCGCGTAGACGGCTGCCGCAGCGCCGGCCGGGCCACCGCCGACGATCAGCACGTCGAACGGATCCTTCTCGGAAAGTTTCTCGGCGGCGCGGGAGTGGGCGCCGCTGTCCAGGCGCGCCAGGATCTCTTCGGCGCTGGAGCGGCCCTGGAACAGCACTTCGCCGTTCAGGAAGACGGTGGGCACGGCCATGATGGCGCGTTTTTCCACTTCGTCCTGGAAGAGGGCGCCGTCGATGGTCTGGACGCGGATGCGGGGGTTGATGACCGACATCGAATTGAGCGCCTGCACCACGTCCGGGCAGTTCTGGCACGACAGCGACATGTAGATCTCGAAGTCGTAGTCGCCGGACAGGGCCTTGGTCTGCTCGATGGTGTCGGCGTCGAGCTTGATGGTGTGGCCGCCGACGTGCAGCAGGGCCAGCACCAGCGAGGTGAACTCGTGGCCCAGCGGGATGGCGGCAAAGCGCACACCGATGTCGGTGCCGATGCGGTTGATGGCAAAGGAGGGCTTGCGGACATCCGCGGCCGGGTCTTCGCGCAGGGTGATTTTGTCGGATAGCTCGGCGATTTCCTGCAGGAGTTCCTGCATCTCTTTCGCTTTCGGACTGCCGTCCAGGGTGGCCACCAGCTCGATCGGCTGTTTCAGGTGGCCCAGGTAGGTTTGCAGCTGGTTCTTGAGGTCTGCGTCAAGCATGATGGTGCCGTGGTGACGTGGGAAATGGACAAAAAAAGACCAGCCACCGGTTGCCGGCGCGAGGAGCTAGGCGATAGGAGCGCCGCTTGGCCGGGGCTGGCTGGTAACGATGTCGATCATGACGGGAAGGCTGGGGGTGGTCTGCGACCGGCCAGCCTTCCGGGGTGCGGGATCAGATCTTGCCGACCAGGTCCAGCGAGGGCTTCAGGGTCTCGGCGCCTTCTTTCCACTTGGCGGGGCAGACTTCACCCGGGTGCGAGGCCACGTACAGGGCAGCCTTGACCTTGCGCAGCAGTTCGCTGGCGTCACGGCCGATGCCGTTGTCGTGGATTTCGCAGACCTTGATCAGGCCTTCGGGGTCGATCAGGAAGGTGCCGCGCAGGGCCAGGCCTTCTTCTTCGATCAGCACGTCGAAGTTGCGGGCCAGCTGCGTGGTCGGGTCGCCCAGCATGGGGTAGTTGACCTTCTTGATGGCGTCCGAGGTGTCGTGCCAGGCCTTGTGGGCGAAGTGCGTGTCGGTAGAGGCCGAGTAGACTTCCACGCCCAGTTTCTTGAACTCGTCATAGTGCTCGGCCAGGTCTTCCAGCTCGGTCGGGCAGACGAAGGTGAAGTCGGCGGGGTAGAAGCAGATGACGTTCCACTTGCCTTTCAGGGTCTCGTCGGTGACTTCGAAGAACTTGCCGTTCTGGAAGGCCTGGACCTTGAAGGGTTTGATCTGGGTGTTGATCAGCGACATGGGATTTCCTCTAGAGTAGGTGGCAGGACAGGGCCTGCCGATGGTGTCGGAAGCGGCCCTGCCGGATCGGATTCCTGCCCCACGCCTGAAGGCAGGGCAGGGAGCGGTTCCCGGCGGGGAATCTGGCCAGACGGGGAAGGCGGGGCATCCGCACGTCCCGCCATGGCGGGCAGACTCTGGCGCTTCCTGGCCGGGCGGGCTGGATGCCAGCGTGTCCGCGGCGGCCGATGTGTGAATGATCCGGGATTTTTACTGTTAAGTAAATTGAATTTAATTAAATGTGGCTATAAGCGTAATCTATCGTCCCGGGAGGGCCGGGTGACGGCGGGAGCAGACGACGCCGTCACCCGGCATCATGGCGGATCCGTCAGCGCCGGTCAATCATGGTTGTCGGGCTTGCTCTGGAAGACCGTACCGTCCTTGGCGTCCACTTTCACGTCGAACGCTTCGTTCCTGGGGGTGGCCACCTCCATTTCGTCGCAGATTGCATGGAATGATCAGGCACTTCATGAACGACCAATGGTGGGGCGGGGTTATCGTTTACGGGTGAGGTCTGGCCGTCCCTGCACGGAGGGTGGTTTTTTCCCGGGGCCGCTGTCGTCCGGGCTGTGAAGAGGGGCGCGGGCAGGGGGACAAGGGATATCCCGCCCCCGGGAATGGGGCCAGCAGGTGCCCGGGAAGCTTGAAATATGTTAGATTCCTGCACCATGGATACACGCAAGGACTCCCTGCTGCTGGCTCTACTGCTGTTCGTCCCCCACGGGCGAAGGTAGTTGCACGCGCATCCCTGCGATCCAGCTTCAACGGCCCGTATGCCCTCGGCAGCGGGCCGTTCGCTTTTTGTGGCCCCTGCGGGGTCCGCATCGCCGCCGACTGCTCAACCCTCTCTTTGTCAGGAACGTTTTTCATGTTGCAACACCCCCAGTCCAAATATCGTCCCTTTCCTCCGGTAGGCCTGAAGGATCGCACCTGGCCGGACGCCGTGCTGACCAAGGCGCCGATCTGGCTGAGCACCGATCTGCGTGACGGTAACCAGGCGCTGATCGAGCCGATGAACGTCGAGCGCAAGCTGGAGATGTTCCAGCTGCTGGTGGACATAGGCTTTAAGGAGATCGAGGTGGGCTTTCCGTCGGCCTCGCAGACCGAGTTCAACTTCGTGCGCCGGCTGATCGAGGAGAACCTGATCCCGGACGACGTGAGCATCCAGGTGCTGACGCAGGCGCGCGAGTCGCTGATCCGTCGCACGATCGAGTCGTTGCAAGGGGCCCGAAAGGCCACGGTGCACGTCTACAACGCCTGTGCACCTGTCATGCGCAAGGTGGTGCTGGGGATGGACGAGGATGGCATCGTCGAGATGGCGGTGGGCCAGACGAAGCTGGTCAAGCAGCTGGTGGCTGAGCATCCCGAGACCGAGTGGGACTTCGAGTATTCACCCGAGACGTTCTCGGACACCGAACTGGACTTCTCCAAGCGGGTGGTGGATGCCGTGGTGGAGGCCTGGGGGGCCACGCCGCAGAACAAGTGCATCATCAACCTGCCAACGACAGTGGAGCACTGCACGCCGAACATCTTTGCCGACATGATCGAGTGGATGCATCGCAATCTGGCCAAGCGGGATTCGATCATCCTGTCGGTGCACCCGCACAACGATCGGGGTACGGGCATTGCGGCGGCCGAGCTGGCGCTGATGGCCGGGGCCGAGCGGCTGGAAGGGTGCCTCTTCGGCAACGGTGAGCGCACCGGCAATTGCGACCTGGTCAACATCGCGCTGAACCTGTACACGCAGGGGGTTTCGCCGGGGCTGGACTTCTCCGACATCGACGAGATCCGTCGGGTGGTGGAGCACTGCAACCAGATCGCGGTGCATCCGCGTCACCCGTATGTGGGCGACCTGGTCTACACGTCCTTCTCGGGTTCGCACCAGGACGCCATCAAGAAGGCGTTTGCCGCCCGCAAGGACGGTGACATCTGGGAAATGCCCTATCTGCCCATCGATCCGAAGGACCTGGGCCGCTCGTATGAGGCGGTGATCCGCGTCAACAGTCAGTCGGGCAAGGGCGGGGTGTCGTATCTGCTGGAGAACGAGTACGGGCTGGAGCTGCCGCGCCGGCTGCAGATCGAGTTCAGCCGGGTGGTGCAGCACGAGATGGACACCTCGGGCAAGGAGCTGCAGGCCAAGGATCTGTGGTCGCTGTTCCGCAAGGAATACCGGCTGGACGAGATCGCTGCGCCGAAGCAGCGGGCCATGTCCGAGACCGACGAGGCGGGCAACACCCGGGTGTCGCTGAAGGCCGACGTGCAACTGGGCGGGCAGACGGTAAGCCTTCAGGGCGAGGGCACCGGTCCGGTGGATGCCTTCGTGGCCGGCCTCAACGCCACGGGCCTGGCCCAGGTGCGGGTGATGGACTACCGCGAGCACGCGATCGGTTCGGGCGCCAACGCCCAAGCCGTGGCCTATCTGGAGCTGCGGGTGGGGGATCACACGCTGTTCGGGGTGGGTCTGGATGCCGACATCCTGACCGCGTCGCTGAAGGGGATTCTCTCCGGTCTGACCCGGGCGGGGGTGTAGGCGGCATCGAATGCCGTGAGAATGCGAAGCTCGGCCTGAAGCCACGCCTGCCGTCTGTCGGCAGGGCTTACTGACGGCAGGTGTGTAGTTCACGGATGACGATGCTTTGACCTGGGTTCAGGATTTTCCGGCGGATGGGGGCGTATGATTCGCGATTAAAACAAGTCCGCATTGCTGGCGGACATGTTTCAGAGTCATCAATGTTGTTTTTCCCTTTCCATCTTCCTCTGGAGACATCTCGTGATTGGCATTCTCAAGCCGGCGGCACACAAGCCCCTGCTGCCCGCGGACAAGATCGATCCGACCTACCGGCGTCTTCGCTGGCAGGTCTTTGCCGGCATCTTCTTCGGCTACGCAGCCTACTACTTCGTGCGGGGCAACTTCGACCTCGCCCAGAAGGGCCTGATCGACGCGGGACTTTACAACAAGGCCGAGCTGGGTCAGATCGGTGCTGCTGCCGGCCTGGCCTACGGCATTTCCAAGTTCCTGATGGCGGCTGTTTCCGACCGCTCCAATCCGAAGGTGTTCCTGCCCATCGGCCTGATGCTGTCGGGCCTGTGCATGACGCTGATGGGCCTGATGCCCTGGGCGACCTCGAGCGTGGCCATCGCCTTTGCGATGATCTTCATCAACGGCTGGTTCCAGGGCATGGGCTGGCCGCCGTGCGGCAAGACCATGGTGCACTGGTGGTCCAAGACCGAGCGTGGCTCGGTGGTGTCGGTCTGGAATACGGCCCACAACCTGGGCGGCATGGTGCCGGGCGCCATGGTGCTGCTGGCCGGTGCCGTCTACTTCAACACCCATGGGGTTGAGGCCACCAACAAGGACATCTGGCAGCAGGCGTTGTACTACCCGGGTATCGCGGCGATGATCATCGCGGTTCCCATCTTCTTCATCATGAAGGATTCGCCGCAGTCTTGCGGACTGCCGCCGATCGAGCAGTGGAAGAACGACTATCCGGACAACTACGACGCGAAGACGGCCGAGAAGGATCTGACCACCAAGGAGATCTTCGTCACCTACGTGCTGAAGAACCGCCTGCTGTGGTACATCGCGCTGGCCAACGTCTTCGTCTACCTCATCCGCTACGGGGTGCTGAAGTGGTCGCCGGTGTATCTGTCCGAAGTCAAGCATTTCAACTTCAAGGGTACGGCCTGGGCTTACACTATCTATGAGCTGGCTGCCATCCCGGGCACGCTGCTGTGTGGCTGGGTGTCGGACAAGGTCTTCAAGGGCAAGCGCGGCCTGACGGGCTTCATCTTCATGATCCTGACCACCACTGCCGTGGTGGCACTGTGGATGAACCCGGCCACGCCGGCCGACCAGGTGGCGCAATATGCGGACAAGCCTTGGTTCCAGAACCCGTACCAGCTGACGGACTTCGTGCTGATGACCACGGTGGGCTTCCTCATCTATGGTCCGGTGATGCTGATCGGTCTGCATGCGCTGGAACTGGCGCCCAAGAAAGCCGCCGGTACGGCAGCAGGCTTCACGGGGCTGTTCGGCTACCTGGGTGGCACGACGGCTGCTGCGGCCGTGGTGGGCTGGGCTGCCCAGCACTATGGTTGGGACGGTGGTTTCTATGTGATGATCGGCGGGGGCATGATTGCCGTGGTGCTGCTCTTCATCACGATGCTTGAAGAAGGGCGTCACAAGGCCCGCATTCCCGAATCCGAGCGTGTGAAGAAATAAATAAGCATAGGAGATCAGCATGCAACGCAAGAAAGCCATCGAGCAGTTGAAGACCCACGGTGAGTGGGACGTGGTGGTGATCGGCGGCGGTGCGACTGGCCTGGGGACGGCGCTCGACGCCGTCACCCGCGGCTATTCCACGCTGCTGCTGGAAGGGCACGACTTTGCCAAAGGCACGTCCAGCCGTTCCACCAAGCTGGTGCATGGCGGGGTCCGCTATCTGGCACAGGGCTATGTGGATCTGGTGCGCGAGGCGCTGCGCGAGCGCGGCCGTCTGGCCCGCAACGCGCCGCACCTGTTTAAGACCCAGGCCTTCATCATCCCGGGCGAGAAATGGTGGACCGCTCCCTACTACACCTTTGGGCTGTGGATGTATGACCGGCTCTCGGGCAAGCTCAGCATCGGCCATACTCGGCATCTGTCGCAGGCCGAGGCGCGCAAGCGTCTGTCGGGCGTGCGTGACGACAAGCTGGGTGCCGGTGTCTGCTACTACGACGGTCAGTTTGACGACGCCCGTCTGGCCCTGTGCCTGGCGCTGTCGATCGTGGACCATGGAGGTACCGTGCTCAACTACTGCTCGGTCACGGGTATCGACAAGAACGCCGCCGGTAAGATCGATGGCGTCTCGTGCCGTGACGAGCTGACGGGCGAGACCTACCAGGTCAAGGCCAAGTGCGTGGTCAACGCCACCGGCGTGTTCGCCAACCCCATTCTGGGGATGGACGAAGTCCACGAGAAGCCGCCGATCCTGCCCAGCCAAGGTATCCACCTGGTGCTGGATCGCGACTTCCTGCCCGGCGACGATGCGCTGATGGTGCCCAAGACCTCGGACGGCCGCGTGCTGTTCGCGGTGCCTTGGCACGGCAAGCTGGTGGTGGGTACCACCGATACGCTGATCAAGGAGCCGTCCTACGAGCCCAAGCCGCTGGAGCAGGAGATCGATTTCATCCTGAACACGGCGCGCGACTACCTGAAGCGGGCGCCCACGCGCGCCGACGTGCGAAGCGTGTTCGTGGGCCTGCGGCCGCTGGCTGCACCCAAGGACGAAGGCAAGTCCACCAAGGAAGTCTCGCGCAGTCACAAGGTGGAAGTCAGCAAGTCGGGCATGGTCAACATCTTCGGCGGCAAGTGGACCACCTACCGCCAGATGGCTGAGGACGGTGTCGATGCCGCAATCGGTGCCGGGTTGCTGCCGCAGAAGGCCTGCGCCACGCGCGAACTGAAGCTGCATGGCTATATCGACGCCAACCGGCACCTCGATGACACGCCGCTGACGCTCTATGGCAGCGATGCGGCTGCCATCGAGAAGCTGGCAGCGGGGAACCCCGAGCTGGCCAAGAAGGTGCATCCGGATCACCCGTACACCTTTGCTCAGGTGCAGTGGGCCATCGACGAGGAGCTGGCCCTGTCGCTGGAAGACGTGCTGGCACGGCGCATCCGGCTGCTGTTCCTGGACGCGAAGGCGGCCGAGGCTGCAGCGCCTGCGGTGGCTGCATTCATGGCCACCCGGCTGGGCTGGAGCGAGGAGCGCCACAAGGCCGAGCTGGACAACTTCGTCAAGCTCACGAAGCAGTATCGGCTGGTGGCCTGATCGCCAGCCGGCGTGCGGTGAAAGCCGCACGCCACCGGGCGGTCATGCCGCCCGTTCCGCCCCCCTCATGGGGGCCCACAAGACGCCCGGGTGCCGTTCGGCCTGGGCGTCCTGCTTTTTATCGGGCGCCGGGCACCCGGGATGGGCCGGTCGTCTCGTCGGACTGGGGTGTCGTCCGTTTCTGCGTCATCATCTGCCGGATTTGTCACGGTTTTTCAGTAAGGGCGGACGGCAGGCCCTATACTCGGCGCTGCACTGCGGGCGCAGGGACGGCGTGTTGGCCGGCCGTCGGGTAGGGCATTCCGCCCTTTCAGGAAGGATGCGATGGCCGGGGATTGTCATCGTCGCATCCGGCTGCGCCGTTGCATGAATGCTCTGGTACGTTGTGCTTTCCTGCTGCACGGGTCTGCCGTGCACCGATGTCATGAAGAAAAAGGTTTTGGACAGGTGGCTGGGCCTGGCGACGATGCTGGCTCTGGCAGGTGGCGCGTCTGCGGCGCAGGCCGCCAGCCTTCGCTCGGGAGGCTATCATCCGGGCTTGCAGGCGGGCGGGGACATGTCGGCATGGCGTCTGGCGGCTGCAGACTCGGCCTCAGCTCCGGAGGGGAGGCATCCGGAGGGGGGGCAGGCTGATGGCCCCATGTCTTCCGGGCATGACGCCGCCCAGGCGGATCAGACCTCGGGAACGGCTGCCGTCGGGCAGTCGGCCGGGTCCGACCGACGATCGGGCGGGGTTTCGGAACTGCTGGAGCGCAACAATTACCGCTTCGACATCGATGCACCGTCGAGCTTCGCCAGTACGATCCGTGAGGGCACCCTGGTAGGCCGCTGGCAGCATCGTAAGGACTACGATCCGGTGCAGTTCGACGGTCTGGTGTCCAAGCTGCATGACGAGGTGCAGGCCATCGTCAAGGCCGAAGGCTACTTCGAGCCGCGCATCGACATCGATGCCGAGGCACCCGATCGCGTGAAGCTCACGCTCAAGCCCGGCAACCGCACCCGGGTCGGCGAGCTGGACATCCAGATCGAAGGGCAGGGCACGCAGAACCGGGCGCTGGCTTACGTGAAGCGTCGCTTCGGCATGGCGGTGGGCGATCCCTTCGTGAGCAGCAACTGGCAGAGCGGTAAGGCCGCGCTTATCGATGCGATGAAGCGGCAGGGATACCTGCGCGCCCGCATCGCCCGCAGCACGGCACAGGTGGATGCCCGGACGGCCAAGGCGCGGCTGACGGTGGTGGTGGATTCAGGTGACCGCATCGCCTTCGGCAAGGTGGCAGTCCAGGGCCTGTCGCGCTACCCGGAGCGGATCATTACCGATCTGCAGCCGTTCCATGAAGGGGACGCCTACACGGATGGCGCGTTGCAGGTCTTCCAGGAACGACTGCGTGAGGCGGGGTACTTTAGTTCGGTGAGCGCCGTGCCCGATATGCTGGCGTTGCAGGAGGATCCCTCGCTGAAGGCGGTGCCCATCCACTTGGTAGTGGAGGAGCTCAAGCGCCATCGGCTGGTCTATGGTCTGGGCTATAGCACCGACGACGGCTTCCGTGGTCAGGTGGGCTTTCAGGACCGCAGCCTGTTCGGGTTGCAGATGGAGGCGTCGGTGGTGATGTCGCAGCGCCGTCAGCGAGCGTTCACCAACTTTCGTACCTCCTATGACGCCGAGGACCGCTACTACGGCTTCGGCGGACGCGTCGAGCGCGAGGAGGAAAAGGGCGTCGTCACGTTCAACAGCAACGCCTATGTAGGCTATGGCCAGCGCGAGCGTGACATCGAGGCGTTCACGTCGCTGCAGCTGCAGCAGGAAGAGATCCACTTCCGGCAGTCCGGGCAGCGGGACGGCGTGAAGGCGCTGGTGCTGGGCAAGGCCTGGACGCTGCAGCGCTTTGATTCGCAGCTCAACCCCACGCGCGGCTATGGTGTCAAGTTCGAGGTCTCCGGCGCCAGCAAGCACGCGCTGAGCGACGCCACCTTCACCCGCTTCTATACCAGCATGGCGGGCTTCAAGCCGCTGTCGAAGAATTCTCCCGTTTGGCGTAACGGTACCTTCATCGGTCGCGTGGAGTTCGGCGTGGTTAATGCGGGCAGCCGCTTCGGCATCCCCAGCGAGAACCTGTTCCGGGCGGGGGGCATCGGCTCGCTGCGTGGATATGGCTACCGATCGCTGGGCCTGAATGTCAACAATTCGGTGATCGGCCAGCGCTACCTGGCCATCGGCTCGCTGGAATACCAGCATCGCATCACAGAGATGCTGTCGCTGGGTGTGTTCTATGACTACGGCAACGTCACCGACGCCTGGCGCAGCTTCGATGCGGTCTCGGGCTATGGTGCGGGCCTGCAGGTGCGTACGCCGGTGGGGCCGGTGAAGCTGGACCTGGCCTATGGCCAGGCCATCCATCGCTACCGGGTGCATTTCTCCATTGGATTCAGCTTCTGATCATGGACGACACGACGACCCCCGTGCGACGTGAGCATTCACTGTGGCGCGCGATCTTTCGCTGGAGCGTGCGCCTCCTGCTGCTGGTCATGGGACTAGTGCTGGCAGCATTGCTGTGGCTGGGCAGCGAAAACGGTCTGACCCAGGCGCTGTCCTGGGCGCAGCAGCTGCTGGCCCGCAATGGCCAGGCACTGGCCTTCGACCGGGTACAGGGCAACTTGTGGCGCGGCATCCATATCGGGCGCGTGGAATGGCGCGGTTTCGACACCGCGGTCAAGGGTACCGAGCTGCAGCTGCGCTGGTCGCTGCGTGCGCTGCTGCGTGGCCAGGGGCTGGTGCACCAGCTGGAGACCGAGACGCTGATCATCCAGGTGCCGCCGGGTGACCCGGACAAGCCGCGCACCGACACCGACATGCCCGGCGATTTCGGCCTGCCGTTTCCGCTGGAGATCCGCAAACTGGCCGTCGGGCGACTGGAGATCCAGCCGCCTGCCGTGAATGGCAAGGATGCCGAGCCCTATGTGGTGCTGACCGACATCGATGGGGCTGCCGAATATTCGGTGGGCCATTACCGGGTCAAGACCCTGACGCTGACCAGCCCCTGGGGGCAGGTGCGTTCAGGCACGGCACAGATGGAGGGTGCCCCGCCGCACCGTCTCAAGGGCGTGATCCAGGCCAATGGTCATGCCCAGCAGTGGCCGTATGACGCCACCCTGACCGTCGATGGTGACCTGGCCAGCCTGCCGGCCACCCTCCAGGGCCAGCTGGCCGATGGTGTGGCCGATATCCAGGCCGTGGTAAAGCCGCTAGGCCGGATGCTGGTGGAGCGTCTGCACGTTCGCCTGGCCGACACCAACCTGGTGCGCTTCACTGCGCTGGGCAAGCTGCCCGAGACCGGCATTGACCTGGACCTCGATATCGATCCGGTAGCTGGCAAGAAGGAGACGTGGCAGGGACTCATCCGGCTGGCGAACCGCCGGGCGGGCACGCTGGAGGCCAACCGCATTCCACTGCGGTCGCTGCAGAGCGGCATTGTCTTCCGCATTCCGCCCACCGAACAGTGGTCACAGCTTTACGTGGGGCTCAATGACCTGGCCATCGGCCTGCCGGTGAGTGTGCAGCAGGCTGACGCCGGGTCGGTGGCAGCGGCGGCGGCCAATGCGAAGCCTGGCAATGGATCTGACAAGGGCCTGGCGACCCAGAAGTCGCAGGCTGCCCAGGCCGTGACCATTGCCCCCAAGGGCGAGGCCCGCATCGAGGGGCGGCTGGAAAGCTGGCTGGCCCAGTCGATGGCCATTCCGGGCGCCACGCTGCCGCGCCTGAAGGGCGACCTGAAGCTGACCGGGCTGGATCTGGCCCCGCTCTGGCAGGGGCTGCCCCGGACGGCCCTGGGTGGACAGGTGAAGGTGGATGGCCAGCAGTTCCTGGTGGATCTGTCGCAGCGCGCCGAACAGATGCGCATCCTGTTGCCGGCTGACCTGAAGAAGCTGGCGGCCGACGCCCAGGTGAAGCTGGCTGGCACGCTGGACCCACGCTGGCTGAAACTAAACGAAGGGCGGGTTGCGCTGGGCGAAACGCTGCTGACCGCCAGAGGCCAGGCAGCCGTCAGCGCTCCCTGGGATCTGAACCTGCGCGGCACGGCGCGTCGGCTGGACTTGGCGCAATGGTTGCCGGCCACGCTGCCCGTCGACCCGGCCTGGCGTCAGGGCATGCTGGGCGCGGACTGGTCCGTCGAAGGGCGCCTGATGTCGCCCGGGCAGAAGGCCACGGTGGGGCTGGATCTGGTGGAAAGCCGCGTGGCCGGCCAGCCGCTGACCGGCGGCCTGCACGGCAAGGCCGAGCTGGATGCCCAGTGGCAGCCGTTGTCGCTGAAGGACATCGACCTGAAGCTGGCCCATGGCACGGCCAATCGCATCCAGGCCAAGGGGGCACTGGGGGCGCCGCAGGATCGGCTGGATGTCGGTGTGAAACTCACCGACCTGTCGGCTCTGGATCGCCGCGCCTCGGGCAGCATGAATCTGGACGGTCATCTGACCGGACGCTTTCAGGATCTGAGCGCCAAGGTATCGGCGCGTGCCAGCGGCCTGGACTGGACGACCCTGGATGAGGAGGGCAAGCCGAACCGCCTGAGTCTGAAGGACCTGAAGTTGGACCTGACGGCGCCGCTGGCGCTGCAGGCGAAGTCCCGGCTGGACACGCCCGTAGATCTGACGCTGTCCGCCCGCCAGCTGGGCTCGGGCACCGAGGTTCTGGATGCACTGAACCTGAGTCTGCACGGTACGCCGGCCCAGCACCAGCTGGCCGCCGCCGCCCGGCAGGGCAAAGACCGGCTGCAGCTGCGCCTGCAAGGTGCGCTGTCGCTGCCGCGCACCGGCCCCAACTATCGGGCCAGCGTGGAGACCCTGGACCTGAGCGGCCGTACCGGCGTCCGCTTGGTCGACCCGGCACCGCTGGAGGTGGACGGCAGCCGCCTGACACTGTCGGATTTCCGGCTGGCGGCGCTGGATGGGCACATCGACCTAAAGCGCCTGTTGCTGGACTGGAGCGGCCCGCTCAAATACGAGACTCACGGCAGTCTGGACGAGCTGGCGCCGTTGCGGCTGCACCAGCTGTTGGGCGTGGATGAGAAGAAGAACTTGGAGGTGCTGAAGGACGTGCGCATTGCCGGCCATTGGCAGTTGCGTGGCCAGGGCGCGCAAGCCCTGTACGGCGACGTGCAGGCTGGCATCCGCGAGCAGGTGGCCGCCGGTCGCAGGAAGCGCCTGGGACTGCGCGACGACAACGGCCTGGTCCTGCGCTTTGACGAGCGCAAGCTGAATGGCAAGGTGAAGCTGGACATCGTGTCGCTCGAGCTGGCCAACCTGTTCACTGGCCCCGACATGGCCGTCGACGGCTCGCTGAAGGTCGATGGCACAGTGGCCGGCACGCTGGATGCGCCGCTGGTGGACCTGGCCGTTACCGGCAAGGATCTGTCCGTGCTGCAGCGCTCGGCCGGCATGCGTCTCTCCGGGGGCGTGCTGGATGCTCACCTGAACGGTCATGGCCTGCAGGTCAAGAGGCTCAAGTTCCATGCCGGCCAGGGCAGCCTGCAGCTGAAGGGGGCGGCTCGTCTGGTGGAGCGCGGCAACATGAAGGCCGCCCTGGCCACCCAGGATGCCGCCTGGGCTGCAGCACTCACGAAGCCGCCCAAGGCCGGTAGCCCCAAGCCCTCGCTGCTGCCGATGGACGGCGTCTTCGACGTGCGGGCCGACCATTTCCTGGTCCCGATCGGGCCGGGGCAGCGGGTGACCCTCTCGGGGGTGACCCGTCTGACCAGCGGCCCGGCAGGTCTGATCCTGGTCGGTGACATGAAAGTCGACGAGGGACTGATCGAGCTGGCGGGGTCTTCTGCCCCCACTCTGCCTGGCGACGTGCGGGTTTCCGGCGAGCAGATCCCCCAGGACCTGCCCGAGGAAAAGGACGCGGAAGCCAGGCTGCGCATCGCCAGCGATCTGGAAGTGGAGCTGGGTGACAAGCTGAAGATCAACGGCATGGGCGCCGAAGCCCGACTGGGCGGCAAGCTGCAGGTCGGCGGCTTCCTGCCGGCCGATCCCCAGCTGACCGGCGTGATCAACATCGTGGACGGCAGCTATCAGGCCTATGGCCAGAACCTGAAGTTCACCAAAGGTCTGATCCGCTTCACCGGTCCGGTGGACAATCCGTCGCTGGACATCGAGGCCAAGCGGCCCTACCTGCCGGTGGAAGTGGGCATTTCCATCACGGGGCAGGCAAGCAACCCGCGGATCTCGCTCATCTCCAAGCCCTCCATGTCGGAGACCAACAAGCTGTCCTGGCTGGTGCTGGGCGTGCCGCCTGACGAGGCCGGGGGGGCTGCCCAGGTCCTGGCCCTGCAGCAGGCAGGTACCATGCTGCTGGGCAACGACAATGGTGTGCGCTCGCCCTCCATCGCCGAGCGGCTGGGTCTGGACGTGCTGAACTACGGCTATGCGTCCAACACCGGTGTGGATTCGGGCATCCAGGAGAGCATGACGCCCAAGGGCCTGGTGGGCTCGAGCAGCAGCAGCAACGCCGATGCGACCGAAACCGGCGTGGTGTCGCTGGGCAAGCGCATCAACGACCGCCTCTTCGTCAGTTACGAGAAGGGCGTGCGCGGTGTCTGGAACCTGCTGCGCATCCAGTACACCCTGGGCAAGGGCTACGTGCTGCGCGCCCAGACCGGCAGCGACAACTCGCTGGACGTGCTGCGATCGCGCAGCTTCGACTGAGGCCAGGGGCGGGCTGGACATCGTCCTTCGGCCCGCCCCCTGATCCTCTGCGGGGTGATCGCCCTCTTCGGGGCAGGCCTTCGCAGGGCCCGGTACCATGCTCAATGAGCCTGCATCAGGCGCGGGACATTCCCAGGAAGCGTTTCCCGAAAGCAGATGTCTGAAGAAGTAAGTACGCAATCACTTAATTCCACGGCATTCCTGTGCCTCCGTGCTGGCAAACGGCCAGCATCGGTTCATAATGTCGGCCTTCCACTCCTGCGGGCTGGCGCACCTCTGCGTTGCCCGTCATCTGTTGCCGGGTGCTGCCCGGGTCATACATGAAATCGAAAGCATTCAGCGAAGAAGAGGTTCTGACCGTCCATCACTGGACCGATCGTCTGTTCAGTTTCACCACCACGCGTGACGAGGCGCTGCGCTTCAAGAACGGCCATTTCACGATGATCGGCCTGCCGCCGAAAGAGGGAGAGCGGCCGCTGCTGCGCGCCTACAGCATCGCAAGTGCCAATTATGAGGAGCAGCTGGAGTTCCTCAGCATCAAGGTGCCCGATGGTCCGCTGACCTCCAAGCTGCAGCACATCAAGCCCGGTGACAAGGTCATCGTCGGCCGCAAGCCCACCGGCACGCTGGTGACCGACTACCTGCTGCCCGGCAAGCGCCTGTGGCTGCTGGCCACCGGTACCGGCCTGGCCCCCTTCCTCAGTATCACGCGCGACCCTGAAACCTACGAGCGCTACGACCAGGTGATCCTGGTGCACGGCGTGCGTCAGGTGAACGAACTGGCCTACTACGACCTGTTCACCAAGGAGCTGCCGGAGCACGAATACCTGGGCGAGCTGATCAAGGGCAAGCTGCTGTACTACCCCACCGTGACCCGCGAGCCCTTCCGCAACCAGGGGCGCATCACCACCCTCATCGAGAACGGCAAGCTCAACGCCGATCTGGGTGTGCCGCCCTTCAACCGCGAGGAAGACCGCATCATGATCTGCGGCAGCCCCGAGATGCTGCGCGATCTGAAGGACATGTTCGAGAAGCGCGGCTTCGTCGAGGGCAACACCTCCACCCCAGGTGACTTCGTCATCGAGCGGGCCTTCGCCGAGCAGTGATCCTGCCCCGCACGGTGCCATGATGTGCCCAGGCGACGCTCCGTCGGCACCTCATGGCATGTGCCATCCGGCGCCTTCCCTCATGCCGGATGACGACGATGCCGGGATCGTCAGACAGCCGTTCCCGCCCGGCCACGTCCTTCCGATGTGGCCGACAGGGCACTGAGCCCTCCTTTCACCGACCTGCTAAGCACCTTTCCGACGGACGGTCGTGCAGCATCCATGCAACGTGGATGTTCTTGGAAAATCCTTTGCCCGCGGGCACTTGGCGCGTGTTCCTGCAAGGTGTGCAGAACTGTTGGTCATGCCATTTGGCGTTCGCGCAACACTTTCCATGGTGTCCCAGGCAATTTGAAGGCGCTACATATTGTGTCCGCCGGGTGGACGAACCCCATATCTTGGGTACAATGCGCTTCATCGAGGTTCCCGGGAGATCTGCCCCGGGATGAAAAGGGAAGCCGGTGCGCATCCGGGAAGGTCGCCTCAAGGCCTTTCGCACAGGGTGCAATGCCGGCGCTGCCCCCGCAACTGTAGGCGGTGAGCAAGGCTGGAAGGGGTCTGGACGGACTCTTCCTGAACCACTGGACCCATGGGGTCTGGGAAGGTTCCAGCCACGCACGGACCCGCAAGCCAGGAGACCTGCCCCGATAGCCGCCGAAAGGCCGCCCATCTTCATGGCGGCGGCGCCTTTCGGCATGGATGACAACCCTGCGGTGGGCAGGAGCGGGTCATGGTGGATGGCGCCTGTCTGCGCGCGTCCGCCCGGACTGCTGCCGGCCCTTCGCTCCCCGTCTGAAGGAAATCCGGCCCATGACCGTCACCGTCTACTCCAAACCCGCCTGCGTTCAGTGCACCGCCACCACCCGTGCGCTGGATGCCCGTGGCATTGCCTACCAGCTGGTCGACCTGACCCAGGACGCCGTCGCCATGGCCCAGGTGCTGGCCATGGGCTACCGCCAGGCCCCCGTGGTCGTGGCCGGCGAAGCCCACTGGACCGGTTTTCGTCCTGACATGATCGGCCGCCTGGCCTGATATCCGCCATGGCGGGGCTGGTCTATTACTCCTCGGCCTCGGGCAACACCGAGCGCTTCATGCACAAGCTGGGCCTGCCGGCCATGCGCATTCCGGTGGATGAGTCCGCCCCAATGCCCGAGCCGGACGCGCCGTTCGTGCTGATCTCGCCTACCTACGCCGATGGCGAGGGGCACGGCGCCGTGGCCCGGCAGGTGATCCGCTTCCTGAATGATCCGGGTCGCCGCCGTCTGTTGCGGGGGGTGATTGCCAGCGGCAACCGCAATTTCGGCACGACGTTTGCCCACGCCGGTCGGGTGATTGGCGACAAGTGCGGCGTGCCGGTGCTGTACCGCTTCGAGCTGGCTGGCACCGAGCTGGATGTGGCGCGAGTGTGTGAAGGCCTGGAGCGATTCTGGGCCAGTCTGGATGAGGTCGAGCCTGTCTGAAGGTTGGCCTGTCATGGGCGCAACCGCATGGGCGAAGGTTCCATGTGGGCGCCATGACGGATAGGGTCGGACAGGACCGATGGGACAGAAAGGGTGAGTGAGGGCGAAAAGGCCCCCGGTCGCCCATGATGATGCAGGGAGAGAACATGACGGCTGCAAGCAGCTACGAAGCTTCCGATACAGGCGTGCCGGATGACGACAAACCGGGGCTGGACTACCACGCGCTCAACGCGATGCTGAACCTGTACGACGCGGACGGGAACATCCAGTTCGAGGCCGATCGTCGTGCGGCGCGCCAGTACTTCCTGCAGCACG
>CALIXC010000248.1 GCA_938046755.1 uncultured Lautropia sp. | reverse complement strand
GGCGGATGCCCAGCGTGCCCGCCGTGAGCAGGCGCGGCTGGAGCGGATTGCGACGGCCAGTTCCGGCGCGGTGAGTGTGCAGGATGTGGACCGGGCGCGCAGTGCAGCCCGGGTGGCGCAGGCCGCCGTGAAGGAGCGGCAGGATGCGCTGGCACTGGTGCAGGAGGGCGCTCGCCGCGAGGAGATCGATGCGGCCGATGCCCAGGTGGCGGCGGCACGTGCCCAGCTGGCATTGCTGCGCCATCAGTTGGACCAGGGGGAACTGCGGGCGCCAGTGACAGCCGTGGTGCGTTCGCGCCTGCTGGAGCCGGGCGACATGGCGTCGCCGCAGCGCCCGGTTCTGGCGCTGGCGGTGACCAGCCCCAAATGGGCGCGCATCTACGTGGATGAGTCCAGCCTGGGGCAGGTGAAGCCCGGGCAGGCGGCGCAGCTGAGCGTTGATTCGATGCCGGGACGGACGCTGGCTGGCAAGATCGGCTACATCTCGTCGGTGGCTGAATTCACGCCCAAGTCGGTGCAGACTGAGGTGCTGCGTACCAGCCTGGTGTACGAGGTGAGGGTGCTGGTGGATGACCCCGATGATGTGCTGCGGCTGGGGCAACCGGTGACGGTGCGGCTGGAGTCAGGCACAGCGGACCGGAACCATGAGGGCGGATGAATCCGTGGTTCGCGCCGAGGGCCTGACCCGGCGCTTCACGGGTCCGGATGGGCGTCCGCTGGTGGCCCTGGATCGGGTGTCGCTGTCGGTGACCCGGGGGCAGCTCACGGCCCTGGTGGGGCCGGACGGCGCGGGCAAGACCACGCTGATGCGGATGATGGCGGGGCTGCTGGCGCCGGACGAAGGCAGCCTCCACGTGCTGGGACTGGACGTGACTCGCAACGCCCAGGAGGTCCAGGACCGCATCAGCTACATGCCGCAGCGCTTTGGCCTGTATGAGGATCTGAGCGTGCAGGAAAACCTGGACCTATACGCTGATCTGCATGGTGTGCCGCAGGCGGTGCGCCGCGAACGCTTTGCCCGGCTGATGGCGATGACGGATCTGGCGCGCTTCACGGCGCGTCCCGCCGGCAAGCTTTCGGGCGGCATGAAACAGAAACTGGGCCTGGCCTGCACGCTGGTGCGATCGCCCGAACTGCTGCTGCTGGATGAACCCAGCGTGGGGGTGGATCCGCTGTCGCGCCGTGATCTGTGGGAGATTTTGCTGCAGCTGGTGCGGGACGAGCAGCTGAGCGTGGTGGTGAGCACCGCCTACATGGACGAGGCCGAACGCTGTACGCACGTTCACGTGATGAACGCCGGTCACGTACTGGCCAACGGCACGCCGCAGGCGTTGGCGCAGCGGGCGCAGGGCCTTACCTTCGTGGCGACGCCACCGGTTGGCATGGCGGCGCGCATGCTGCAGGCGCGGCTGCTGGATGCAGTGTCCACCGTGGTGGATGCCGTGCCTCGCGGTGGACAGGTACGCTTCATCCGTCGGCCGGATGTTGATGAAGCGGCATTGCGGCCGTTGCTGGAGGACGTGGAGGTGCATCCCCGACCAGCCGAGCTGGAGGACGCCTTCATGCTGATGCTGCGCCAGCACGCAGAGGCGGTCGGTGGGCAATCGTCTTCGGAAGAGCCGCCTGCGGCCGGAACGGACCGAACCCTGCAGGGGCGGAGGAATAATGAGCCGACGGCCCTGGCCACGGATGGCCAGCGCCCAGCAGCCGTGACGCAGCAGGATCTGACTGCGGCGTTTCCACCGTTGAATGAGGGGGCAGGGGCTTCCCGCCGGGACGCGTCCGGGGTGTCCTTGCAGTCATCTGCCATCTTGCCCGTGACAGACCACGCTGACCCCGTCATCGTCGTGAGCGATCTGGTGCGCCGCTTCGGTGACTTCACGGCGGTGGCCAGCACCTCGTTCGAGGTGTGGAGGGGCGAGATCTTCGGCTTGCTGGGGCCCAATGGGGCGGGCAAGACCACCACATTCCGGATGCTGTGCGGATTGTTGCCGGCCACCAGCGGCTCGCTGCAGGTGGCTGGCGCGAACCTGCGGGTGGCGCCGGCGCGGGCGCGGGCACGCATCGGCTACGTGGCGCAGAAGTTCTCGCTCTATGCCACGCTAACCGTGCGCGAGAACCTGGCGTTCTATGGGGCAGCCTATGGCCTGCACGGCCGTCAGCTCACCGAGCGGATGCAGGCCATGCTGCAGCGCTTTGATCTGGATCCTGAGGCCGAAAGCGGTCTGCTGCCAGCCGGCTATCACCAGCGGCTGGCCATGGCGGCAGGGCTCATCCATGCGCCCGACATCCTGTTCCTGGACGAGCCCACCAGCGGCATCGACCCACTGGCGCGGCGTGCATTCTGGCGCACCATCACGGCGCTGTCGGCGCAGGGTGTGACGATCGTCATCACCACGCACTTCATGGAGGAGGCCGAATACTGCGACCGCATTGCCATCCAGGATGCGGGGCGGATGCTGGCACTGGGTACGCCGCACGAGGTGCGCGAGCTGGCCGGTGGGGCGGGCCGCGACATGAATGCGGCGTTCATCGCCATCGTCGAGCGGGGGCGCAGCGGAGGTGGATCGTGAGTCGTGCTGACATTCGGGCACCGGGAGGCGGGGCATGAGGGCGACGGGTTTCTGGCGCCGGCTGTGGGCGCTCGTGAAGAAGGAGTTCCGCCAGATGCTGCGTGACCGCAGCAACCTGCTGGTCGGGCTGGCGCTGCCGGTGACGCTGATCCTGCTGTTCGGCTATGGCATGTCCTTCGACGTGAAGGATGTGCGGGTGGCGATGGTGCTGGAAGATGCGTCGCCCCGGGTGCAGCAGGTGCTGGCCGGGCTGCGTGGGTCCACCTACATGGAGCCGCGCTGGGCAGGCAGCATGCCCGAGGCCGAACAGTGGTTGCGGCGACACAAGGTGGAAGCCATCCTGCGGGTGCCGTCGGATTTTTCCGGGCGGCTGCAGACTGGCGATGCGAAGGTGCAGCTGGTGGTCAATGGCAGTGAATCCACGTCGGCTGCCACCATCGAATCCTATGTGAACGGCGTGCTGGCGCTGTGGGCGCAGAAGGAGGTGGATCGGGCAGGCTCGACCGGGCAGACCATGGCGGCGGCAGGCAGCGTGCAGGTGCAGCAGCGGCTGTGGTTCAACGAGGCCGGCGAGAGCACCTGGTTCCTGGTGCCAGGGCTGCTGGTGCTGGTGCTCACGCTGATTGGCGCGTTTCTGACCTCGCTGCTCATTGCCCGTGAATGGGAGCGTGGGACGATGGAATCGCTCTTCGTGACACCGGTACGACCGCTGGAGATCGTGCTGGCCAAGCTGATTCCCTACGTGGGGATTGGGCTGGTCGATCTGGCCATGTGCCTGCTGGCGGCGCATTTCCTCTTCGAGGTGCCGATGCGCGGATCGCTGGGCATGATGGTGGTGGGCGGCACGCTGTACCTGGTGGTGTCGCTGCTGATGGGGCTCTTCATTTCGGGACGCACGCGCAACCAGTTCCTGGCCAGTCAGGTGGCGCTTCTGGGGAGCCTGCTGCCTTCGATGATGCTCTCGGGCTTCATCTTCGACCTGCGCAATTCCCCGCAGCTGGTGCAGGTCACCGGGCACCTGCTGCCGGCCACGCACTTCATGGGGCTGGCCAAGAGCCTGTTCCTGATGGGCAATCACTGGCCGACCATCATGCAGAACCTGGGCATTCTGCTGATATATGCGGTGCTGCTGCTGTGGGCCACGTTGCGCACGGTGCGCAAGCGCCTGGATTGATCGGAGGGACCAGAGGATGGATTCGATCCATGGGGTGCCGGGCTGGCTGCTGGTGCTGCGTCAGATAAGGGCGCTGATCCGCAAGGAGCTGCTGGCGCTCTTCAAGGAACCGGCCAACCGGATCATCCTGTTCGTGCCGGCGCTGCTGCAGGCGCTGCTCTATGGTTATGCGGGCACCTACGACCTGCACGACACGCCCTATGCGGTGCTGGATCAGAGCCGTAGCGAGGTGTCGGCCCGGTTGCTGGCACGCATCGAGAGCAACGGGCTGTTCCGGCAGGTGGCAACACTGTCCGATGCCCGGCAGATTGCCGACGTGATCGATGAGGGGCGGGCCATGTTCGTCGTGAGCATTCCGGCCGATTTTGCGGACCGGCTTGCGCAGGGGCAGACCACGGCGATGCAGCTCATTCTGGATGGCCGCAACTCGGTGACGGCGGGACTGGCCTCGGGCTACGTGAGCAGCATTGTGGGCAGCTACAACCAGACGCTGCGGCAGGCAGCGGGGCTTTCCGGCACGGGCGGGGTGCAGATCGAGCGGCGTGCCTGGTTCAATCCGAACCTGGAGTCGCGCTGGTCCCTGATGCCGACGCTGATCGCCTCGCTGAGCCTGATACAGACGCTGCTGCTGGCGGCGCTGTCGGTGGCGCGCGAGCGCGAGCAGGGCACCTTCGACCAGTTGCTGGTGACGCCGCTCACGCCGATGCAGATCCTGGTGGGCAAGGCGGTGCCGTCGGTGCTGGTGGGCCTTCTTCAGTCGACCATCATCCTGGTGATCATCCGCTTCTGGTTCCAGATCCCGATGGCAGGGTCGATCGTGACGCTGTACCTGGGGCTCCTGGTGTTCACGGTGGCTGCCGTCGGCGTCGGGCTATCGCTGTCGGCGCTGTCACTGACTATGCAGCAGGCCATGCTCTACACCTTCCTGGTGGTCATGCCGCTGATGATGCTCTCGGGCATGCTCACGCCGGTCCGCAACATGCCCGAGGTGCTGCAGGTGGCCACCTATGCCAATCCGCTGCGTTTCGGTGTGGCCATTGCGCGGGGCGTGTACCTGGAGGGGGCAACGCTTGTCGACATCGTGCCGCACCTGATTCCGCTCGTCGTGATGATCGCGGTGACGCTGCCGCTGGCCACCTGGCTGTTCCGCCATCGGCTGGGCTGAACCTGCCTTGAAGGGCGGGTGGTGGCACGCAGGCCGGAGGTGGCCCCGCCTTTGCGGTTCGTCGCTACATGTGCAGGTGTGCTGGCGGGGCTGCGGTCGAGGCGGAAGGCTTGCCGAGGAACGCAGACTGATCAGGCTGTCCGCCACTCCCGGGCCAGTGTGGCCACCAGTTGCGCAGCGGGCATCTCGCGGATCATCGGCGCGCCCTGGCCGGCCCAGTGAGCGGCATAAGTGTGCTCACCCCGGCGGCTGGCAGCGGCATGGAGCTGCTTGGCGGCATCGTAGGCACGAGGGTAGGCGGCAGGCGGAGGTGCATCCGGCGCTTCGCCGTAGTCGATGAACGGGCTGACGATGCCACGGGCGGGACGGCCCGAAAGTACACGGGTCAGTCGGGTATGGGCTGCATCGGCGCTCCTGAGGCGTGTCCGGTAGGCAGCGTTGGCGGCGGATTCCGGACAGGCCACGAAGGCGGTGCCCAGCTGCGCAGCAGCGGCACCCAGTTCCTGCATGGCGCGAATGGCGTGGCCATCCATGATGCCGCCGGCGGCGATGATGGGCAGCCGGGTGTTCAGGACCAGCTGCCTCACCAGCACGGCGGCGCTCAGGCGCTCGTCGGGCGGGAGCGGTACACCAGGCTCGGGATCGAAGCAGCCCCGGTGGCCGCCGGCCTCGATGCCTTGCGCAACGATGGCATCCAGTCCGGCCGACTCAATCCGACGAGCCTCATCCAGGTTGGTGGCACTGGCCAGCAGGCAGATGCCGGCCTTTTTCAGTGCCTGCAGCTGGTGGGGCGCCGGCAGCCCGAAATGAAAGCTCACCACCGCCGGACGGGTTTCCAGCAGGACGTCCAGCATCCGGTCGTCATCCATGAAGCTGGGATAGACCTCGACCAGTCGGGTGGGCGGTGCCATGTCCAGACGAGCATAGAGCGGTGCCAGATGGCGTAGCCAGGCTGAGTCGCCGACCGGATCGGGGGCGGGCGTTCGATGGCAGAAAACGTTGACGTTGAAGGGGCGGTCGGTGAGGGCACGGGTGGCTTCGATCATCCGGCGCGCGTCTTCGGGCGAGCTGGCACCCGTGCCCAGACCGCCCAGCCCACCCGCGTTGCTGACGGCAGCGGCCAGTTCCGGCATGGCCACGCCGGCCATGGGGGCTTGCAGGATGGGCAGGGCCAGGCCCAGGCGTTGCAGTAGGGAATGGAAGCGGTCATTGGTCATGGGTGTCTCCTGTGCTGCCGGATGGCCAGCAGGCGTTGTTGGTATCTTGGGAGCAGGTCCACTATCGCGGCATGGAGCCTGCTGCCGCTGGATGTTTGCTACCGCCGGATATAGCGATAGCCGATCCAGCCGCCCAGCAGGCCGCCCAGGTGGGCGAAGTGGGCCACATCCTGTTGCGTGCCGGTCAGGCCGAACCACAGTTCCAGTGCCGCGTAGATGGCCACGAAGACGCGGGCCGGCAGCGGGATGGGGGGAATCAGCAGCATGACCCGCTCGTGCGGGAAGACCAGGGCATAGGCCAGCAGGATGCCGAAGACGCCGGCCGAGGCGCCGATGATCGGGGCACCGTTGGTGGACAGGAGGTCACCGACCAGTATCTGGGCAATGGCACCGAAGACGATGGCCGACAGATAGGTGATGGCGGTGCGGCGAGGCCCCCAGGCCATCTCGATGCGAGAGCCGAACATCCAGACAGCGAACATGTTGAACAGCAGGTGCGTGAAATTGCCATGCAGCACGCTGTAGCTGACGATCTGCCAGGGATGGGTCAGCAGCACGGTCAGGTCGGGCCAGAGCGCGAACCAGGCCATCATCTCGTATTCGAAGTTCTCCTGAAGCAGGTAGAAGATGGTGTTGATGAGGAGGACGGCGCGGACAAATGGGGGCACGACAGGTCTCGATGGGGTGGCGATGGGCCGGCCAGCGGGTGGCCGGGGCCGGAATGGGGGTGAACCAGGGGTTCGGGTGATTATTAATTAGGTCTCAGGTCTTGCCCAGCGACCCGCGGAACAGGTCGCGTGCATGGCCGGTGGAGGGCACGGGGCGGACCGGGGACGCGCTCTTCGGTGTCGTGCCGGCCCGGAGTGGTGTGGTGGATCCGGGCGTGGCGTGCGGGGATGCCTTGTCACTGGTCGATGCACCCCCTGGGGTCGCAGGGATAGCTGAAGCAGTGGCCTGTCTGGATGAGACCCCCTTGATGGCCGCGCTTTTCGATGCCGGAGCTGGCTGCTCTGCGGGGCGTTCCAACTTTTCCGCGGCGCTGGCGCCGGGGGCGCTAGCCGCCGTACGCTGGGCTGGCTTGATCTTGGCGCGGTCCTCGGCCTGCAGTTCAGCTTCCAGCCGGCTGCCGTCGAACAGGTCGTCCAGCGGGGCCGTGTCGGCAAAGATCGGTGACAGACGGGCCGTTTCGTCGGCGTCGCGCTGGGCATGGCGTTCGAGTTGCTGCAGCGCGGCCCGGCGCTGGGCAGTGCTGCGCAGACCCACGCCGCCCACCTCGTCAGCCAGGCTGACCCCGGTTTCGGACGTGGGCAGAGCCTTGGTGGGGCCTCCCACTACAGCACCGCCCGGGGCAGTGTACAGGCCGCTGCCGATGCCATGTGCCATGCTGCTGCGTGCCGGTTGACGTTCCCGCGGAGGCTGGGTGAGCAGATCACGGAAGCTGATGGTCGACAGCACTGCCGACATCTGGTCCTGGGCGTAGGAGAAGGTCTGGATGATCCGGTCGGCGTCCGGTTCGGGCGGGTGGATGTCGCCGGCATGGCGCACGGCCTCCAGCACCTGCCAGGGCGTGATGTTGCCCAGGTCGCGACCCGGCATCCAGGCCGTCGGCTCACTCTTTTCAACCCGTACGACGATGCCGTGGGCCGAGAGTGCCTCTAGGATCCCGTCGACGGCGTAGCCGGGCGTGTGGAAGCGCCGGGCCAGCTCCTCGGTGCGCAGTGCCGCGCTGCCCTGCAGGTAGCGTTCGCCCAGCGTCTGCATGATGGCCAGCGCCAGTTGGTCCTGGCTCTGCGCCGACAGGTGCGGCTCTTCGCCTGGGGGGGCCATCAGGCATTCGGTGTGCTGCATGTAGAAGCCCACGCTGGCGCCCACCAGGACCACGATCCAGCTCACGTACAGCCAGATCATGAAGATGATGAGAATGGCCAGGCTGGAGTAGATGGCAGCGTACTGGGTGGAGCCGGCCACGAACCGCGCAAACGCCCAGCCGGCGCTCTGCCAGCAGATGCCGGCCACCAGTGCGCTGGTGAGTGCTGGCAGCAGGCGCACCCGGGTGTTGGGCATGAACAGGTACAGGAACAGGAACAACCCGATGACCAACACGTAGGGCAGAAGCCGGCCGGCCAGCACGGCCAGGTGCCCGAAGGGCTCGACGTTGATGATCATCTGCACCAGGTGTGAGGAGGCCAGCGTGGCGTTGAGGCCCAGCGCCACCACCACCAGGATGGGGCCCAGCAGCATGATGCACAGGTAGTAGCTGATGCGCTGCGAGAGCGGGCGCATCGTCCTGACGTGCCAGATGGTGTTGATGGAGCTTTCGATCTTGAGGATGGTGGAGACCGCCGTGAACAGCAGCATCCCCAGACCCACCGACCCCAGCACGCCCACGTGCATGTTGTCGATGAAGCTCATGATGTTGGTGGTGATCTCGGCGCCCTTGGGGCCTAGCGGTTCCATGAAGCGCTGCAGTGCCGGCTCGATCTGGCCGTGCACGCCGAAGGCCTTGGACACCGAGAAGGTGAGCGCCAGCACGGGCACGATGGACAGCAGCGTGGTGTAGACCAGGCTGGTGGCGCGCAGCATCAGTTGGCCGAAGGCCAGGTCGCGCAAGACGGCCAGAAAGACGGCCAGAGCCTTGAGAAGGGCGCCCGATACGCCGTGTCTCTCGGGAGCCTGCTGATAGAGACGGTTCTGCAGGGCGGCAAGCAGACTGGCAGGATTGTCCATCGGAAGAAAGGGGAGGCGGAGCGGGGCAATGTGACCATGGGGCGCAGAGTGCCGAGCAGGTGTTCCGCCGGGTTGTCCAGACCTTTTGAAGTCTACCGAAAGTGCCCGCGGATTGCCGTGGCAGCCATGACGGCCGGTATGGATGGTCCGTTTTGTGAATTCGTAAAAGTTATCATTGTATTGTGATAAATATACTGTATTTCCTGGATATTTTAGGGATGTTTGAAACAAATATGAGCTGGATGGTGATATGGTGCCCTTTTTCGACGACTGGTTGTGGGCACGACGGTAGTCTCTGAATGAGGGACAGATACGACACTGCGTCGGGACCGCAAGAATCGGAGGTGCATTTATGCAGGGAAAGAATATGCAGAGAACGATGACCGAAGAACGAGATCAGGGGCAGGAGCGCCGCCGGCTGCTTCAGGGCATGCTGGCCTTGGGCGGCGGGGTGCTGCTGGCGGCCTGCGGCCACGATGATGATGACGACGACTGGCGGCGTAAGCGAGTCATTCTGACCGACCAGCAGGCCGGCACCGAGACCCGACTGGTGGTGGGGCAGGAGCTGGAGCTGAGACTGGCCGTGGACGAGAGCCTGCTCATCTATCGGCGTGGGCGCAGTTCACCCGAGATGCGCCACGTGAGCGGCCCGGAGCGGCGGACCATCGACGGCCGTGTCTATCAGGTCTGGGTGTTTGCCGCTGTCATCGGTGGGCATGCCACCATCCGCATGGAATACGCCCAGAATGAGCAGGCCGTGCCGGCACGTGTCGTGGAATTCCCCGTGGACGTGCACCTGAACTGAAAGCGTGCAGAGGGTATTGGCATGCGCCGGGTTTATGCCGGCCATGCAGGGAGCGCCTGGTTGTTGCGGGCATGCGACGGGTGAACTGCCGTCAATCGAAAAAAGGGGTGATAGCCGGTCACTTCCCGTCTTTTAGCTGACGTTAGGCGGCGGATCGACCGGAATTCCCGCATAATTGACGGGCCACATCTTTCATGCATCGGCCCGGATACCCCTTATGCCTCTAGCCCTGCTGGTCATCCTGCCGTGGCTTGGCAGCCTTGTCGCTGTCATGCTGCCGTCCAACGCCCGCAACGCGGAATCCACGGCGGCCGGGGTGATCTCGCTGGCAGCGCTGGTGCAGGCCGCGCTCTACTTTCCGGCCATCGCCCGGGGCGAGGTCATCGAGCAGCGCATCACCTGGCTGCCCACGCTGGGGCTGGATCTGGTCCTGCGCATGGACGGGCTGGCGTGGCTCTTCACCATGCTGGTGCTGGGCATCGGCGCGCTGGTGGTGCTCTATGCGCGCTACTACATGTCGCCGGCCGATCCGGTGCCGCGTTTCTTCGCCTTTCTCATGTCGTTCATGGGGGCGATGACGGGCGTGGTGCTTTCGGGCAACCTGGTGCAGCTGGTGCTGTTCTGGGAACTCACCAGCATCTATTCCTTCCTGCTGATCGGCTACTGGCACCATCGTGACGACGCCCGGCGCGGCGCGCGGATGGCGCTGCTGGTGACGGGGGCGGGCGGCCTGTGCCTGTTTGCCGGCGTGCTGATGATCGGCCACGTGGTGGGCAGCTACGAGCTGGAACGCATCCTGTCCAGCGGCAACATCATCCGCGAGCACGCGCTCTACCGTCCCATCCTGGTGCTGGTCGCGCTGGGGGCGCTCACCAAGAGCGCCCAGTTCCCGTTCCTCTTCTGGCTGCCGCGCGCCATGGCCGCGCCCACGCCGGTCTCGGCCTATCTGCACTCGGCCACCATGGTGAAGCTGGGCGTCTTCCTCCTGGCCCGGCTGTGGGTGGTGCTCTCGGGCACCGACGACTGGTTCCTGCTGGTGTGCGGGGCGGGTGCCGCCTCGCTGCTCTTCGGGGCGTTCCTGGCCATGTTCCAGACCGACCTGAAGGGGCTGCTGGCTTATTCGTCCATCAGCCACCTGGGGCTGATCACGCTGCTGCTGGGCATGAACAGTCCCACGGCGGCGGTGGCGGCCGTCTTTCACATCATCAACCACGCCACCTTCAAGGCCTCGCTCTTCATGGCGGCCGGCATCGTCGACCACGAGAGCGGCACGCGCGACATCCGCCGGCTCTCGGGGCTGATCCGCTACATGCCCGTCACCGGGGCACTGGCCTTCGTGGCCAGTGCGGCCATGGCCGGGGTGCCGCTGCTCAACGGCTTCCTGTCCAAGGAAATGTTCTTTGCCGCCACCATTGACCTGGACACCTCGCATCCGGTGGGCCTGGTGCTGCCGGTGGTGGCCACGGTGGCGGCCATGTTCAGCGTCACCTATGCGCTGCGCTTCTCGATCGACGTGTTTCTGGGGCCCAAGGCCACCGATCTGCCGCGTGAGCCGCATGAGCCGGTGCACTGGATGCGGGTGCCGATCGAGCTGCTGGTGGTGCTCTGCCTGCTGGTGGGCACGCTGCCGGCCACGCTGATCGGCCCGATCCTGGACACGGCGGCCCGGCCGGTGGTGGGGGGCGAGCTGCCGGCCTACAGCCTGGCGCTGTGGCACGGCTGGAACCTGCCGCTGGCCATGAGTCTGGCGGCGATGGTGGGCGGGGTGCTGCTGTGGGTGCTGCTGCGCCGTCGCACCCGCACCCGCGACTACGTGCCGCTGCGCTGGCTCAAACCCTTCGACGGCCAGGCGCTGTTTTCGGCCGTGCTGGTGCTGCTGCGTCAGGTGGGCAGCTGGGGCCTGCGGCTGGCCGGCACACACCGGTTGCAGCAGCAGCTCTTTCTCATCATGGCGGTCTGCGTGCTGCTGGTCAGCGCCAGCCTGCAGCTGAAGCTGCCGCAGGGTGGTACGCGCCCGCCGCTGGAAGTCTCGCCGTACTTCGTGGGCATGTGGATCATCGGCGGGCTGTGTGCGCTGGGGGCGGCCTGGCAGGCCAAGTACCACCGGCTGGCGGCGCTGATGATGATGAGCGGCGCCGGCGTTGTCACCTGCCTGACCTTCCTCTGGTTCTCGGCCCCCGATCTGGGGCTGACCCAGCTGACGGTGGAAGTGGTGACGACGGTGCTCTTCCTGCTGGGCCTGCGCTGGCTGCCCCGGCGGATCGAGGACATGCCCGGCCGGCGCAGCACGCCGCCGCTTCTGGTGCGGATGCGCCGTGGCCGCGACCTGGTGCTGTCCATCGGGGTGGGCTGCGGCATGGCGCTGCTGTCGTGGGCCATGATGACGCGCCCCTTCTCGCAGAGCATCTCGCCGTTCTTCCTGGCCCGGGCGCTGTCCGAGGGCGGGGGCAGCAACGTCGTCAACGTCATGCTGGTGGATTTCCGCGGCTACGACACGATGGGCGAGATCACCGTGCTGTCGGCAGTGGCGCTGACCGTCTACGCGCTGCTGCGCCGCTTCCGTCCTCCGCGCGAAAGCACCCGGTTGCCATCGCAGCAGCGGTTGCCGCCCGACATCGTCACCGATCTGGTCAACCCCAAGGCGGCGGCCGACACGGCACTGGGCTACATGATGGTGCCCGCGGTGCTGGTGCGCCTGCTGCAGCCGCTGGCGCTGGTGGTGGCCATCTACCTGCTCATGCGTGGCCACAACCAGCCGGGCGGCGGCTTCATCGCCGGTCTGGTGGTCTCCATCGGCTTCATCCTGCAGTACATGGTGGCCGGCACGCAGTGGGTGGAATCGCACATGAAGCTGCGGCCGCCGCGCTGGATCGCCTATGGCCTGCTGACCGCCATCGGCTGCGGTCTCTGCGCCTGGCTGTTCGGCTATCCGTTCCTCACCACCCACACAGGCCACCTGAATCTGCCCATCTTCGGCGAGACCCATCTGCCCAGTGCGGCGGTCTTCGACCTGGGCGTGTTCGCCGTGGTGGTGGGCGGCACCATGCTGATCCTCACCGCCCTGTCGCACCAGTCCATCCGGCGCACCCGTCGTCCCATTGCCGGCGAGGACGGCGAGGCCGGTTTGCCCGAAGGGGATGCCGGCCACCGCGGCACGGACGACGACACCCTCACTTCCCCCTGAAGGAGCACGGTAGACATGGAAATCATTCTGGCCATTGCCATCGGCGTGCTGGGCGGCTCGGGCGTCTGGCTGCTGCTGCGGCCCCGTACCTTCCAGGTGATCATGGGGCTGTCGCTCATCTCGTATGCGGTCAACCTCTTCATCTTCAGCATGGGCCGGCTGAAGGTCGACAGCGCGCCGGTGCTGCTGCCGGACGTGGCGCCCAGCCTCGACAACTACGCCGACCCGATGCCCCAGTCGCTGGTGCTGACGGCCATCGTCATCGGCTTTGCCATGACGGCCATGTACCTGGTGGTGATGCTGGCCTCGCGCGGGCTGTCCGACACCGACCACGTGGACGGCAACCCGGACATGGAATGGTGAGCACGATGATGCAGACGAAACGCACGAGTCCGGTCGCGCGGCCGCTGCCCGCAGGGAGACACGCATGATCGGCGTGATGTCGCCCCATCTGATCATCGCCCCGGTGCTGCTGCCGGTGCTGACGGCCGCGCTGATGCTGGCGCTGGGCGAGCAGCGGCGCGAGACCCTGGCCGGGTTGAACGTGGGTTCATGCCTGGTAGGGCTGGCGCTGTCCATCCTGCTGGCCTGGTCGGTGCACCATGGCGCCGCACCGGCCTCGCCGGGGCAGACGCCGGGGTCCATCGGCACGCTGGGCATCTATCTGCCGGCCAACTGGCCCACGCCGTTCGGCATCGTGCTGGTGCTGGACAGGCTGTCGTCGGCCATGCTGCTGCTCACCTCGGTCATGGCCACGGCGGCCCTCATCTTTGCCGTGGCCCGCTGGGACCGGATCGGCGTGCATTTCCACCCGCTCTTCCAGATCCAGCTGATGGGCCTGAATGGCGCCTTCCTCACGGGCGACCTCTTCAACCTGTTCGTGTTCTTCGAGGTGCTGCTGGCGGCTTCCTACGGCCTGCTGCTGCATGGGCCCGGCCGCCAGCGGGTGGGGGCGGGACTGCACTACATCGCTATCAACCTGGTGGCCTCGTCCTTCTTCCTGGTGGGCGCGGCTATCCTGTATGGCGTCACGGGCACGCTGAACATGGCCGACCTGGCCGTGCGCATTCCCGAGGTGGCGGCGCAGGACCAAGCCATGCTGCATGCCGGTGTGGCGATCCTGGGCATGGCTTTTCTCACCAAGGCGGCCGTCTGGCCGATGGGCTTCTGGCTGGTGCCGGCCTATTCGGCGGCGGGGGCGCCGGTGGCGGCGCTCTTTTCCATCATGACCAAGGTGGGCATCTACGCCATCCTGCGGCTGTGGTCGCTGGGCTTCTCGGGCGAGGAGGGCACGCTGCGCTGGGGGGCTGACTGGCTGGTGGCCGGCGGCCTGGCCACGGTGGCTTTCGGCCTACTGGGGCTGCTGCAGGCACGCCAGCTGGGGCGCGTCACCGGCTTTGGCGTGATGGTCACCTCCGGCACGCTGCTGGCTGCCATCGGTTTCAATCAGCCCACCGTCACGGGCGGTGCGTTGTATTACCTGCTCAGCTCCACCATGGCTGCCGGGGCGATGTTCCTGCTCATCGAGCTGATCGACCGCAGCCGGCTGCTGGAAAGCGAGTTTCCCAACCCCGATGATGCCGACCCGGTGCCGTTCTTCCTGGACGAGATCGAGCCGCCGCGCGACACCAACCTGGATGAACAGCAGGAGGCGCTCACCGGGCGCGTCATTCCGGCCTCCACCGCCTTCCTGGGCTTCTCGTTCCTGGCCTGCACGCTGCTGCTGACCGGCACGCCGCCGCTGTCGGGCTTCATTGGCAAGTTCATGATGCTCTCGGGGCTGCTGTCCACCGAGGAAGCGGGCAGCGCCCTGCAGGAACCGGTCAGCACGGCCGCGTGGGCCATGCTGGCGCTGGTGATCGCCGCCGGCTTTGCGGCGCTGGTGGCGCTCTCGCGCACGGGCATCCGCATGTTCTGGACGCCGCGCGACCGGCCGGCCGCACAGCTCAAGGTGCTGGAGTGCCTGCCCATCGGCCTGTTGCTGACGCTGTGTCTTCTGATCAGCTTCCGTGCCGAGCCGCTGGCGCGCTACCTGCAGGCTGCCGCCAGCGAGCTGAAGAACCCGCATGGCTACGTGCAGGCGGTGCAGGGCGTGCGGCCGCTGCCGCCGCCGTCAGTCACGCGGCGCATCCTGCGCCAGGGCATTCCGCTTCTGAAGGATGATGGGGAGGACACGCCATGAAGCTGCTTCCGGCTCCGCTCCTGTCGCTCTCATTGCTGGCGCTGTGGGTGATGCTGCAGGGTTCGGTCGATCCGGGTACCGTGATGCTGGGGGCGCTGGTGGCCATCATGGTGCCGCTGATGACCCAGACGCTGCGCCCCACGCGGGTGCGCATGCGCCGGCCCGGCAAGGTGCTCCTGCTCATTGGCCGGGTGTTCGTGGACGTGATCCGCTCCAATTTCGAGGTGGCCTGGCATGTGTGGTTCTTCCGCAGCCACCCGCCGCGCGCGCAGTGGGTGGTGATTCCGCTGCAGCTGCGGGCGCCCGCCGCGCTGGCAGCGCTGTCGGCCATTGCCGCCATCGTGCCCGGCACGGTCTGGAGCGAGCTGTCGATGGACCGCAGCCGGCTGCTGTTCCATGTCTTTCACGTTCCGGAGGGCCAGGACTTTGCGGCCTGGTACAAGGAACGCTATGAGGTGCTCCTGATGGAGATCTTCGAATGAGCCTGTGGCTGTCGGGTACCGTGCATTTTGCGCTGGGCTGCTTTCTGGCGGCCATGGCCATCGCCATGTTCCGGCTGTTTGCCGGCCCCACGGCGCAGGACCGGGTGATGGCGCTGGACTACATGTATGTGAACGGCATGCTGATGGTGCTGGCCGGCGGCATCATCTATGCGTCGGATGCCTATTTCGAGTCGGCGCTGCTGATGTCGATGTTCGGCTTCGTGTCGTCATCGGCCATTGCCAAGTTCCTGCTGCGTGGCGAGGTGATCGAATGAGCACCCATATCCCGATGTTCGGCGGTGCGCTGCCGGTGTGGGCCGACGTGCTGATCGGGGTGCTGCTGATCATCAGCGGCCTGCTGTCGTTCACCGGGGCGCTGGGACTGGTGCGCATCCGCGAGTTCTTCACGCGGCTGCACCCGCTGGCGCTGGGCTCCACGCTGGCACTGTGGTGCGTGGCCGCGGCCCTGGTGCTGTGCTTTTCGTTCACCTACCAGACGCTGGTGCTGCGGGCCTGGCTGGTGGTGGTGTTCATGGCCATCACCGTGCCCGTGACGGTGGTGCTGCTGGCGCGTGCGGCGCTGTTCCGGCGGCGCGCCGCCGGCGAGGACGGCCTGCCGCCCACCTTTGCCGGGCCGGTGCGGCGGGTGTCATCGGCCCCGCCGGGGGAGGATGAGGGGCAGGGGGACTGAGGCAAGTTATAGTTGTACGACGGGATGAAGCCGGAAACGGAAGGAGGTGGCATGTCGTCTCTCGCAGTCACGATGAAAGGAGAGGTCACGCTCGAGCGGGAGCTGCTTCAGCATCTGGGGGTCAGGCCCGGTGAGCGGATCGAGTTCGACAAGATGCCGGGGGGCGAGATCCGGATCAGGGCGGCGCGGCCGACCGGGTCAATCAATGACTTCATCGGCCGGCATGCCGGCAAGGTCAGCAAGCCCATCAGCATCGAAGAGATGAATGAGGTTGCGGCTGCAGGCTGGGCGGGTGAGAAAGCGTGAAGATCGCGGTCGACACGAACGTTCTGGTCCGCGCGGTTCTTCAGGATCATGAGCACCAGGGGCGGCTGGCCAGCCAGGTACTGAGGCAGGCTTCACTCATTGCTGTGTCATTGCCCTGTCTGTGTGAGCTGGTCTGGGTACTTCGTCGCGCAGCAAAGCTCTCGAAGGATGAGGAAGGGCAGATTGCCCGGTTATCGGGAGACTGATTCCGGCAGCACCCCGTCCTTCAGCAACTGCACGAAGCCGGCCTGGCTCAGGCGGTGGCGTTCACGCCGGCTGATGCGGCCCTGGTCGTAGTGGTACAGCTCGATGTCGACCCAGCCGGAGGCGGTGCCAGAGGCAGTATCGGCGCCATCGTCCGGGGTTGACGGGGGCTCGTCATCCAGGGCTTCGTCCGTCTGGCTGGCTTCTTCCAGCGCCTCGGGCAGGGCGCCGGCGTCGGGCTGGGCGTCCAGCACCATCACCGAGCGGCACAGCCGGGGCAGGGCTTCCTGCCACGGCAGGGTGTGGACGATGGCGGGTTCGTGCATCAGCTGCCCGCGCGAGAAGGCATAGGCGGGCGGGTTGCCCTGCGTGTAGACGGTGCGGGTGATGCGTTCGGCGGCGGTGGGTTTGCGGCCCAGGCGCTCGGCCAGTTCCTGGTTGGCGGCGCGGTCCATGCGGGTGTCCAGGCTGATGTCCAGCGGCGCACGGAAGGCCTCGTGCACGCCGAAGCACCAGCCCTGGGCATAGCCATCGACGAATTCGGCGTTGAGGGTTTCGGTGCGGCGGGCTCGGCTCATGGTGGACAGTGGGCGTTGGGACGGACTGCCGGGGATGTTAACGTGAACGATGAGGATGGCGGGGAACGGCGCAGTGAAGCGGGCGTGGCGAGCGCTTCCTGCCGGGTGGGCCTGTATCAGGCCGGTTGTGTCAGCTCCACCGGTGGGCCGAGGCCCTTCAGGTTTGGGCTGCTCCACCCGGCAATGGCCAAGCCGAAGGCAGTGCAGGCCACGGAACATCGGCAGCTGCCTGTTCACTCTAGAATGCGCTTTCCCCCTTGTCTGGTGCTGTCCGATGTCCGTTGCCCCCCCCGCCCTTGTCCTTCCTGCCGGTTTCCGCGTCTCGGTGGCGCCGATGATGGACTGGACCGACCGCCATTGCCGCAGCTTTCACCGGCTGCTGTCGCGGCGGGCCTGGCTGTATACCGAGATGGTGACGGCGCAGGCCATTGCACATGGCGATCTGGACCATCTGCTGGGGCGGGGCGAGGAGGGCGACCGTGTGGTGCTTCAGCTGGGCGGCAATGATCCGCAGCTGCTGGCGCGGGCCGCGCGTGAGGGGCAGGCCTATGGCTATGACGAGATCAACCTGAATTGCGGCTGCCCCAGTGACCGGGTGCGCGATGGGGCCTTTGGCGCCTGCCTGATGGCCGAGCCCGAGCGGGTGGCCGACTGCGTGGCGGCGATGCAGGCGGTGGTGCAGGTGCCGGTGACGGTCAAGCACCGCATCGGCATCGACCGGCGCGAGGACTACGAGTTCGTGCATCGCTTCGTGGACGTGGTGGCCGCGGCCGGCTGCCGGCGCTTTGTGGTGCACGCGCGCAATGCCTGGCTGGACGGGCTGGACCCGAAGCAGAACCGCGAGATTCCGCCACTGCGCTATGAGGTGGTGCACCGGCTGGTGCAGGATTTTCCGCATTGTGCCTTCGAGCTGAACGGGGGGCTGCAGGACCTGGCGCACGGGCTGGCGGCGGTGTGCCCGACGGGGGCACCAGGCCCGGATTCGGGGGCGGCCTCCGACGGTTCGGGTCCGGATTCGGCCGTAGTCTCCGAAGGGCTGGCCGTGGCGAGGGGGGCGGCGCAGGCTGAGTCAGGCAGGCCCGCCACGCGGCTGGTGGGTGCGATGTATGGCCGTCGTGCCTACCATGACCCCTGGCTGCTGGCTGGGGTGGATGACTGGCTGGCCCGGCATGCAACGGAAGCGTCGATGGCGGAAGAGGCACAAGCGCTGACCCGGGCAGCGGTGGTGGAAGCGCTGGTGGGTTATCTGGAACGGGGCGTGGCGCACGGTGTGGAGGTGCGCCACCTGGCGCGGCACGTGCTGGGGCTGTACCTGGGCCGGCCGGCGGCGCGGTTGTGGCGGCGGCAGCTGAGCGATAGCCGGGCGCTGGCACGAAATGATCCCGGTCTGCTGCGCGAAGCCTGCGCCGCGGTGGAGGCCGAGGCGGCCAGGGTGGCTGTCTCAGCGCTGTCCGGACGGAGCTGAAGCCCAGGCGCGGAAGCTGCGCACGTAGAGCATCAGGGTGGCGTAGCTGCCGGCGGCCAGCGCGGTTTCGATCCATCCCAGGGTGGACGAGAGGCCCGGGTCGCTCATGCCGCGCACGATGCCTTCACACAGGTACAGCAGGATCAGCATGGTCCAGAGCTGATAAGCGCGCACCCAGCCGCGCCACAGGGCCGGCAGCACGAAGACGAGCGGCACCACTTTCAGGGCCAGCATCGAGCCGCCCGGACGCAACGGGGCCAGCCACAGTTCCCACAGGCTGCCCAGCAGGATCAGCGCGGCTACCTGGATGACCGTCAGCAGGCGCCAGCGCTGGCAGGCAGCGCGCAGGGCGGCCGGATTGGAGGGGATGGGGGCAGGAGCAGGACTGGAGCGGGGCATGGCAGCGGAAGGACGCGCGGTTGGAAGAGGCGCTGGGAGGCGGCAATTCCCGAAGATAGCAGGCTCAGCGCCTGCCCATGCGGCCAGGTCAGAAGACAGTACACGGCAGGTTGCCGAAGGCCGGGGGATGATGGAAATTTGCTACAGTGCTGGCCTGGCCATGGTCTGTGGATGCAGCAAGGTTCGGGCAGGGGCCGGAAACAAGGATGACAAGGAGAATCGTCGTGATCGTTGCCGATATTCTGAGCCTGAAGGGTAGAGCGCTCTTTACGGTCAACCCCGACATGATGCTGTCCGATGCTGTGCTGACCATGGACGAGCACGATATCGGCTCGGTGGCTGTGATGGAAAACGGCGGGCTGGTGGGTATGCTCACCTTCCGGGAGGTGGTGCGGATGCTGGCGCGCCGCCAGCAGGAGCACCGCAGCGGCCCCACCCGGCCGGTGGCCGAGATCCGTGTGCGCGACGTGATGGTGTCCGATCCGGTGGTAGTGACGCCGTCGACGGAGGTGAACGAGCTGCGCCGGGTGATGGTGGCCTCACACGCCCGCTACGTACCGGTGATGGACAACGGGGTGCTGCTGGGCATTCTGTCCTTCCATGATGTGGCACGTTCGGTGCTGGAGGCCCAGAGCTTTGAGAACAATATGCTCAAGGCCTACATCCGGGACTGGCCGCAGGACGAGAGCAACACCCGGGGCGGCGGGCTCTGAGGAGAAGGTCGGGTGCGTGGGCCGTTGGTGGCGGCCTGCAGTCTGCCGGCATTCGGTCGCCCGGGCTCCCCGATACGGTGCACGGATACGACGCTGCAAGGATGTGCTGCGCAGCCCGTGCCCGGGCATTGATAGAATGACCCGATGCGGATACTGATTAGTAATGATGACGGCTATTTTGCGCCGGGCATCGAGGCATTGGCCAGCGCGCTGGCCAATCTGGGGGAAGTCGTCGTCTTCGCGCCGGAGCGCGACCGTTCGGGCGCGTCCAATTCGCTCACGCTGAGCCGGCCGCTAACGGTGCGCAAGGCACCCAACGGTTTCCATTTCGTCGACGGCACGCCCACCGACTGCGTGCACGTGGCCGTCACCGGCCTGCTGGACGGACCGCCTGATCTGGTGGTCTCGGGCATCAACGACGGCGCCAACATGGGTGACGACACCATCTATTCCGGCACGGTGGCAGCAGCCACCGAGGGCTACCTGCTGGGCGTGCCCTCCATGGCCTTCTCGCTGGTGGGCAAGGGCTATGCGCACCTGGACACGGCGATGCGCGTGGCGCGCGAGCTGGTGGTGCGGCAGCTGGCCGATCCCTGGCCGGAGCCGGTGTTGCTCAACGTCAACATTCCTTCCGTACCGTACGAGGAGCTGAAGGGGTACGAGGTGACGCGGCTGGGACGGCGGCATCATACTGAGCCGGTCATCCCGGCGCTGAACCCGCGCGGCGAGACGGTCTACTGGATCGGTAAGGCCGGGCCGGTGGCTGACAACGGGGAAGGCACGGACTTCCACGCCACGGCGCAGGGCAAGGTGTCGATCAGCCCGCTGCAGATCGACCTGACTTCCACCGCCCAGCTGGAAAAGACCCGGCAATGGTTGGCGTGATCCAGCGTTCCGACAGTGACGGTCTGGTTTCCGAGCGTGCGCGGCTGCGCATGGTCGAGCAGCTGGCGCATCAGGGCATCGATTCCGAGTTGGTGCTGGGCGCCATGAAGAAGGTGCCGCGCCACCTGTTCGTCGAGCAGGGGCTGGCCAGCCGGGCCTATGAGGACGTGGCGCTGCCCATCGGGCATGGCCAGACTATCTCTCGCCCGTCCACGGTGGCACGGATGCTCTGGCTGCTGGCAGAATCGGTGCGGCCCCAGGAGGTGCGCAAGCTGCGGGCGCTGGAGATCGGTACCGGCTGTGGCTATCAGGCCACCGTGATGGCCCGGCTGTTTGCGGACGTGGTATCGGTCGAGCGGGTACACTGGCTGCATGAGCTGGCCAAGGTCAACGTGCGCCCGTTCCGGCTGCCCAATCTGCGTCTGATTTTCGGGGATGGCACTGCGGGTGTGACGGCCGGTGCCCCCTATGATGTGGTGATCAGTGCTGCGGCCAGCGAGTCGATCTCGAAGGACTGGCTGCGGCAGATGGCCGTGGGCGGACGCTTGGTGGCGCCTGTAAAAGCACCCGACAGCGACATGCAGACCCTGCATGTGGTGGATCGGGTAAGCTCGGACGAATGGTCGCTGACGGTTCTGGATCCGGTACGATTCGTACCGCTGCGTGCCGGGGTTGCCCGGTAGGCGGCGAAGACGGAGGAATTTTCTGCATGAGAAGCGATGCGCTGAAGAAACAGTCGCACCTGTTGCTGTGGGTTTCGGTGGCTCTGCTGGTGGGCGGATGTGCGGCCACACAGCCCGCGCCGGTGGTCCATCGCACCAATCCGGGCGCAGCGCCGGTGGCGGCCGCCACCCAGTCCGCACCGGTGGTGCCTGCCATGGATGGCCATTCCGCCGACCCGGCCAGCACGACAGGCGAGGCAGGCGAGGAGGGGCAGGGTGACGAGGACGGCGCACAGGTTACGCCCATCTACCAGGGTGCCATCAATGCACCGGGCAAGTACGGTGCCCCGCAGGATTCCAACCTGAAGGTCGGGCCGCAGGGCATGAAACGCCCCTACGGTACGCCCAAGCCCACGGTGGTGGCGCAGGCGCCGTCCGATGCGGGCTTGAGCACTCAGGGAGCGGCTGGTGCTGCCGGTGCGAAGGGCGCCGGGGCAGCAGCATCGGGCAAGGATGCAGGCAAGGATGCCGCGAAGGACGCGGGCAAGGATGCGCAGGCCGCCAAGGCACCGCCCGTGCCGTCGGCCACCCGCAATTTCGACGGCGTGCGCTTCAGCTGGCCGGTCGGCGGTCGTGTGGTGCAGCCTTTCGATGGCGTCTCCAATAAGGGGTTGCTGCTGTCGGGCAAGGCAGGTGACGCCGTGCTGGCGGCCGCCGACGGCCGAGTGATCTTCAGCGGCCAGGGTCCGCGGGGCTATGGCAACCTGATCATCATCAAGCACAGCAACGAAATGCTGTCGGTCTATGCCCACAACCGCAGCCTGGCGGTGAAGGAAGGCCAGCAGGTCACGCGCGGTCAGAAGATCGCCGAGTTGGGCGATGCCGGCAATGGCCAGCCTGCGCTGCACTTCGAGGTGCGTCAGGGCGGCAAGCCGGTGGATCCGGCCGGCGTGCTGCCCAAGCGTTGATATCCTCCTTCATGGGTTTTCATCGTCCTTGAGTAACGCCCCTCTGGAAACGTCTGGCAGACGATCTGCCAGCACCGTCCCGGCCGAGCCGGTCCGCTGTCACATCGAGTCGGTCGACCTGGATGGGCAGGGTATCGCGCACCGGGACGGCAAGGTGGTCTTCGTGCAGGGCGGGCTGCCTGGCGAAGAGATCGAGGCGCGCCTGGTGCGCAGTAAGCCGCGCTACGACGTGGCCGAGATCGCGGCCATCCGCCGTCCCAATCCGAACCGCGTGGCACCCCGGTGCCCGCACTACGGCACCTGTGGCGGCTGCAACCTGCAGCATGCCGACCTGCGCGCCCAGGTGGCCTTCAAGCAGCGGGTGCTGGAAGACACGCTCTGGCACCTGGGGCGGGTGCGCCCGGCGCAGATGCTGGCGCCCATCGAAGGCCCCACCTGGGGCTACCGCTTCCGTGCCCGGCTGGCGGTGCGCGACGTGCCGTCACGCGGCGGGGTGCTGATCGGCTTTCACGAGAAGAAATCCAGCTACGTGGCCGATCTGGACGAATGTTCGGTGCTGTCGGCGCAGGTCTCGGTGCTGCTGCCAGCACTGAAGGCGCTGGTCGAGTCGCTGTCCATCCGCAACCGCATGCCGCAGATCGAGGTGGCGGTGGGTGACTGTCAGCAGCCCCCCCGGCATCCGCTGGCACTGGTGTTCCGCACGCTGCTGCCGCTCACCGGCAAGGACCGCAACCGCCTGATTGCCTTTGGTCGTGAGCATGGCGCCGAGATCTGGCAGCAACCGGGCGGGCCGGACACGGCGCGCCTGCTGTGCGATGCTGAAGGGCGCACGGATGGCACGTCGGCACTGGCCTACGAGCTGCCCGAATTCGGCATCCGCATTCCTTTCGGTCCCACGGATTTCACGCAGGTCAATGCCGGCATCAACCGCCAGCTGCTGAGCCGTGCGATTCAGATGCTGGACCCTCGGCCCGAGCACCGGGTGCTGGATCTCTTCTGCGGCCTGGGTAACTTCACGCTGCCGCTGGCCACGCGCGCGCGCCAAGTCGTCGGCGTGGAAGGGGTGAAGGCGCTGGTGGAGCGTGGCCGGCAGAACGCGCTGGCCAACCGCCATGCCTTGCTGGCGCCGCCCGGCAAGGAAGGGGTGCAGTTCCGCGTGGCCAATCTCTTCGAGTTCAACCGGGCGGCCTGGCAGGCGTTGGGACGTGTGGATCGACTGCTGATTGATCCCCCGCGCGACGGGGCGCTGGCCGTGGCCCGGGTGCTGGCGGCGCTG
>CALIXC010000247.1 GCA_938046755.1 uncultured Lautropia sp. | reverse complement strand
CGACAGGCAGGCGGATGGCGCACCGCAGGAGGCCGCTTCCGGCAACCACCAGAACGCTTCCGCCCGGTCGGCAGCCCATGACGAGCGCCAGGCCTCGTCGGCGAGCGCTTCGGAAAGGAACGCGTCGGACAGGCCGAGCGCTTCCTCCCGGCCGGGCACGGCCGATCGGCAGAATGTCATCCCGTCGGGCCTGTCTCGCAATATCGCGCCGGGCGTGTCCTCGGCACGGCCCCGACAGGACGGCAACCGCCGCCAGGAACAGCAGGCCGGCAACCGCAGCAACTGATATCGGAGGCCTGCCCTCCGGCTGTTCAGCCCACGAACAGCGTCAGCAACCCGGCATGGGTGTGGCGCACGTTGCGGTGCACTTCGCCCTCGCTGCAGTAGCCCACCAGCGGAAAATCCCCCAGCGCCTCGCGGATCATGCGCAGTTCGCTGCCCGGCTCATGGAACATCGCGTGAGGACGGGTCATGTCCGTGACGTAGATGCCGCCGCGGATCGTCAGCTGCTGGGCCGTGATCTCGTTGCGCAGCTCGCTCAGCATCCGGGCCATGTCGGCACGGGCCGCCTTCGCGTCGGGTACGCAGAAGCGCAGCCGCGTATCCGTCTGCATTTCCTGGGCCATGCACAGGTTGCCGCCGCTCGGGTCGATGTCCTCCAGCGCCACCAGATCCAGGTCGGCCAGATGGTCCATGTTCTGCCGGTTGTTCTGACTGATGGCCGCATGCGCCGTGCGATACACCCCCATGTCCACCAGAACAGCCGGCAGATCCAGCAGGCTCACGTGTGGCGGCATCGGAATGGGGTGATGGTCAAAGAATTCGTCGTCCAGCACATCCAGGGCGCGCTTGCCGTCCAGTTCCACGATCACATTGTCGTGCGCCAGCGTGATCTGATGCAGGCCCCCCAGGGGCTTCAGCGCCTGGGTCATGCGTACCTGCAGCAACACATGGTCACGGAAGGCTACCCCGGCCAGGGTGCCATCGTGCAGCACGCCATCACCGACGAAGGTGGGCAGGGCCCGTTGCTTCGCACCTTGGGTCAGGCCGCCGAAGACGAAGCCGCTGCGTACCAGATCGGCCACCTCGTCCAGCTGCGCGGGCAGGTCGCCGCGCCGGGCATCGCCATATACCAGCGCCGTCCACCAGGGTGAGGGCATGTCGGACAGCGCCTTGGGCAGCGGATCCTCCACTGAAAAGAAGCGAGCGCTTCCTTTCGGAAAAGATCCGATCATGGCGCATATTGCAGGCTCCAGGCGATAGTCGGCCTCCAGGCTCATCACGCCATTGGCCACCACGCCCGCCCAACGCTGCACCCCGGTGCGCTGCCTCAGCGTCTCCAGAATCCGGTCTGCTACGTGGTGCAGCGCATTGCCCAGAAACAGAAAGCCCAGCTCCTCGGCATCCGGGCCCGGTGGCGCCGTGGGTGCGGCCGCCAGGCCGGCAATCACCCGTTCCACGCTTTCCTGCCAGGACAGGTCGGTGGCGTGTGCATGGCGGAAGGGATGCGCATGAGCGGACATGTTAGTCATGACTCCTGGGGCTTGGGCCCGGAAGAACGTCGGGTTGAACGGGAACGTGAACGGGTGGATGCCTTGGCGGAACGAGCCACCTTGGTGTCGTGTTCGGAAGGGGGGGACGTGCCATCGGGCGGGGTGCCTGCGGTCGGTGTGGCAACGCCTGGCTGCAGCCCTGCTATCCCGGACAACTGTCCCAGCTGGGCCTGAAGCACGTCCCACCATTGCTGTGACAGCTGCTGGGCCGTGTCCATGGCCGCGGTTGCGGAATCCGGACCCGCGGCGGCAGGACCCGGGCCTGGTCCCATGGCGGCTTGCACGGCATCGGGGGACATCATGGCCGACAGATTTCCCAGCGCCTGCAGCGTGCCTTTCTGTACTTCCAGTGTCTGTATGGAGGCGCGCAGCATGCCCAGGTTCAGGTTCAGCCACTGTTCCACCGTCCGCAGTTCGGCGATCCGCTTTTCCAAGTCTGCCACGCTCATTGTGGGCGGCAAGGGCGATGCAGTCTGCATCATGCGCCATGCCTGGTTGAAGCTTTCCAGAGGATTGAACATGTTGCCGGGAACGTTGAAGGCAGACGGCGGGTCCGAGGGCTGTGCGGCACTGGCCGGAATGTCCTTCATTCTGGTCATGGGGTCTCCTCCTGCAAAGGGCCCGACCAGACCGGCCGGGCGAATGGATGATGTTGACGGACAGGCGGACGTGGATGACTCCGTCGGATTTCTAGAGGGATCCTCTGAACAAGTCCACGCGGCCGTCGCATCCCCGTAACGGGCGCATGA
>CALIXC010000246.1 GCA_938046755.1 uncultured Lautropia sp. | reverse complement strand
GGCCCGGGCATGCGCATCGGCCTGGGCGGCGGTGCCGCCTCCAGCATGGGCGTGGGCAGCAATGCCGCCGAGCTGGACTTCGCCTCGGTGCAGCGCGCCAACCCCGAGATGGAGCGCCGCGTGCAGGAAGTGATCAACGCCTGCCGCGCCATGGGCGACAACAACCCCATCCTCTCCATCCACGACGTGGGCGCGGGCGGCCTGTCCAACGCCTTCCCCGAACTGGCCCATGACGCCGACAAGGGCGCGGACTTCGATCTGAGCCGCATCCCCGTGGCCGAAAGCGGCATGTCGCCGGCCGAGATCTGGTGCAACGAGTCGCAGGAACGCTACGTGCTGGGCATCGCCCCCGAGCGGCTGCCCGAGCTGGAAGCCCTGTGCACCCGCGAGCGCTGCCCGATGGCCGTGGTCGGCACCGTCACCGACGCCGAGCACCTGAAGCTGGCAGCCCCGGGCGAGCCGCCCGCCGTCGACATCGACATGAGCGTGCTGTTCGGCAAGTCGCCCAAGCTGCGCCGCGAGGGCACCACGCCTGCCCGCACCGAACTGCCGGGCATGGACCTGAGCGAGCTGAACCTGGACACGCTGGCCACGCAGATCCTGCAGCTGCCGGCCGTGGCCAGCAAGAGCTTCCTCATCACCATCGCCGACCGCACCGTGGGCGGCCTGTCGGTGCGCGACCCGATGGTGGGTCCGTGGCAGGTGCCCGTGGCCGACTGCGCCGTGGGCCTGCTGGACTACCGCAACCACCACGGTGACGCGCTCTCCATGGGCGAACGCTCGCCCGTCGCCGTGCAGGACTCGGCTGCCGCCTCACGCCTGGCCATCGCCGAATCCCTAACCAACCTGCTGTCGGCCGTGCCGGACGACCTGGGCCAGACCAAGCTGTCGGCCAACTGGATGGCCGATGCCGGCAGCGCCGGGCAGGACGCGGCCCTCTACGCCGCCGTGGAAGCGGCCAGCCGGCTGTGCATCGAACTGGGCATCAGCATCCCGGTAGGCAAGGATTCGCTCTCCATGCGCGCCCGCTGGAAGGGTGACGACGGACAGCGCGTGGAAGTCGGCTCGCCGGTGTCGCTGATCGTCACCGCCCACGCCCCGGTCAGCGACGTACGCCGGGCACTCACGCCCGAGATCAGCCCCGAGATGCAGACCAGCTTCATCCTGGTGGACCTGGGCGCCGGCAAGCAGCGCCTGGGCGGCTCGGCCCTGGCCCAGATCACCGGCCGGGACGGCGACCCGGTCCCCGACCTGGACGATCCCCAACTGCTCGTCCGGCTCTGGCAGGCCGTGCGCGAGGCCCAGGCCGAAGGGCTGCTGCTGGCCTACCATGACCGTTCCGACGGCGGGCTCTTTGCCACCGCCTGCGAGATGGCGTTTGCCGGCCACTGCGGCGTGTCGCTGCAGCTGGACATGCTCACCATCGACCCCTTCACGGCCGATGCGGGCGACTACAAGATCCGCACCGAACAGGTGACGGAGCTTCGTCAGACACGCGTGCTGCGCGCACTCTTCAACGAGGAGCCGGGCGTCGTGCTGCAGACCACCCGCGCCAACCGCGACCGCCTGCTGGGCCTGCTGCGTGCCCACGGCCTGTCGGTGCATTCCCACGTCATCGGCACGCCCAACAACCAGGACACCATCGAGGTCCACAACGACGGCAAGTGCCTGTTCAGCCTGCCGCGCACCACGCTGCAGCAGGCCTGGGCCGAGACCAGCCACCGCATCGCCAGCCTGCGCGACGACCCGGCCTGCACGGCCGAGGCCTTCGCCCTGGAAGGTGCCGCCCAGGATGAGCCGCCCCACCTGTCGGTACGCCTGTCCGCCACCTCCATCCAGGCCTGGCGTGACATGCCGTCCGCGCCCGCCGTCGTGGGCCAGCGCCCCCGCGTCGCCATCCTGCGCGAGCAGGGCGTCAACAGCCAACGCGAAATGGCGGCCGCCTTCGACCTGGCCGGCTTCGAGGCCTACGACGTGCACATGAGCGACCTGATCGCCGGTTGCCACGACCTGGCGCAGTTCCAGGCGCTGGTGGCCTGCGGCGGCTTCTCGTATGGCGACGTGCTGGGTGCCGGCGCCGGCTGGGCGCGCACCATCCTCTTCAACCCGCAGCTCTCCGATGCCTTCGGCGCCTTCTTTGCCCGGCCCGACACGCTCACCCTGGGCGTATGCAACGGCTGCCAGATGCTCTCGCACCTGAAGGGCCTGATCCCCGGCGCCGAGGGCTGGCCGCGCTTCGTGCGCAACCGCTCCGAGCAGTACGAAGGACGCTTTGCCAGCGTGGAGATCCTGTCCTCGCCGTCGCTGTGGCTGAGCGGCATGGCCGGCGACCGGCTGCCCATCGTCGTCTCGCACGGCGAAGGGCGGGCGGACTTCTCCGACGTGAAGGCACAGGGCGCCGACGGCACGCTGTCGGCCGAGGCACTGACGGCCCGCATCGCAGCTGCCAACCCGGCGCTGCAGTACATCGACGGCCGGGGCAACGCCACCGAGACCTACCCGCTCAACCCCAACGGATCGCCGCGGGGCGTGACCGGCTTTGCCAGCGCCGACGGTCGCGCCACCATCATGATGCCGCACCCCGAGCGCGTCTTCCGCCTGGCCCAGTGGTCCTGGAAACCGCGGGCGCTGCAGGAATCCGGTCTGGACCACTCGCCCTGGATGCGCCTCTGGCACAACGCGCGCCGGCAGTTCCAGTAAGGCCATGAGGCTGCGAGCCAGGGCCGCCGCGCCGCTGCTGACGTTGCTGGGCCTCTGGCCGGCAGCGGCAGCAGCCGGCGGCCCG
>CALIXC010000245.1 GCA_938046755.1 uncultured Lautropia sp. | reverse complement strand
CCACGCCCACGGCGTGAGCGATCTCATGCACGAAGTGCTGGACGCCCAGTGAAGGGAGCACGTGGTCGGCCAGCAGCAGGCTGATGATCCAGGTCTGGGCCACGGCCACCAGATTCACCAGCACGAAGTAGAGCGCCGAATGGTGCAGTGCGCGCTGGCTGTCCTGGAAGACGAAGATTCTGGCCAGTACAAAGGCCGTGACCATGCCCGTGATGTAGGCCAGCACGATGGCAGCCGAGAATCCCATCCACGGGTTGTAGAGGATACGGCTGCCGAAGTTCACGGCTGCAGCCAGACCCCCCGTGATCAGGAACATCACGAACTGACGCGACTTGAGCGCGCCGATCATGACGTGGCATCCCGGGCCATCTGGCGGCCAAAGCCGATGCTCTCGGAGATGCCCCTGTCCTCGGGATAGTAGTAGGACGTGTCTGCTACCCACAGACCCTTCACCGGAAGTGCAACCGGTGGAAGCCCTTCCAGATAGCCCGGGGGGCAGATCGGCTGGGCATATCGGTAACGGCTGGCCCGGATGTCGATGAAGTCGCTGTCCACAAGGCCCGGATTGATCTTCTTCAGGTAGCGCCGGACCTTGTCCAGGAAAACCTCATCCGCATCGCCATATTTGGGATGCTCGCCCGGCATGTAGAAGGGGACATACACCACATGCTCGTTACCTAAGGGGCGCAGGTTGGTGTACTCCACGATTCCCGGGATGTCCATGTCCGGGTCGTTCGTGTTCAGCCAGAAATTGTCCGTGACCGGCTTCTTCAGCTTGGCGATCACGCAGACCACGGCAATGTTCTTCCGGGCCTGGTATCTGGCCAGGATGTCCGGGGGCAGATCGGGGGCCAGCCGTGGCACATAGGGCAGAGGAACGGTGCTGATCACCCTGTCGAAGGACTCGGTGCCTGCCGCCGTCTGGATTCCGGTCACGCGTCCATCACTCAACAGGATGCGCTGGACCGGGGTGCTCAGATGGAATATGCCGCCTCGAGCTTCGATGGCATGTTTCATGCCGTTCAGCAGGGTGGCCGATCCCCCTTCCAGATAGCCCAGTTTCTCACGGAAGATGTCGTAGCGGGATCGGCCGATGCGCCGGATGCGGCTCCAGATCCAGGCTGCGGACAGGTTGTTGGTGTAGTCGTAGAACTTCAGCTCGAAGAGCTTGCGCCACAGGACCTCATAGGCCTCGTCACCCACCCAGCGCTTGATCCAGCCGGTGGCCTCCACGTGGTCCAGCGGGCGCCAGTCGTCACGCCGGGTGGAAAGGAAGGCGTGCAGGCCATAGCGCAGCTTGGCCACCAGGCCCAGACCCTTGAAGCGGAGCAGCGCCATGGGATTGCCCCAAGGCTGCAGCCGGTTCTGGAACCAGTAGCCCATGCGGGTTTCCGTCCAGCGCATCCGGTTGGCCAGGCCCAGCTCGTCCAGTACCTGCAGGAAGGCATGGTCCGAGATGCAGTGGAAGTGGTAGTAGCGTTCGATGTCCAGGCCGCCAAAGTCGAAGGTGGCCGTCATGCCACCCACGCGGTCGTCGGCCTCGAATACCACGGGCTGATGACCATCCAGTGCCAGCTGATAGGCAACAGCCAGCCCCATGGGGCCGGCTCCCAGTACGGCAATGCGTGTCCTGTCGTTCATGGTGTCAGAACTCCAGCACGATCTTGCCGTAGCGCGGATCGTTGAAGGTCTCGTCGATGGCCTGACGGAAGGGGGTGGCATGAACACCGAAGATGCCTGGCCAATCGATCACCTCGAACTCGTCCTTGGCGCTCAGGGCCGCCAGCTGCTGGGTGGTGAATGGCGGGTTCCGGTCGAACAGTGCCCAGATCCAGAGCAGCGCGTAGAAGATCCCGTAGGGAATGCGCACGATCGGCGTGCGCGAGCGCGTGGCGGTCTTGATCTCCCGAATGATGTCGATGTAGTCGACCTTCTCGTGTCCGGAGATGTTGTAGATTCCTTTCAGCTCCGGATGCTCGATGCAGCTGATGATGATGTCGCAGAAGTCGCCTGCGTACAGGGGCTGACGCATGTACTTGCCATCGCCGGGAATGGGGAAGACAGGTACCTTCTGCATGAATCGGGAAAGCCACCCCAGATGCTTGCGGTCGAACCAGCCAAACATCAGCGTGGGACGCAGGATGGGGCAGGGAATGCCGCTTTCCAGAACCAGTTTCTCCTGGTCCTTCTTGGTGTTGGTGTAGAAGTCATCGGCCACGGACTCCACGACAGATGAGCTGATGTGAACCAGCTGGGGAACGCGGTGGGCCTTGATGGCGTCCAGAATCTTCTGGCTGGCCGTGATGTTGTTGCGAACGAACTCCTGATAGTCATTGCCCCCGATCTGGGCCTGCAGCATGACGACGGTGTTGGCACCCTCGAAGTGTCGCGTCCAGTCTCCGGAAAGGGACAGGTCCACCTGCTCGACCGTGATGTCCGGCTGGATGCGACGCAGGATGTCGACATTGGTGGGGTGCTTGTCCAGCACGATGATGTTCCGGTAGCCCCGGTCCTTCAGCCTGGCAACCAGGTTCTGTCCCACCAGCCCGGCGCCGCCGGGCAGGATGATCTTCTTCTGTGTGTCCATGATAGGTTTCAATTCAGGCAATATATTCGGAGGGAATTGATGATGCTCGTTCCCTGACTGTCTATGGGGGTGATCTGCAGGAATCTGGACTGGTGGCCTCGTTGAAATGCGAACTGTGCAGTGATGGCCCCCTTGGGATACCAGCGCTTCAGAGAGTTCTGCTCAGGAAAGCCCTCGCTTTCACTCCATCTCAGGGTTACGAAGCCATCGTTGTCTCTCTGCAAGTCAATTTCTAGTCCAACGCTCAAATGTTTCCTGCATTGGTCTCCGATGTCGAAAACCGAGTTCTCGATCCCTGATTCAGACTTGATGAGAACCATCTTGTCTTCTACTGTGCTGCTTGATGTGGGGATGAGGTCTTTTCTAAGAAGGGATGCGGGAAAGTCCGTATCTATGTCGGCTTTAGATTGGATTGCAGTGCTTGGGCGTGCTGAAATATGCCATCCTGGATACATATTCCATACTGGATTGATGGGGATGATGACAGGTTTTATTTCCGAGAATCGGGCGTATGACTCAAACTGAAGTTCTTCAACGATGGTCGCTTTTGTCGCCTTCATGCTTATGAGTGAGACCGCTGCCATGAGAAGAAGTCTTGTTTTTTTGTCCGCCCTTGCAGAAATGACTATTCCATACAATATGATCAGAGTATAGGGTATCCAGTTGTATCTACTCCCAGACGATAGGGGAGATGTCAACATGGGGGCATCCTTGATTGCATAAGCAGAGGCCAGTGTGATCGCCAAAAAGGAGATCATGGCCGCCACTGACGTTTGTCGCACAGGAGAATCTTTCGGTGTTTTTAGCAGGAGGTATGATGACAGCGAGAGGAACAGAAAAGCGGCGACGTAGGTTATTGGCTTGCCTGCACCTAGCGTCAGCTGACGGGTCAATGTGGCCAGCCATTCAGAGAATGGTGCGATAGTTCCGGGTTGCGTTGCTCTGCCGGATGAAAGCAATACCCACGCTTGAATGACCGATGTTGCGACGATGGCTGCATACAAAGAACGGTTTCCGCTCCACGTTGGTCTGTGCCACAGGTAGAGAATGATGATGGGGGCCAGGACGATGGAGAACGGGCCGGTTAGCCCCATGAGTGCCACAACTCCCAGCTTGAGAGGGCTGGTTCTTGTCGTGCCTTGTTGTGGTGTGACGGCAATGGTGAATAGTGCTGCGCCCATCATCCATTGCGAGTTTGTGATGTTGAACAGCACCTCGCCGTTCTGCGGCTGCAGCGATACCAGGGCGACTGCGGCAGCGGTATGAATGGGCGATGCACCCACAGATCTCATCAGTCTGGCAATTGCATGGACCAGCAATGCGTAAGAGATCAGCCACCCACAAAGGAGAATGTTGGGTCGATTGATCAGCTCGACGCACTGGGATATGAGGGCAATGAGCCGCGGATACAGATGGATGTATCCCGCATAGGGTCGCCACAGCGTAGACCATCCTGCGGATGCGTCATTGAGGAAGACGTTGCCATCCTCTGCCCACAGGTGACGCGATGCAAAATGATGGAACTGGTCGATTCGCAGGTATAGAGACGCCGTGGCGGCCAGGATGACCAGCATCACGACCATCATTGTCTCGTTCCTGGCTTGTTGTGGCTGCATGGCTAGGGAAAGGTAGGGGCAGTTTTGACCTTCTCGGTCAGATATCCAGCCTGTTGAAGACAAACGCCGGCAGGTTGCGGATCACGAACATGATCAACGCCCATTTGCCCGGCGTGTAGAGCACTTTCCTGCCCTTGGCCACCGCATTCACGATGTCCTGTGCCACCTGCGTGGAAGAGGCCATGCGTGCGCCTTGCTGCTTCAAGTGGGCCGTCATTGGCGTGTCGGTGGGGCCGGGCTTGACCAGCAGTACATTCACGCCGCTGCCGGCCAGCCGGTGCTGCAGGCCCTGCGCATAGCGCTCCACCAGTCCCTTGGCGGCACCATAGATGTAATTGAACTTGCGGCCCCGATCACCGGCCACCGACCCGATGACCGCCACGGTACCGTGGCCGCGTTGCAGCATGACGCTGGCCAGTGCCTCGGCAAACAGCACGGGAGAGACGGCGTTCACCAGCAGCGCCTGCCGGTTGGCGGCCAGGTCCTGCTGGCAGGCGTGCTGGTCGGGCAGCATCCCGTGCGCCACCAGTGCGATGTCGATGGTGCCTTCGGCCGCAATATCGTGAATCAGGGCATCGATGGCGGCCGGATCCTGGAAGTCGACGGTCAGTCGGCGGATCCGTGCGGCGGGTGCTCGCACGTGCAGGTCATCGCCGATGGTTGCCAGGCGGCTTTCGTCGCGTCCCACCAGTACCAGTTCGGCAGGTGCCTCGGCGGCCCACAGCCGGGCGCATTGCTCGGCAATGGCCGAGGTGGCGCCGATGATGACGATCTTCCTGCCGGACGGTCGGGTTGTCGCGTTCATTCAGTCTCCCATCAGTCTGCGCGAAAGGGCGGAGCGGATGCCCGGATCCCGATAGGGCAGGAACTCTCGCAGCCGTGGATAACCGGCCAGGAACATGTCTCGTGGCATCCGGGCGTCCTTGGCCAGGTAGAGCCGCCCACGGGCCTCTCGCACGATGGCATCCAGTCGTTCGAACAGCCGCAGCGTGCGCTCGCCATGGTTCGGAAAGTCCAGTGCCAGCGTCACGCCCGGCATCGGAAAGCTCAGCATGCCGGGGGCCTGGCGGTTGCCGAAGGTCTTCAGCACGGCCAGGAAGGAGCCTTCGCCGGCGTTCGAGATGGCCTGCAGCATGGCCTGCACCGCGTCGCGTCCGTTCTCCATCGGGACCACGCTCTGGTACTGGTAGAAGCCTTTGGGACCGTACATCAGGTTCCAGGCATGCAGGTTGTCCAGCGGGTAGAAGAAAGGTTCGTAATGGACGATGCTGCTGTCGCTCTTTCCCTTGTTGAGGTTGAAGTAGGCCCAGTTGAAGGGGCGCAATGTCAGCGCGTTCACCAGCGATACCGGTGGCTGCAACGGCATGGTTCGTGTGTGCGGCCGGGGCAGGGGGCGCGGGCGGACATCGGCATGGTTGCCTCGCATGAAGAGTCCGCGTCCCTGGGCAGACAGGCAGTCGATCCAGGACACCGAGTACTCCCAGTCGTTCTCGGACGCTGCAGACAGGGCAAAGAACTCGTCCAGGCTGGTGTACGGGATGGTCTGAGATTCCAGCCAGGGGCCGGGCACACGGCGCAGCTGCAGCTCGGCCTGCACGATCACGCCGGTGAGTCCGATGCCGCCCACCGTGGCCGCAAACCAGTCGGCATTCTCGGTGGGGCTGCAGGTCAGTTCGGTACCGTCGGTCCGCGCCAGGGTGAAGGACAGCAGGTGGTCGCCGAATGAGCCCGCACTGTGGTGCCCCTTGCCATGGATGTCGTTGGCAATGGCACCGCCCACGGTGATCAGCTGCGTGCCGGGGGTGACTGGCAGCATCCAGCCACGCGAGACGGCCAGGCGCTGAATGTCCTGCAGCAGCACGCCGGCATCGCAGACCAGACGGCCGTTCTCCTCATCGAAGGAAATGAAACGGTCCATGCCACGGGTCAGCCACAGGGTTCCTCCCGGATTCAGGCAGACGTCGCCATAGCTGCGACCGTTGCCGAAGGCCAGACCCGGGGCCGACTTGCGAATGCACGCAGCGACTTCCTGCGGACGGGGGAGGGGGACGAGCTGGTGTTCATCCCGAGAGAGCCTGCCCCAGGCGGAGACGGCTACCATGGGAAATGCCCCAGGCTGCCGGTGCCCACGGCCAGCACCAGCGCAAAGGCCAGCGCTGCCATCTGGCTGGTACGGTCCTTCACGGCAAACACCAGCGGGTCGTCGTGCATCTCGCCACGGTGGGCGTGCATCCACATCCAGCTGATCCAGAAGAGCATCACCGGTACAGCCCCCCAGATCATCTTCGGATGATCATAGAGGGTGATGACGGCATCGCTGTTCACGTACAGTGCCAGCACCAGCACCGAGGCATAGCCGGCCACGATACCCATGGCCTGAATGATCGGCGCATCCGCCACCTGGTAGCCGCGGCCGTGAACCTTGCCACTGGCGCGCTTGTGCACTTGAAGTTCCGCGTAGCGCTTCACGAAAGCCAGTGACAGGAACAGGAACACCGAGAAGGCCAGCAGCCAGAACGACAGGTTCTGACTGATGGCAGCCGCCCCGGAGACGATGCGCAGCGTGTACAGCATGGCCAGTGTCAGGCAGTCCACCAGCAGCAGCCGCTTCAGCATCCAGGAATAGGCACAGGTCAGCGAGAAGTAGAAGAGCAGCCACGACAGGAACATCGTGCCCACCATCAGGCCCAGGCCCAGGCTGGCCAGCAGCAGGAAGGGGGCCAGCAGCACACCTTGCCAGGCCGGCACCAGGCCGGAGGCGAACGGACGCAGCCGCTTGCGCGGATGCAGACGGTCGCTTTCCAGATCCATCAGATCGTTGGCGATGTACACCGACGAGGCGCACAGGCTGAAAGAGAAGAAGGCCAGCACCAGTGCGCCCCAAGCCTCCAGGTTGTAGAAGTCGTGCGCTGCGATCAGTGGCACGAACAGCAGCAGGTTCTTCATCCATTGGTGCACGCGCAGTACGCGTCGCCAGGCTGAAGGGCCGGTGGGGCGACGCTCGAACACCTGCGAAACAGTGCTGACGGCAGCCGCCTTCTGGACCAGTCCGGCGGGAGCCTCCACCACGATGGCCTGCCGGGCGTGGGCCCACACGGCCAGGTCGGCCTCGGCGTTGCCGGCGTAGTCGAACCCCTTGTCGCCGAAGCGCGCCACCAGCGCTTGAGCCTTCTCGGGCCCGGCCAGGTTCAGCGTACCGTCACTCGCCATGACTTCGTCGAACAGGTCCAGGTGCCGGGCAATGCCGTTGGCAATCGAGCGGTCGGATGCCGTGCACAGCACCAGTCGGCGCCCTTCGGACTTCTGGCCCTTGAGCCAGCTCAGCAGCGCTGTGTTGTACGGCAATGTCTTCGGATCGACGTGAGTGCGTGATGCCAGCTGCTCCTTCAGCACGGCTTTGCCGCGTGATAGCCAGAGCGGGATACGCAGTGTGTCCAGTGGTCTGTCCCTGAACAGTTTCAGCGCAGACTCATGCAGCATGTCGGTGTGAATCAGGGTTCCGTCCAGATCCACAACAAGCACGGGTTGATCCAATGAAGTGCTCCTGATTGGCCCGGAAAGAAGAATGAGCAGGGCCATACCATCTGGCCTTGGGGCTTTCATGACCTCACGCGAAGACTCCAGGGCCGTGCCAGGAGGAACGGGAGGGCAGGAAGATGGTCATGGTTCCGATGATGTGGCCCCGGCCAGTATGGGGTGTCACGGAAAGCTGCCGGCAGCGTCCCCTTGTCGAGACTGACAAGTGAGCTGCGCTGTTGCCTGGAAGAAACGTGGCTTCCAGTTGTCAGGATGAATGGTATCAAGAAATCGACAAACGTTATTATCGTTGCTTATATGCAACTAATTGTATATTTTACTCTGACCAGGGGCGGTGCTACGTTTCTGTTGCTTTCCGGCCAATGGATGGCCTCTCTGGCAGCCGGCCGTCTCAAAGTTTCTGCCTTTCGTGATATTGGCAGCCCGGGTGCGCTGCCGCGTGTCTGCCCGTTCTAGGGTGGGGCGTGTCTGGATTCCTAGACTGGCGCTTTGTCGTCAGCACGCCAGGGGAATCCCGTGCACTCCGGTCAGGTTGGTATCATCGATGAAGACTTCAGCCTCCAGCGGCGTTCGACGCTTCGGCTGGTGGTGGCGGCTGTTGCCATGCCTGCATGGTTGCAGGGCTGTTCCGATGCCGGTGACGGCCAGAATGGTGCCGATGGGCCTATCGGGAAGGAAAACCTGGCTGTTGATGGTGCCGAAGAAGGGAAGGGGTTTCGGGCGCGACTCTATACGCCCACGTTCATCGACAAGCTGAACGGCCGCTACTTCATCGTTGACTGCTGGCACCATCGCATCATCCATGCCAGTAACCTGAACACGCCGCTGGCGCGATGGCAGGCGCTGGATGAAGACATTGCTGGGCCACATTCCATTGCCACGGATGGGGTGCTATACGTGGTGGAAGATACCGGGCGGCATGGATTGCGCGCCTACCGGGAGACGGCCCGCGGCCACTTCGAGCGGGTTCAGGAGGTGTCCGGTGTAGGGATCCGGCCCCATCGGACCGTGTTCGATGCCCGGCACCAGCAGTTTCTGGTCGTGGGGTCTGGCGATCAGTCCATCCACCTGCTGGAGAACCGTGACGGCACGCTGGTGCGTATCCTGGAGAAGCGCATTCCAGAGCTGGGGACCCAGTATTGTCGCTCGATCACGCTGCACCAGGGGTTGCTCTATTTCGTAGGCAACGAAGATATCGTCATCTACCGTGTGGAGCGAGGCGCTGTCAGTGCCTCGGGCAAGGTCATTCACCTTCCGCAGGATTATCAGGGCAGCAACGACATCTTCTTTCTGGAAAGCCGTCACGGCATTTTCACTTCCACGCCGCAGAAGGCGTTTCTCTTTGCGTCCCTGGAGGAGCTGGCCAATGGTACAGCGCAGGATGTATCTCCAGCCTTCCGGGGAACACCCTATTCCGTCAGCCGCTTCGATGGGCGGCTCTGGATACCCGAGATCACCGAATATTCGGCCATTCGCAGCTATCCGGTCGGCGGTGGTTCCATCAGCCAGTCTGCTGCCCAGACGCTCTTTGACTTTGGGGAGCCCGATTCACTGTCGCTTGAGCGCAAGCGGGCCTTGCCGACTTGAAGGCGGTTTCGGGGCAAGCACTGGATACCTGGGCCGACTGGCGCTGGATGCGCCCGGCCTGTCATATGCACTGAGGCACGCCGCCGGGCCGCTGCCAGAGCGGCTCGTCGGTGCTGTGAATGAAACTTCTCAGGTACTTGCCCAGGGATCCAGCGTCTGGACGCCCCCGTGGCTGAAATCCCTGGTATTGCGCGTGACGACCGTCATGCCGTGCGCCAGGGCGATTGCGGCAATCCATGTGTCGTTGGCGGGGCGAGGCCCATGTGCCTGCAGACGTGCGTAGTGGTGGGCTACCACGGTGTCGACGACCAGGGTACGCTCCCTGAAAAGGGTGACGATACCTTCATACCAGCGGCGCAAAGCCTGCCCTTGCGAGGGAGACTGGTGCTCAAGGCGCAGGATGCCCGTCTCCAGCTCGGCCAACGTAATGGCCGAGATGAATTGTCGGCCGATGGGTACGCTGGCAGCCCATTGGCGCACTGCTGGGCTGGCATGCGGCTTTCCCGGCCGAAGCTCACTCAGCACATTCGTATCCAGCAGCCACATCATGCGGTTTTGTCAAGGAAGTCGGGAATGCGGTTTTCGCTGCCATCCGGGGTTTTGTCCGGCAGTTCCAGCTCGATGTCGGGCGTGGCAGGCAGTGCCATCATGGCTTCCAGCAGCGACCGTTCATCGCGCTGCCCCACCAGGCTGAAGTAGTCCTCGATGTCGAGCACTGCCAGCGAGGGCTTGCCGCGGTCGGTGATGAAGACCGGTCCGTTGGCCGTGGCCCGTTTGACGGCACTGGCATCACGGGCAAAGGTGCGGCTGGAGAAGGTGGTGATGGCCATCGTGCCCTCAGATCTTGGAATGTCTGTATGTTACGACATTGATTGGTGTTCATCAATGTGCAGGGTGCCGTGAGGGGAGCGCGTTGGCCAGGATCGGTTGGTGATCCAGACTGCACCGGTACGCTGAATACTATGTGGGAGGGGCGCAGGATGGCCGGTGATCGAGCAGCTTCCTGTGCATGGGAACACCACAGAGGATTGGCCGTACCAAATTGGCCGTACCATAGAGCCAACATTCATGGTGCAGCTGGCTCGCGTATGGACCAGGAAGGGAAGGATGATTACGAAGTTCTCATTTGAAGACTGGAAAAGCCATCGGCATTCCGAGCTGTTTGTGGATCCGCTTTCCGTCATCATAGGGACCAATGCAAGCGGAAAATCCAACGCATTGGATGGTTTGCTGTTCATGCATCGGGTAGCCAATGGTCTTCAGTTGACCACGGCGTTGCAAGGCGACAGTGCCCAGGTGGCCATGCGTGGAGGGATCGAGTGGGCTGCGCGCAGGCCGGGTGATGTCTTCACGCTTTCGGTGGCGGTACGTGCGGGGGAAACCATCGATTATGAATATAGCATCAGTGGGCAGGTGCACGATAAACGGTGTGACCTGATTGCAGAACGTTTGGTGCGTGTCAAGTTTCGCACTGGGAAAGACGGGAGGCGCAGTACGGAAGCTGGCTCGGTAAATCTGTTCTGGACAGATGAGTGTCAACAGGGGGAGGCCGCCATTGTTGCTCGTCTATACAACGAGAAGCGAGGGACGACACGCTCTCTTGGGCGTGGCAATGCCATCCTGTATCAGCTGTTTGGCCAGAAAGTCAGAGAAGAAATCCAGGAGGGGGTCGATGCTGTCATGCGTGCTTTGCGGCAAATATTCATTCTGGATCCGATTCCGGCGCATATGCGTGGGTATTCGCCATTGTCCGAGCAGCTCGATCCTGATGCCCGTAATATTGCCGGCGTTCTGGCTGCGTTGCCGGCGGATCGGAAGCAGAAAGTAGAAGAGACTATCACCCATTATGCGAGTGATTTGCCAGAGAAAGACATCCGGCGGGTCTATGCAGAGCCGGTCGGCAAGTTTGGTTCGGATGCCATGCTCTATTGCGACGAGCATTGGGCCGATACAGGGGAGGATTCGGCAGTCGATGCACGGGGGATGTCCGACGGGTCGCTACGCTTCCTGGCGATCCTGACGGCACTGCTGACTCGGCCAGAGGGAAGCCTTCTGGTCATCGAGGAGGTGGATAACGGACTGCATCCCTCTCGTGCAGAGCTTTTGTTACGCATGTTGAAGGATATTGGTACTCAGCGTGGTGTCGACATCATTGTCACGACCCATAATCCTGCATTGCTGGACGCCATGGGTACAGAGATGGTTCCTTTCATCACGGTGGCAAACCGGGATCCTGTGTCGGGTGACAGTCAGCTCACGCTTCTGGAAAGCTTGGCCGATCTTCCAAGGCTTCTGGCACAGGGCGCTGTTGGCCGCTTGTCCAGCCATGGGCTGATCGAGGCCAGCTTGCATGCGGCAGCCCAGCGTCAAGGGGAAGGGGAGTGACTCGAAAGGTCTTGATTCTGGACACTTCTGTCCTGTGTTGCTGGTTGCGTGTCCCTGGCAGGGAAACTGCCGGTTCGGGTGAGGAACGATGGACACCGGAAAAGGTGGATGCCTTCATCAGGGAGGAAGAGGCCAATGGCAGCACCCTGGTGTTGCCCATCGCTTCCTTGATCGAGACAGGAAACCACATTGCACAAGCTCCGAGTGCCAGATTTGAATGCGCAGAGAAGCTGGCCGATTGTCTGAAGGCCGCCATTGAGGAGCGTTCGCCATGGGCTGCCTTCACGGCGCAATCGCCCATGTGGGAAAAGGCACATCTTGCCCAGCTGGCAAGAAGCTGGCCTGGGCTTGCGGCGGGCGGTACCTCCATTGGCGATGCCACGATCAAGGACGTGGCAGATTACTACGCCCGCGCCGGTTACGATGTGGAGATACTGACGGGGGACGCAGGTCTCAAAGCTTACGAACCTGAAAGGAAGCCTGCCCCTCTGCCTAGGCGTCGGCTGTCTGGTAGGCGATGAGACCAGCGTGCAGGCCGCTGGAAACGCGCTTCGATCACTCTTTCCCAGCCTTGCGCCCCTCCCGCCACAGCCGCCACCCATACCGCCAGAAGCAGGTGCGGGTCCAGTAACGCAGCATGCCGCCGATGTGCCAGCGGGTGAAGCGCAACGAGCGGTGGCTCTGCTTGCGGGCGTCGTGCACCACGCGGGTGTCGGCCACCTGGGCCAGACTCCAGCCGGCCAGGCACAGGCGGCTGCAGATGTCCACGTCCTCGATGTACAGGAAGTAGCCTTCGTCGAAGCCGCGGATGCCGTGGTAGGCGCGGCTGTCGAACAGCAGGAACATGCCGGCCAGCCAGTCGGGGTGGTCGCCGTGGTTGGCGGGATGCAGTTTCTGGCGGATCAGTTCGCGTGGTGTGTACAGCTTGCGGGCGGTGTTCTCCAGCCGGCCTTCGGGGCTGTAGATCTGCGGGGCCACCAGCCCCCGTTTCGGTGTGCCAGCCAGGTCCTGCAGCAGGGCCGGGAAGGGATCGGCGTCGAACCGCAGGTCCGGGTTCATCACGCAGAAGTAGGGCGTGCGGCAGTGCGAGAAGGCGGTGTTGTGGTTGCTGCCGAAGCCCTTGGGCGTCTCGTTGCGGATCACCATCAGGCGGATGTGGCCCGTGTTCAGCGCAGGCAGGTCGCGTTCGGGGATGTTGGCGGTGTAGATGATTTCCGCTACGTCCGGGGGGCTCAGGCGCAGGATGTCGTCCAGCATGCGCAGGGCGATGTCGCGCTGGCCGTGGCTGACGATGGAGAGGGTGATCTTCATGGGAACCTGTGTGGCTGGGCAACCGTTATTGTGACGGAAGGGCGTGGGTGGCGGCGGGAAACCCCTGGGTGTGTCGGGAAGCTTCTTGATTTCTCAAGGGTTTCTCGGGCCAAGGCGGAGCGTGGACGACGAAGGATGGGCGGTGCGCCCGGTGCCTTCGGGCCGTAAAGCTGGGGCCTCAACGCTTTCGATAGGCACCGCCGCGACCCAGCAGACCGTCCCACAGGCCCCGGTTCATCATGCGGATGCGCGGCAGCCGTGGCGTGGCCACCAGGGCGTAGAAGCCGTACTTCATGACGGTCTGGTACGCATCCACCATTTTCCAGCGCCAGCCAATGTGCGGCATACGCTGCAGCAGCAGAGCATTGCGGAACAGGTAGTAGTGGCGCAGGGGGGAATGGTCGGGCAGGTGCTTGCCCATGAAGCGGATCGGTGTCTCGCCCAGTTCATGCTGCATGCGGGCGTCGCACACGCCCAGCATGCGGTAGCCGGCGTGGGCGGCGCGCAGGCACCATTCGATATCCACGTAGTCGATGAAGAGCCGCTCGTCCATGTCGCCCACGGCGTCCAGCACGGCCATCGGGATCAGGCTGCCGGAGGCGATCAGGTGCTCCACCTCGATGAGCTGGCCGGCGTGCTGGCATTCGCAGCGCACGCGCTTGAACCCTTCCAGCTGCACGAAGGGGGAGGGATTGGTGGTCTGGCGCGCATCGGCGTAGCGTGGGCCGGCAGCGGCCACCGGGGGGCTGCCGGCAGGCTGGCTTTCGATGGCGGCGCGCAGGGTGGCCACCATGCCGGCCTCGGGAATGCTGTCGTGGTCCAGCAGCAGCACGTAGCGGCTGCCGTGCTGGCGCGCCTGGGCGATGCCGGCATTCTGTGCGGCGCCGATGCCCCGGTTCTCGCCCAAGGCCAGCAGGGTCAGCGCGCTGGACGGGTTCTCCACCAGTGCCCGCAGGGCGGCCAGGGCCTGGGCGGACGATCCGTTGTCGACCAGCACAACATGTTCGACCTGCGGCTGCACGGCCTCGTAGAGCTGGGCCAACCGTGCGGGGTCGGGGTTGTAGGTGACGACGACGGCAGTGATGCCCCGGGTGGCTTCAGGCACGGCCATAGTTGTCCTGAAAGCGTACGATGTCGTCTTCGCCCAGGTATTCGCCGCTCTGCACCTCAATCATCACCAGCGGCAGCAGGCCGGGGTTCTCCAGCCGGTGGCGGTGGGTGGCCGGGATGTAGGTGGATTCGTTGGTTCCCACGAAGATTTCCTCGTCGCCGTTGGTGACCTTGGCCATGCCCTTGACGACGATCCAGTGCTCGTTGCGGTGGTGATGCATCTGCAGGCTCAGGCTGGCGCCGGGTTTCACCTCGATGCGCTTGATCTTGTAGCGCGAGCCTTCGCCCAGGATGGTGTAGGTGCCCCACGGCCGTGCCACGGTGCGGTGCAGCCGGGCGGCCTCGTGCTTGCGGGCCTTCAGTTCCTTCACCACCTCCTTCACCTTCTGGGCCTGGTCGGCGGCGGCCACCAGCAGGGCGTCAGGAGTGTCGATGATGAGCAGGTTCTCCAGGCTGACGGTGGCCACCAGGCGGTCTTCGCTGTTGTGGACGTACACGTCGTGGCTGTCGACGAAGACGGTCTCGCCGGTGCTGCGGTTGCCCTCGTTATCGGGCGCCGAGAGGCTGCGCACCGCGTCCCACGAGCCGATGTCGTTCCAGCCGAAGGTGCCGGGCACCACGGCCACACGGTCGGATTTCTCCATGACGGCATAGTCGATGGAGATGTCCGGCGCCTCGCGGAAGTCGTCGCCGACGATCTCCAGCAGGGTGGCGTGGCTGGTGTGCTCCTGCTTCGCGCTGGCCTGGCAGGCGCGGGCAGCGCGCAGCACGTCGGGGGCGTGCTGCTGCAGGGCTTCCAGCATGGTGCGGGCAGCAAAGCAGAACATGCCCGAGTTCCACAGGTAGTTGCCGGCGGCCAGCAGCTGTTCGGCCTTCTCGCGGGCGGGCTTCTCGATGAAGCGGACCACGTGGCGGCCGCTGCCGGCCTGTTGACCCGTGGCCGGGATGGGCTCGCCGGCCTCGATGTAGCCGTAGCCCGTTTCTGGGGCGGTGGGCTGGATGCCGAAGGTGACCAGATACCCCTGGGCGGCCAGTGCGGCGGCCTGGCCGACGGTGGCGCCGAACAGGGCCTCGTCGCTGATCAGATGGTCGGCAGGCATCACCAGCATCAGGGCGTCGGGGCCGTGCCGGTCGGCCACCTGCAGGGCCGCCAGGGCAATGGCGGGGGCCGTGTTGCGGCCGAAGGGCTCCAGCAGGAAGGTGGGACGCTCGGGCTCATCGGGCAGGGACAGCTGGTACTCGTCGCGCGACAGGAAGAAGTACTCGCGGTTGGTCACCGTCAGGATCTCGCCCGGATCGGCCACGCGGCGCGCGCGCCGGTAGGTCTTCATCAGCAGGCTTTCGCCGTCGGGCAGTTTCATGAAGGGCTTGGGGTGACCTTCACGCGAGACGGGCCAGAGACGGGTTCCGGCGCCGCCGGACAGGATGACGGGAATCAGCATGGAATGGGCCTGTGAGGGATTCGGTTGCCGCCGCCGGCAGGGCCGGGCGGCGTGTCGATGGACATGATCATAGCGCCCTTGCCGTTCCGGCGTCAGAAGGGGGAGCCCATCGTTGCCTGTCGGGCAGAAGCGTGTGGCGCGGCATCACGCCGGGATGGCGGGCCTACGTTGGGCGAACCGGCCAGTGAATCGTGGATGGGTGGATGGGTGGATGGGTGGATGGGGGGCGTGGATGGGGATCGAGGATGGGTGCGGACGGGCGCGGACGGGTGCGGACGGATGATCGGGCAAGCGAACGAGAGGGGGCTGAACGAGTGGATTTTCTGAAAGAGGGGAGCGCTCTTTCCTGTCATGCCTGCCTGCGGGGGGGTAAATGCGATTTGCGCATGGCCTCATGCGCATTATCCGCAGGTTTTATTGACACTTTTTCCCATGCCCAGAAAATAATCCGCTTGTCATGGATTTCAAATGGATGCGCCCGCATCGGTTTGCTGAAAGAGGAGAAGGGAACATGGTGAAAGACGAGAGGCAGGTGGTGGAAGGAGTCCAGAAAATGACGCCTTCCGAGGCTTTCGTGGAGACCATGGTGGCCCATGGGGTGAAGAACATTTTCGGCATCATGGGGTCGGCCTTCATGGATGCGATGGACATCTTCACGCCGGCGGGCATCCGCTTCATTTCGGTGGTGCATGAGCAGGGGGCGGCTCACATGGCAGACGGCTACTCGCGTGCCAGCGGCCGCCAGGGCGTGGTCATCGGGCAGAACGGTCCGGGCATCAGCAACTGTGTCACGGCCATTGCGGCGGCGTACTGGGCGCACAGCCCGGTGGTCATTGTCACACCCGAGGCCGGTACGCGCACGATGGGGCTGGGGGGCTTTCAGGAATGCAACCAGCTGCCCATGTTCCAGGAATTCACCAAGTATCAGGCGCACGTCAACAACCCGGCGCGCATGGCCGAATACACCGGGCGCTGCTTCGACCGGGCGCTGTCGGAAATGGGCCCCACGCAGCTCAACATCCCGCGTGACCACTTCTATGGCGAGATCGAGACGGAAATCCCCCGCCCGATGCCGCTGGAGCGTGGTCCGGGCGGCAAGGAAAGTCTGGACCGTGCCGCCGAGCTGCTGGCCCAGGCCAGGTTCCCGGTCATCGTGTCGGGCGGCGGTGTGGTGATGGCCGATGGCGTGGAACAGTGCCGGGCGCTGGCCGAGCGGCTGGGGGCGCCGGTGGTCAACAGCTACCAGCACAACGACAGCTTCCCGGCCAGCCACCCGCTGTGGTGCGGTCCGCTGGGCTACCAAGGGTCCAAGGCAGGCATGAAGCTGATTTCCCAGGCAGACGTCGTACTGGCGCTGGGCAGCCGGTTGGGGCCATTCGGCACGCTGCCCCAGCATGGCATGGACTACTGGCCGAGAGAGGCCCAGATCATCCAGGTAGATGCCGACAACAAGATGCTGGGGCTGGTGAAGAAGATCTCGGTGGGCATCTGCGGCGATGCGAAGGCAGCGGCTGAAGCGCTGCTTGAGCGGTTGCAGGGCCGCACGCTGGTGTCGGATGCCACGAAGGCCGAGCGTGCCGCAAAGATCCAGGCCGAGAAGGCCGCCTGGGAGCAGGAGCTGGATGCCTGGACGCACGAGACGGATCCGTACAGTCTGGAAATGATCGAGGAGCAGAAGGGCGAGACGCCTTTCAGCGGCGGCCAGTACCTGCATCCGCGCCAGGTGCTGCGCGAGCTGGAAAAGGCGCTGCCGCCGGACGTGATGCTCTCCACTGACATCGGCAACATCAATTCGGTGGCGCACAGCTACCTGCGCTTCGAGCGGCCGCGCAGCTTCTTTGCGCCGATGAGCTTCGGCAACTGCGGCTACGCTTTTCCCACCATCATCGGCGCCAAGGTGGCCCGTCCCGACCGGCCGGCGGTGTCCTATGCCGGGGACGGTGCCTGGGCCATGAGCATGGTCGAGACCATGACCTGCGTGCGCCACGGCATCCCGGTCACGGCGGTGGTGTTCCATAACCGGCAGTGGGGGGCCGAGAAGAAGAACCAGGTGGATTTCTACAACCGCCGTTTCGTGGCCGGTGAGCTGGATAGCCCGAGCTTTGCCGGCATTGCCCGTTCCATGGGGGCCGAGGGCATTGTGGTGGACCGCCTGGAAGACGTGGGCCCCAGCCTGAAGAAAGCCATCGACATGCAGATGAACGAGGGCAAGACCTGCATCATCGAGATCATGTGCACCCGCGAGCTGGGCGATCCGTTCCGGCGCGATGCACTGTCGAAGCCGGTGCGCTTCCTGGACAAGTACCGGGATTACGTCTAGGAACGTCTAGGAACTCGAGGGGGTAAGGGCTTGCGGGCCTGCCTTTCAGGCCCGGTTTTCACGTGGGAGGTGCCCGTCGAGGGCGCTTCCGGGTTGGGGTTTTCACCATGGCAGACGGTTGCGCCGATGGTGGGGGCGCTGGGGTACCATGGGATCACATTCAGGATCCTGCCCATTGTCCCTTTTCCTTGGTTTGCCATGAGCACTCTTACCTACATCCCTGATCCCGCCCTTCCGGACCTGCTGCAGGGCGTACAGCAGCGTGCCAGCGCGCTGAACCGGAACGTTGTGCTGTGTGAAGCCGACGATCCCCGCGTGCTGCGGGCCGGCGTGCAGGCGCAGCAGCGCGGCGTGGCCCGCATCACGCTGGTGGGCAACCGCAAGGCCATCGAACAATGTGCGGCCGCCGAAGGGCTGTCGCTGGACGGCCTCACCATCCGCGATCCCGCCAACGATCCCCAGACGGCGGCTCTGGCCGAGCGTCTCTTTCAGCATCGCCAGCACAAGGGCATGACGCCGGAGAAGGCAGCTGCCGAGATCCAGAAACCTCTTGTGTTCGCCGATATGCTGGTGGCCGAGGGCAAGGTGGACGGCTCGGTGGCCGGCGCCGTGCACACCACGGCCGACGTGGTCCGTACCGCCATCCAGCTCATCGGCACGGCACCAGGCACCAGCCTGGTGTCCAGCTTCTTCCTGGTGGCGCTGGACAAGCCTCATCATCCCATGCAAGGCGGCCTCATCTACACCGACTGCGGCCTGGTCATCAACCCCACGTCCGAGGAGCTGGTGGACATCGCCCGCGCCGGTGGACGCAGCGCCCAGCAGCTGCTGGGTGAAGAGCCGCGTGTGGCCATGCTGTCCTTTTCCACCGCCGGAAGCGGTGGCAAGCACCCCGATGTCGAGAAGGTCCAGCGCGCCGTGGCGCTGCTGGCCGCGGCCGAACCGGATCTGAAGCTGGACGGCGAAGTCCAGTTCGATGCCGCCGTGGTGCCGTCGATCGCCACCCGCAAGCTCCCGGACTCGAAGCTGAAGGGCCGCGCCAACGTGCTGGTGTTCCCCAACCTGGATGCCGGCAACATCGGCTACAAGATCACCGAGCGCATCGGTGGCGCCATGGTGGTGGGGCCGCTGCTGCAGGGTCTGCGTCGTCCGGCCAACGACCTGTCGCGGGGTGCCGATACGCCCGACATCATCAACGCCATTGCGGTGACGGCGCTGCAGAGCGCCTGATCGGCCGTCCGTTGTCCGTATCTGCCCGGGGTTGGCCCGGGCGGACGCATCCCCTGGTTCCCCCGGCTGGTGTGCGGCGGGAAGCAGGGGCTTTTTCTGCCGGGCGGGGTTGCTCAGGCGGGCAGGGTATGATGCCGGGGTCCTTGATCCCGCTCCCTCATCCGCTCATTGCCATGCCTTCCCGCCCCGATCCTGCCACGCCTTTCTCTGTCGTGGGCAGGTACCTGCCCGGCATCATGCTGGCCACGGTCATTGCCGTGGCCGCCAGCTTCGTGTCCGAGCACTACGGCGGCCCGAAGTTCCTCTATGCGCTGCTGATCGGCATCGCCTTCCATTTTCTATCTGAAGACGCGCGTTGCGTGCCGGGCATCGAATTCTCGGCCAAGAAGCTGGTACGCATCGGGGTGGCGCTGCTGGGCGCCCGCATCGTCATGGCCGATGTCTCGGCGCTGGGGCTCTGGGGCATCCTGGGCCTGGCGGGGGCCGTGATTCTGACCATGACCTTCGGGGTGCTGATGGCGCGGGCGCTGCGCCTGCCGCCCATGCTGGGCCTGCTGTCGGGCGGGGGGACGGGCATCTGCGGCATTTCGGCCACCATGGCCATTTCCGCTACCATGCCGCAGACGGCCGAGAACGAGCGCAACACGCTGATGACGGCCATCGGCATCGCCAGCCTGTCCACGTTGGTGATGGTGCTGTATCCGCTGTGGGTACGGTGGCTGGACATGTCCGTGGCCGAGGCAGGCCTCTTCCTGGGCGGCGCCATTCATGACGTGACGCAGGTGGTGGGGGCGGGCAACATCCTCTCGCCCGAGATCGCCAAGGCCGCCACGCTGGCCAAGATGTTCCGGGTGGCCATGCTGGTGCCGGTGGTGCTGACGCTGGCCTTTGTCTTTCGCAAGGCCGTGGCGCAGTCGGCCGTACTGGATGGCAGCAAGCCGGCAAAGCGGCCACCGCTGCTGCCCTTCTTCCTGCTGATGTTCGTGCTGCTGATGGTGCTCAACAGTCTGGGCTGGATCCCGGCGGCCGTTCATGACATGGCCGGGGATGCTTCTTCCTGGGCGCTCGTCATCTCCATCTCGGCGCTCGGGCTGAAGACCTCCTTCGGGAAGATCGCCGCGCTGGGCTGGCGGCCCATCGTGCTGCTGGTGAGCGAGGCGCTGTTCGTTGCCGCATTCATGACGGGCGTGGTATTGTTGATGCGGATGTGAGTGGTCATCGCTTTTTCATGATTTGGTTATTTCAATAGTATTTTTCCGATAAATCGGATCGGTGCCATGTCATTTATATTCTGGCCATGGCACCGATCGGCAGATATTCCGATGGTCCGCACGTGCGATGGCGCGTGTCGATTCAGGGAACATGCAGCCACGTGATTGCAGCCGATCTGCGCCCCGATGTCTTTTTGTGGGTTTGCATGATGGATATTGCAGTCGACCAGGGATTCCTTCGCCAACGCTTGCCGTCGAAGGACGTTTCAACCACCCGTGCGCTGGATCGCTACGATCCGACCTATGATCCTCTTGTGGCGTCCACGCCCGGATGCGGGCAGGACTACTCACCGACCTACTGGATCGCCACGGCCGGTGAGCCGCCCGCGGACGATGGCCCCATCGACAGTGACCGCGAGGTGGATGTGGCCATCATCGGCTCCGGCTTCACCGGTCTGTCGGCCGCCATCGCCCTGGCGCGTGATTACGGCGTTCAGGCCACCGTGCTGGAAGCCAACCGCGTGAGCTGGGGGTGCAGCGTGCGCAATGGGGGCCAGGCCCAGTGTGCCTCCGGTCGCCTGACCCGCTCGCAATGGATCTCGCGCTGGGGGCTGGACACGGCGCTGGCGCTGCATGCCGAGTGCCTGGATGGCATGGAATACTTCAAGCGGCTGATTGCCGACATCGATTGCGATGTGCAGCCTGGCGGCCACCTGTACGTGGCGCACCGTGCGGCCCGGATGCCGATGCTGGAACGGGAGGCAAAGGTGCTGCGCGAGGTCTTCGATTACGATGCGCAGATCCTGGACGCCGACACGCTGCGCCGCCACTACATCGACGACCACGAGGCGGCTGGCGCCATGCACGAGCCCGAGGGGCTGGGGTTGCATCCGGCCAAGCTGGCCTTCGGCTACCTGAAGAAGGCGAGGGCGCTGGGGGCGACCGTGCATCCGGCCAGTCCGGTGCAGGGCTGGGTCACGAAGGACGGCTGGCACCATCTGCAGACGCCCGGTGGCGTGGTGCGTGCACGGGCCGTGGCCGTGGCCACGGGCGGCTACACGTCGCAGACACTGCATCCCCGCCTGCGCAACCGCCTCATGCCCATCCTGTCCAACTCGGTGGTCACGCGCCGGCTCACGCCCGAGGAGATCGAGGCCAATGGCCTGCGCACCCATCAGGTTATTACCGACACGCGGGTGCTGCGCCATTACTATCGACTCACACCGGATGGTCGATTGCAGATCGGTAGTCGCAGCGCCATCAACGGGCGCGGTGCGCCCGACAAGCGCTATGAGCGGATGCTGCTGGACGGCATGGTGCGCAAGTTTCCGGGCCTGCGTGACGTGTCCATCGACTATTCCTGGTGGGGCTGGGTGGATGTTAGCCACGACATGATGCCGCGCATCGTGCAGCCCGACCCTCACGCCGCCATCTATTACGCGCTTGGCTATGGTGGCAATGGCGTGATGTACGCTGCCCAGGCCGGTCGCCGCCTGGCGCAGGGGATTGCCGGCACCGGTGGCTCGCTGCACTTGCCCATCTTCCAGGGGCAGCTGCCTTTCCCCAACGTGGCCGGCGTCATCACATCGGAATGGTTTGCGCCATTCCGGCGGCTTGGCCAGCGGGCGTTGTACCGCTGGTATCACTTGAAGGACGAAGTGCTTTAGTCCGTCCTTCGACGACGCAACGCGTGCCGGTGCACTGCCGGCACATTCCCGAATCCAGACCGGGCAGACTCGCCCGGGAAAGAGCGCCGACCCCAGGGAGGGACCTTCCATGCGACCAAAATCTGCCGGCATCATGCTGATCGTGGCCATTCTGCTGGGCATCTCCGGCACGGCCTGTGCCGCCACCTTCAAGATGGCCGTGGGCGATGCCCAGGGCGGTACCCAGTGGGAGCTGGCGTCGTTCTTCAAGCAGTCGCTGGAACGAAAGACGCAGGGCGTGCATCGAGTGGCCCTGTTTCCCAATGGCCAGCTGGGCAGCGAGGAGGACACCGTCAACGAGGCGGCCATGGGCACGCTGGACATGTCGGTGCTGGCCATCAACAACCTGGCGCCGTTCTCGCCCACGCTGAGCGTGCTGACGCTGCCCTACATCGTGCGCAATGCCGACGAGGCGCGCACGCTGGTGCAGGGCGAGATCGGCCGCGAACTGGTGGACAACACCGTGCGCGATGCCCAGGTGCGGATCGTCGGCTGGGCGTTCTCGGGCTTCCGGGTGCTGACCAATTCCCGCAAGCCGGTCACGGATCCGGACGATTTGCGCGGTATGGTGATCCGTGTGCCCAAGAACGAGGTGATGATTGAGACCTATCAGGCTTGGGGCATCAATCCGTCGCCGCTGGCATGGTCCGAGACCTTCACCGCCTTGCAGCAGAAGGTGGTGGATGGTCAGGACAATCCGTTCATCACCGTGGCGGCGATGAAATTCGACGAGGTGCAGAAGTACATCACGCCCATCCGCTACCTGTTCTCGCTGGAGCCGCTGGTGATCAGCGAGGAGGTTTTCCAGAACCAGACGCCTGCCATGCAGGATGCCATCCTGGCGGCGGGTCGGGAAGCCACGACGCACAGCTACGACTATCTGCAGCGGACCGAACGTGAGGTCAGGCAGCAGTTACAGGCCAAGGGCATGGAGATCGTAGAGCCTGTTGGGGGCGAAGAGGCCTGGGCAAAGGTGGCCATGGAGCGTGTCTGGCCCCGCTTCTATGACACAGTGGGTGGCAAGGAGAAAATCGATGCCACCCAGCGCGCCCTGGGGCGCTGATTGGCCGCCGTGCCTGCCGCCAGCCCTGTGACGGGAAACGCCATGGCCCAAGCACAGAAGCAGCCCCGCCCGAAGCGCCGCTGGTCTTGGCTGGATCACATCGAGGAATTCGTCTGCGCCTTTCTGTTGGTGGGATTCGTGTCGCTGATGTTTGCACAGATCGTCAGTCGTCAGCTGTTTCATTACACCATCCTGTGGGCTGATGAACTGGCCACGCACATGTTCGTGTGGTTTGCGTACTTTGGGGCCGTGGTGGCGGCTAGGCTCTCGGCCCACAACCGCGTCACCTTCCAGTTCACGTTCTTTCCGCCCATCGTCAAGAAGGTTTCCGAAGGGCTGGCCGATCTCATCTGGGTGGCCTTCAACCTGTACTTTGCGTGGCTCAGCATCGATTTCATCTTCTTCCGGATGAACCGCTTCTGGAGTTCGCAGACGCTGGGCCTGCCGATGAAATACTTCTATCTGGTGCTGCCGGTGGCCTTCGTGCTGATGTCGGTACGCATCCTGGCCAACGACTATCGCGTGCTGATCCGGGGGGAGGCGCTGAAGGACCCCGAACAGGCCGAGATCGAGCGGTTGGCCCATCAGAACCACGAGGAATAGGGCATGGAATACCCTGTCGTGGCGATTCTGTTCGGATCCTTCCTGGTGCTGCTGCTCATCGGCGCTCCCATCACCGTCTCGTTGGCCGTGTCGGCGCTGGCCTGCTTCTGGGTGCTGGACATTGATCCGGTGCGCATGGTGCAGATCGCCTACACCTCGGTGGGCTCCTTTCCGCTCATGGCGCTGCCGGCCTTCGTGCTGGCCGGCGCGCTGATGGAAGCGGCCGGCATCTCGCGCCGGCTGGTGGACATTGCCGAGGCGCTGGCTGGGCCGGTGACGGGTGGGCTGGGCATGGCCACGGTGCTGGCCTGCGTGTTCTTCGGCGCCATCTCCGGTTCCGGTCCGGCCACGACGGCCGCGGTGGGCATGCTGATGGTGCCGGCCATGACGCGACGCGGCTATGACAAGGCCTATGCGGGTGCCGTCACGGCGGCATCCGGGGGCATCGGCATCATCATTCCGCCGTCCATTCCGATGGTGATCTTCGGCGTGGCGGCCATGGGCCTGCAGATACCGCCGGCCGCCGTGGCGCGGCACGGCGAATTTGCCAGCCTGTCGATCCCGAAGCTGTTCATGGCGGGGGCCGTGCCGGGCCTGGTGATGGCGCTGGCACTGATCCTGGTGAACTACCTGATCTCGCGCCGACGCGGCTACCGGGGCCTGACCGACACCTGGAGCGGCCGTGCCATCGTCGAGGCGCTGCGCCATGGCGTGTGGTCGCTGGTGGCGCCCTTCATCATCCTGGGCGGCATCTATTCCGGGCTGTTCACCCCCACGGAATCGGCCGTGGTGGCCATTGCCTACACGTTGCTGGTGGGTGTGCTGCTGCACCGGGAGATCACTTGGGCCAAGGCGCGGGAAGCCCTGCTGGCCACCACCTGGATCACCGGGCGGGTGCTGCTGATCCTGTTCGCGGCCACGGTGTTTGGCCGGGTGCTGGTGGAAGAGGAGATTCCGGCGCATCTGGCTGCGCAACTGCTGGGCATGACCGACAGCCTGGAAGTGGTGTGGCTCTTCCTGATCGTGCTGCTGCTCTTCGTGGGCATGTTCATGGAAACGCTGGCGGCCATCATGATCTTGGTGCCGGTGCTGATGCCGATCATGTACATGCTGGGCGCCGATCCCACCCACGTAGGCATCGTGGTCATCTGCGCGCTCTCCATTGGCTTCCAGACGCCGCCGCTAGGCGAGAACCTGTTCGTTGCCTCCGGCATCAGCGGCATGACGGTGGAGCAGATCGTAGTCAAGGTCGCGCCCTTCACGCTGGTCAGCATCCTGGCGCTGCTGCTGATTGCCTACGTGCCGGCACTGTCGCTGTGGTTGCCGGCGTTGACGGGGTATGACTGAAGAGGGAGGGGAGCCAGGGAGGCGGGATGCAAGAGGGAAGGTGGAGATGGAGCGGGGGGCCACAAAAAGACCCGGTGCGGCAGCTTTCGTGGAAGATGTGAGCGGCAGGGGCCAGGCGGGTGGGCGGCTCTGGTATGCTGGGCCGCATGGCATACGATGAAACCTTGGCCCAGCGGATCCGCGAGCGGCTGGCGGGCATTCCCAGCCTGCGCGAAGTGAAGATGTTCGGCGGCCTGTCCTTCATGGTGGACGGCCATATCGTGGCCTTTGCCAGCCGAAGCGGCGACATGATGGTACGCTGTCCGCCCGAAGACGAGGCGCGCCTGCTGGCCGAGGCCGGGGACACGGCACAGCCGGCCCGCATCGGAAATCGGAAGCAGCAGCAGCAGACCACCGGCTGGATCACGGTACGGGCCGATGCATTGACCGAGCCCGTATTTGACCGGTGGCTGGACATTGCACTGGACTACAACCAGCGCCCCTGAAAATCAGGCCTCCTTGCCGTCCGTGCGCACCAGCATGACAGGCACTGGCGCGATGCGGGCCACCTGCTCGGCATCGCTGCCCAGTAGCAGCCGGTCGATGCCACGGCGGCCGTGCGTGCCCAGGATGATCAGGTCGCAATGCTCGTCCTTGGCCTGCTGGACGATGAGCTCCGAGACACGGTGGTTGCCGCTCTCCACCACGTGCGCAGCTACCGACAGACCGCCGTCACGCAAGGGCTTGGCCGCCTTTCCCAGCAGGGCCCGTGCCGTGGCCAGGAAGTGCGGTCGCACCTGCTCGATATAGACTTTCGGACGCTCGTAGCCGTTGCTGTAGTGCATCTCCTCGACGATGGAGAGCAGGATGATGGAGGCGCCGCTGAGTTTGGCCAGCGCTTCGGCGTGTTTCAGCGCCAGCTGAGCGGTGGCGCTGCCATCCAGGGGGACCAGAAGTTTCTTGTACATGGTTTGCTCCTGCCTTGTTGCCCTTGGGGCTGTTCTGTCCCTTATTTTATAAGGGAGGGGCGAAGGGGGCAGGCCGTTACGCGGTGGCTGACAGAAGAGGAAAACCAGTACGTTACACGGAGGTGTGGGGCACCGGATGGGTTGGGGGCTGGCGGGGGTAACTCCAGGGCGGAGTTCGGTGAGGGGCCATTCCGACAGTGGGGTCTCAGCCCAATATCGCCTTGAGATCCTTCAGCATCAGGAACAGGTGGTAGGGGTCTGTCGGGCTGGGCTCGAAGTCCCACGATTCATACCAACGCCGTGCTGCATCATCCTTCGCGTGAACCAGAAGGCAGCGTATGCCAGCGATGTCAGCGGCCTGTGCGGTGCGCAATAGGGCATCCTTCAATAGCGCCTGTCCGAGGCCCTTGCGCTGATGCGTCATGTCCACGGCCAGCTGGGCCAGGATCATGACGGGTACCGGGTGGCGAGCCAGCCCTTGGGTCACTCTATGGGGCGCTTCCTCAAGGGCAACGCTGCCCACGGCAAGGCTGTAAAAGCCTGTGACC
>CALIXC010000244.1 GCA_938046755.1 uncultured Lautropia sp. | reverse complement strand
CGTTCGGCACCTATGATTTCCGCATTGTCGATGCGCCGCTGTTCCTGAAGGAAGTGGCGGGTACCGACCAGCATTTCCGGCTGGATGAATTCCAGGACACGATGCGTTCGCGCATCGTGAGCGTGTTCACCGATGCGCTGGCGCGTGCCCACGTACCGGTACTGGATGTGGCCGGCCGCTATGCCGAGATGGGTGAGGCGCTCCTGCCCATCATCAACCCGACCGTGCGCGAGAAGTACGGTCTGGAGATTTCCAGTTTCATCCTGGAAAACGTGTCGGTGCCGGCCGAGGTCGAACAGGCCATCGACAAGCAGAGCAGCATGCGCGCCATCGGCAATCTCAACGACTATGTGAAGTACCAGATGGGTCTGTCGATGGGGCAGGGTGGCGAAGGTGGCTCGGCAGCTGCCATGCCCGCGCAGATGGCGATGGGCTTTGCCATGGCGCAGGACATGATGCGGGGGATGGGCACTGGTGCGTCGGCGTCGGGCAGTCAGGGGACGGCCGGCGGCATGGCGTCGGTTCCGGGCGCCGTGTCCGGACAGGGTATGGTGCCTGCGCAGGGCACACCGGGCGGCTTTACGGGTGCAGCCGGCAATCCATCACCAGTGGCAGCGCTGGAAGTGCTCACGCCCGAGCAGGCGGCGCAGCTGCTGAGTGTGCCGGTGGAGGATCTGCTGGCCAGCATCCAGTCAGGTGAGCTGAAGGCACGGCGCATCGGCGCAGCCTATCGCATTGCACGTTCGGCCCTGGACGAGTTCCTGCGTGGCTGAGGTATTGCAATCCGCATCCTCGACGGGTACGGCCGGTGTTCGGCCTTGCCCGGAATGTGGTGGACACCTGGAATGGAGTGCTGCCCGCCAGGCCCTCGCGTGTCCCTACTGCGGCACCGTGATGGCGACGTTCTCCGGACGGGGCCGGGTGGATGGCAAGAGGGATGACAGGGCAGACGATGCCAGTGGTGACAGGGTGGGAGGAAGTTCCACTCATGTTGGTGATGGCGTGAGTGCTGCGGGTGCGACGGAAGCTGCGGGGAATGTGGGCGCGGCGGGTATGTCGACCGAGAAAAGAACGCCGGATCGCCGGGAGGGTGTCGCGGTCACCATGCCCGGACCCGGATCTGGGGTTGAGGAGGTCTCCGCCGTTGGCGCTTTTGGGCATTCGGCCGAGGACATGTCGCTGGCGCAGGAAGCCGAGGCATTGTTCGGTCGCGGGGTCCCGGATCATCACGCGCTGTACGAGCAGGATCTGGAAGCGGCCCTGCGCAACCCCGCTAACCTGCGCAACTGGGGTGCTGAACGGCACGAAGTGAAATGCCAGAATTGTCATGCCATCTCGGTCTTCGTGAATGGCAAGGTGGCCGATCGCTGCGACTTCTGCGGGTCGCCTGCCATCGTGACACACGAGGAGATGCGCGATGCGATCACGCCGCAGAGCCTGCTGCCGTTTCGCATCAGCGAAAGCCAGGTGCGTGATGTGCTGCGCACCTGGTATCGATCCCGCTGGTTTGCACCGAACCGGTTGAAGCGGGCTGCTGCAACCGACACGCTGAAGGGCGTCTATCTGCCGTACTGGACCTTCGATGCCCGAGCGCATTCACGCTGGCAGGCGGAATCAGGGCGCTATTACTACACCACCGAAATGGCGCGTGGCACCGACGGCCGGATGGAGACCCGCCGTGTGCAGCACGTGCAATGGATACCGTCTTTCGGGGAGTTGGAACATTTGTTCGATGATGAACTGGTTCCAGGCACGGTGGGCATCCATGGAAAACTTCTGAAGCGCATCGAGCCCTTTCCGACGACGACCGATCTGAAGGCCTATTCACCGGACTATGTCCGCGGCTGGACGGTGGAGCGCTATCAGGTGGATCTACGCGAGGCCACCACGCAGGGACGCCAGCAGATGCAGCTGAGCATGGAAGCGCTGTGCAGTCGTGAGGTGCCGGGTGACACCCATCGCAATCTGAGGGTGGAGACGCGCTTTGACGACTGCACCTTCAAGCACGTGCTGGTGCCGATCTGGCTGGTGCGCTACGACTATGGCGCCCGCAATTTTCAGGTGCTGGTGAACGGCTACACCGGCAAGGTGGCCGGCGAACAGCCCTGGAGCTGGGTGAAGATTGCACTGGCGGTGCTGCTGGTGCTGGCCGTTCTGGCGGGACTCTCGATGCTGAATCGCTGAATGGACTGAGCCATACGGCCAGTCATTTTCAGAGTGGTTCCCGATCCTGGGGCGGGTCCTGGTCCCGGTTTTCCAGGGCTTCGATGAAGGATTCATCGAAGCCAGAGAATAGATCCAGGAAAAGAAGACCCACGCCCCGGGCGTCCGTGCCTTCCTGTGGAGCAATCATCAGACGGCCTTGTCCAGCGTGGCCATGTCGATGACGAAGCGGTA
>CALIXC010000243.1 GCA_938046755.1 uncultured Lautropia sp. | reverse complement strand
GATGGCGGCACGGGGTGTGCGTCCCCTGTATGTGCGCGACCGCGTGGCGCTGGACCGCGGCGAGCAGCGCCAGCTGGCTGCAGCCCGGCAGGCCGCACAGCCCGCCGGACGATGAGCGGGCCCCTCATGGACCTGTCGACGATCGGCTTTCGACCGATGACGGAAGCCGACCTGCCGACGGTGGACGCCATCGAGCAGGCCGTGCAACCTTATCCGTGGCGGATCAGCCAGTTTGCCGATTCGCTGAAGGCAGAGCATCAGGCATGGGTCTTCACCGATGCCGGGCAGCCTTTCGGCTATGCCGTGCTGCTGGCTGCGCTGGACGATGTAGAGCTACTGACCCTGGCCCTGGCACGCAGCCATCAGGGGCGCGGGCTGGGCCGGCATTGTCTGGGCTGGCTGCAGACACAGGTACGGCAGCAGGGCGGGCGCAGCCTGTTTCTGGAGGTGGCCACCGGCAATGCGCCGGCCCTGGCGCTCTATCAGCGCATGGGCTTCGAGACGCTGGGACGGCGTCGCAACTACTATCGCGCCGCCGACGGTCGCCACGATGATGCCTGGGTGATGCGCTGCCCATTGAGCCAATGGAATGACGGAAGATACGGTCACGATGCCGGACGATGAAGCCATGAATAATGATGTCGCTCTGGTTGCACGCCGGCGACGCGCATGGGCCGCACTGGGCCTGGGTCCGTTGTGGATGCCACGCGCCGGGGCCTTGCCCGGAGCGCCACAACCCACGCGCGCCACCCGTGCAGGTCCGCAGGCAGCGTCAGGGACTGAGGCAGGGGCCACCGGGGCTTCCGGATCCGATGCCGGTGTCCCTAGCGACGTCTGGCAAGCGAGCGAAGCGCCTGCCGACACCTTGGCCGCGGCTGGAGAATCTTCCGCACCTTCTTCTGTCGGCGTTTCTTCCGGAACCAGCGAACCCGTCGCCGCTGTTAACGCCAATAATGGAGCTGAGGACTTTTCCATGGGTTCTGCCGACGCTGCTTCCAGCAACCGCAAGTCTGATGACACCGTCGCCAATGGAGGCCCCGAGTCCGGCCACCCGGCCTGGGCAGACGACGTGCCGCTGGAGAGCTGGGGCGGCGAGCCCTGGATGGAAGACGCGGACTGGCTGCCCGAGCCGATGCTGCCCACCGAACCCGAACCCACATCGCTGTCGCATCCGGACCTGCCACCGGCGCAGCGCTGGATCCGGCTGCGCGAGGACGTGGACGGATGCCGTCGCTGCCGTCTGGCCGAGACGCGCACGAACACGGTATTCGGCCGCGGACGCCCGCAGCAGGCCCGCTGGATGCTGATCGGCGAAGGACCGGGGGCCGAGGAGGACAAACAGGGCGAGGCCTTCGTGGGCCAGGCTGGCAAGCTGCTGGATGCGATGCTGGACGCTGCCGGCATCGATCCCGCCGCAGACGTGTTCATCGCCAACGTGCTGAAGTGTCGCCCGCCCAACAACCGGAACCCCGAACCTGACGAGGTGGCGGCCTGCGAAGGCTTCCTGTACGAACAAATCCGGCTGGTTCAGCCGGACTGCATCCTGCTGCTGGGGCGCTTCGCAGCACAGAGCGTGCTGCATTCCGAGCTGCAGATCGGCCGGCTGCGCAACAAGCTGCATCACATCACACTGGACGGCCGGCAGGTGCCGGTGGTGGTCACCTATCACCCGGCCTACCTGCTGCGTAACCAGCGCGACAAGCTGAAAGGCTGGGAAGACCTGTGCCTAGCGCTGTCGGCTGTGGAGGCGCTGGACGCCGCGCGCTCTGACGGCTGATCGGCCCGGAGGCAAGGGCCTCCGGCTCGCGGGGTGCATCCTCAGTGCGGCGTCGGAATGTTTCCGTGGCGAGGATCCTCGCCGATATGCACCTCGCTGTCGAAGCGGCGCTGGTTGCGCCGGTGCCAGAGGATGACCAGCAGCATGACGCCGGCCACCGCCAGACCGAAAAGCACGGCCACGGTGTTGATGGGCAGGTCCAGCCACAGCATCAGCGCATAGAACGACAGCATCACCAAGATGTTGAGGTTCTCGTTGAAGTTCTGCACGGCGATGGAGTTGCCGGCACTCATCACCACGTAGCCACGGTGCTGCAGCAGCGCATTCATGGGCACCACGAAGAAGCCCGACAGGATGCCGATGACCAGCAGCACGAGCATCGCCATGGCCTCGTTGTGGACGACAGTCATCAGCATGATGGCAAAGCCCATGGCCACGCCCAGCGGCAGCAC
>CALIXC010000242.1 GCA_938046755.1 uncultured Lautropia sp. | reverse complement strand
TAGGCCACCAGCGCCATCACGATGACCATGGCGCGAATGCTGAGGCTGCTGGACATGAAAGGGATCGACATCAGCGCCACGACGCCGAAGAAGGCGGCACTGCGCGAAGGGATCACGAACATGATGCCAATGGACACCAGGATGAAGATCCACTGCCACACTGACTGGCGAATGCGAGGAGCCAGAATGGCGCTGCAGATGGCGAAGGCATCGCCCATCAGCTGGTAGTTAAGCTTGACACCGGTTTCGGTGCTGGACTCCGCCAAGCCTGCGCGGTCGAAGCTGGCAGCGTGCGCCAGCGCATAAAGGGCGATGATGGCCCAGGTGATGGCGAAGGCACGGAAGACGCGGTGGCTGCGGGCAGCTGCTCCCATGAAATAGAGCACCAGCCCCAGGAACATGATGGGGATGAGTTGTAGCAGTAGACCCTCACGCTCGGTACTGTACTGGCCCCAAGCCTTGTAGCTGATCCAGGCGAAGAGGGGGTAGGCGACGAAGAAGGCGATGGTGGTCGACGTGGTCCAGCGGATGGAAATGCTGCTGTGCCGAGCGGCAAGGGCCGTCAGCCCCAGCAGTGCGGTGGAAACGCCCGTCCAGACAATGCTGGGCACACTGGGCACTTCCTGCCACAGGATGGGCAGCAGCGCGAAATGAAAGATGACGGCCATGGTGACCATCATCGTGACGAAAGAGCTGGGACGCTGGGGCTTGCTGCCATAGCCGAACGTATCGAACAGCGTCGGTCGTCTCATTCTTCTCGTGGGATTCAGGGTGTGGGACGCCATGATGGCTCCTTGCGCCAGTTCGGTTCGAGTTCGGGTTCGGAGGGGCGGGGACTCCGCACCCCGTTCAGGATCGGGGTCGCCCGGAGTGGCCATGACCCCCCGCTGCCCACCATTGGAGTAGCAGATATACCACATACAGTGCTGCATACCCGCCGGAGAACCATTTGATTGCCGCCATGGCTTCCCGTGGCAGGGTGAAGGCAGCCAGGCTTACGGCCAGCAGCCCGATCTGCCAGTACAGGTCCAGCTTGGCCTGGCGGGTGATGAGCAGCGTGTAGCCCAGCGGGCTGGCAAAGAAGCGGATGAACAGCAGTGGGGCGAAGACCTGGGCGATCTCGCCGGCGGCTCGGAAGTTCTCGCCAAAGACCAGGGCGAACAGCGGCGGCCCCCAGAACAGCAGCACGGCCGACGGGAAGATGCCCAGGAAGGCCAGCAGCCGCAGGGTCTGCTTGTAGGCGGCCCGGCACTGGCCGGTGCGGTTGAATTCTTCGGCGGCCTTGTTCTTGAAGACGTCCTGAGCCGAGTTGGAGATGATGGACATGGGCGCCGAGATGGTGCGCCATGCCGTGCCCAGCAGGCCGGCGGCGTGCTCGCCGAAGCGGGTGCCGGTAAGCAGCAGTGGAATCTGCTGGGCCACCGTGTTGATGAGGGCGGCGGGCAGGGCGATCATCGGCGTCTTGCCGTGGGTGCGCATCAGCTCGCCGTAGGTCTGGCAGGGCTGGTGGCGGCCGCTCGGATCGGGCAGGTCGTGCGCCAGCAGGAATTCCTTCAGCCCCAGCCAGGCGGCCCAGCTGCCCATGCTGGTGCCGATGACGAAGCCCAGCATCAGCATCATGCCGTTGGGCCAGAACCAGACCAGCACAACTTGCAGCAACGCCGTGAGGCCGGCCGAGGTGATGCGGATGCGGTTGACCACACCGAAGGCGCCCGAGGTGACGGCCATGGCCAGCCACAGCGTCTGCATGGCCAGTGCCCAGGTGCCCAGGCCCACCAGGACCGAGGCCGACAGGGGCCAGCCGGGCAGGCGCTGTTCGATGAACCCGTGCGCCAGCACCGCCACCAGCGACAGCAGTAGGCCCACGCCGATGCTGCTGAAGAGCCCGATCCGGAAGGCCTTGCGCCGGTCGCTGGCCAGTGGCAGTGCCACCAGCAGGATTTCCATGCGTGCCGTGGCTGGCACGATGGCGATGTAGATGACGGCCTGCCAGATGGCATAGACCCCCAGGGCCTCGACGCTGACCAGGCGGGCCAGCAGCAGCATCACCAGCAGCGGAATGGCCTGGGCGGCTGCGCTGCCGGTGAGTACCTTCAGGACGGTGCGGATGTAGGAGGACTGGCGCGGTGCGACTGCCGCCGGCGGAGTGGCTGGTGCGGTCGGCGCCGGGGACGCGGAACGGCTGTCCGCGCCCGGGGCGGGGCTAGGGGGGCGCTCGCTCACGGCGGG
>CALIXC010000241.1 GCA_938046755.1 uncultured Lautropia sp. | reverse complement strand
CTGGATTGTAAGCGTTCAGTGAGGACGTCTCTTCATCGAGACTCTTGTTGCTTGCGCGAATGCTGTTCACATCGAAACCGATCAGGGCGGTGTGCTTCATGCCCCCGGTGTCGAAACGGCCCTGGAACAGCAGGTCCGCTGTCAGCGAGTTGCGGTGTCCCGCCTCGAAGGTGTACCTGCGCTGCATGTACAGACCGTTGGCGACATCCTCGTTGCCGTCTTCATCCGTCCAGATTCTTTCCTTGTAAGCGCTATACGCCGGATACATGCTCCGCAGATCACGCTCGCTCTTCGAGTAGCGCAGGTGGTGGCGCAGGCTCCAGTTGTCGCTCAGCTGCTGGTTCACCTCCCAGCCGGCGCGTTTGCGGATGCCACGGGCGCGGTCCCAGTCTGGCTCGCTGACGAACAGCCGGGGCGAGAGCTTGCCCGGAGCCCGGTCGAACAGCGTGCCCCATTTGGGCAGGTAACCCAGCACGGTGTTGTTGTAATCGCGCTGGTACTCTCCAAATACGGTGATGTTGGTGGTTGCGGCAGGCACCCACGTCAACATGGGCTTGAAGACAGCCCGCTCACTCTTGGCGTGGTCCACTTGCGCGCCGCCCTTGCTGCCCAGGGCGATCACCCGGTACAGCCACTGACCATCCTTGTCCAGCGGACCGGTGGAATCCAGCGACATCAGCTTGGTGTCGTTGGTGCCATAGCTCACATTGAGTTCACCGAATTTGGTGGCCTGCGGTCGCTTGCTCACCATGTGGATCACGCCGCCGGGGCCATTGTTGCCCGAAACTGCAGCGCTGGCACCCCGCAGCACTTCCATGCGCTCATAAAGGAAGGGCTCATCCTTGACATCGCCCTTGTCCGAGTTGGAGATGATGTCCGGAATGCCATCCTGGAAGGGACGGGTATCGAAGCCCCGCATCTGGATCCATTCACCAAACGGGTCTGCACCGAAGTAGTTGGCGTTGACGCCGGGCATGTAACGCATGGCCTCAGAGATCGAACGGGAATTCTGGTCCTGAATCTGCTGAGCCCCGACGACGCTGATCGAACGCGGAATTTCGTTGATCGGCGTCTCGGTACGCGTCCCGGCCGAAGAACTCGTCGGCACATACCCACTCACCTGGTTCACATCCCGGCTGCGGTCCGTCACGTGGATCTCCGGCAGCGTGGCTGCCTTGACCTTCAGCCCGGAGCCGCTGCTGCCGTCATCGCTGGTGGCGCGAATGGCGCCGTCGTCACCCGTTGCACGAATGGCGCCATCGTCGCTGGTGGCACGGATGGCACCATCATCTTCCGTGGACACTTCCTGGGCATGGATGCCGCTTCCGGAGAACAGAATCCCACACGCGCCAAGGCTGACGACCAGCGGTCTGAGGGAAAAATGCTTAGGTTTCATGTGGGCTCATTTCCTTGAGCAAAGAGTTAAGGGAAATCCGGCGCAGATTTGCAGTACAGGCCCTTCCCGCGGGCCAGTTAACACATATTTTTGACTTCTGCAGTCCTAACTTATCTGCGTATCAATATGATTGGCAACCTGCAAATCGTAACCAGATGATCGAAAATATTGCATAAGCTTCATGAAACTTGACAATGTGGTTCATGGAGCCGGTGCAACGGCGGGGTCCGGCGCCAGCCCCATCAGCTCGCGACCCATGGCTTCGGCGCACAGGTCGTAGTTGGTGTAGGCGTGGGCAGCGGTGATGTTCATGTCGCGGAAAAGCCGCTGCAGCGGGTTTTTTCGCGGCCATGCCCTGGCACAGCCCACCGTCAGCATGCAGCTGGCCCGTCTGCGCGAGCTGCTGGATGATCCGCTCCTGCTGCCCGGCCCGCAGGGCATGCAGCCCACGGCGCGTGCCGAACAGCTGCGCATCCCGCTGCACGATGCGCTGCTTGCCCTGGGCCGGGCTGTCGCGCCTCCCGAGCCCTTCGATCCCGCCACGGCACACCACACGTGGCGACTGCTCGCCACCGACTACACGTTGATGACGGTCCTCCAACCCATCCTGCCCCGGCTTCGAGAGCAGGCACCCGGCATGCGCCTGGCCATCCACCAGCTCTCGCTCCCGCTCCTGTCGCAGCGCGCTCGGCAGGATGACTTCGATCTGGCGTTCCACATCACAGCCGAAGCGCCGCCTCACCTGAGACGCCGCAGCCTTTTCCATGAACGCTACGTGCTGGCCGCCCGTGCGGGGCACCCGGTCCTGAAGCGGCGGCCCACGCTGGCCCGGTTCTGTCATCTGGAACATGCCATCGTCTCGCACGATGGTGGGGGCTTTCAGGGCGCCACCGACCAGGCACTGGCTGCTGTCGGCCTGCAGCGCAACGTCGTGCTGTCGGTACCCCACTTCCTGCCGCTGCTGCATGTCCTGGCCAGCACTGACCTGGTTGCCATGGTGCCGGAACGCCTGGCGGGCAATCACCCCGGTGTCGGAATGGTGTCTGCCCCTCTCGAGATCCCCGGCTTCGAGATGCTGATGCTCTGGCCGGAACGTCTGCACCGCGACCCGGCCCACCAGTGGCTGCGCGCGCTGGTCAGCGAACGATTCCGGAACGAGCCGTCCGAGTGAATCCTGTGCGTGGCGCCTTCAATGGCGTTGGCCGATGGGCACGCGATGACGAAGCGAAGTTCAGGCCGTTGCCGCCCTGTTTCAGCCTACCTTGCGCTGATTGACCACCCAGTGCGAATCCGTGATGTCGTAGATCTTCTGGATGTCGTCCATCAGGTGCGCGAAGTCGATGTCCAGGTCGATGAGCCGGCCATTGCGCAGGTTGAACACCCAGCCATGCACGATCGGATAGCCGTCAGCCACATAGCGCGCCTGAACGCAATCCATCTTGATGACATTGATGCACTGCTCCTGCACGTTCAGCTCCACCAGACGGTCGTAGCGCTGGTGCTCGTCCTCGATAGCATCGAGCTCGTCCTTGTGCAGCCGGTAGACATCGCGGATGTTGCGCAGCCATGGATTCATCAGCCCATGGTCCTGGGGCAGCATGGCGGCCCGGATACCTCCGCAGTTGTAATGGCCACAGATGATGATGTGCTTCACCTTCAGATGACTGACCGCATACTCGATGGTCGACGAGACATTGAGATCCATGCCGATGACCAGATTGGCCACGTTGCGATGGACGAACACCTCGCCCGGCTCCAGCCCCATCAGCTCCTCGACGGCCACACGACTGTCCGAACAGCCGATGTACAGGTAGGAAGGATTCTGAGAACGAGACAGGCGTCGGAAATAGTCGGGGTCAAGTTCCTTCTTGTGCTCGGCCCATTCCCGATTGTTCTCGAATATCACCTGGTAGGAATGGCTCATGCGGGTTTCCTCGGTTGCACGAGATGGCTTCCATGAAACATCTTCATGGACATGGATTCTGCACGACATCCGCACCGATGTTGGTTGCATGGCCGTCACACGAGTTCCGCATCCTGGATGCATTCAATACCCGGCACTGTCGTCAGGATCCCGCCGGTATCTTCGACAGGTCGCACGCCCAGCCCGACATCCGCAGCTACCCTGTTCTGCGCCACACTGTCAACATGGTTACAACTCCCTACTGACAGTATCGTTAATCATCCTCATTCTTAGAAACCATATACAATCCATCACGTTCCGTAAGACAGTGTCTGGTTTTCTTTCCACGGTCAGCGTTTTGCTGCCCATCCTGCAACCAGGCGGGGCCTTCCCGGCTTCTGTTTCTCAGGAACGCGCCACCAGACGGCGTGCGGCCCAGGGCACCATCCCATCGTGCACGCCACCGTAGGGCGGCTCCCTGTGTGATTCCCTCGATGATGTCTTGTTCCCTTCGTATACCGGAGAACTTTAATGAGAAAGTCTTCTATTGATATTCGCACCAGCGCCCGCCTGAAAGGCACGGCACTTGCCGTTGCCCTGGCCGCACTGTCGTTCAGCGTCGGCGTGCAGGCCCGCGGCCTCACCCACCCAGTCGATCCGGACTATACCGGCCGCGTTTCGGTGACGGGCGTTGCCTATCCGGGCGAGACCGTGGACGTGACCGGCAGTGGCTTCAAGCCGGGCCAGCAGGTTCAGCTGCTGAGTGATGGCGCCACCATCACCACCCAGGCCATCCTGAGTGTCGACGCCGAAGGCCGCATTGCCGGTCAAGTGGAGATTCCGCCCGAATCGCCGGTGGGCATTCACCCGGTGGTGGTGCAGACGGTGAACCCCGGCTATGCCGAGATTCTGGATTTCAAGATCTCGCCCAAGCTGCCGTTCACGGGCGTCAACGCCTACCATATCGCCCGCGCACCGCTGAACCCCGGTCTGTACCAGGGCGCCTACAGCCCCCGCAGTCACGCCTTGTACGTGACCTCGGCCGTGGGTCGTGCGCCCGTCAAGCAGTCCAGCCTGATGAAGGTCAACCCCAGCTCGCTGGCCATCGAACACCAGGTCACGCCGCCGGCTGATTCGACCGGCAAGGGCCTGGAAGCGGTCTACGGCGTCGCCGTGGATGACACCACGGGTACCGTCTGGACGGGCAACACGCGCACGGGCGCTGTGGCCGTGTACAAGCAGGATGACCTGTCGCTGGTCAAGCAGTTCCGGGACAAGCTGGCCCCGCACAACCATGGCGTGCTGGTCGACGGTCCGCGTCATCGGGCCTATGTGGCCGCCCACGGCAAGAACTACGTGAGCGTGTTCAACACCCAGACACTGGAACACAAGGTCGACATCGCGCTGGAATCGCCCACTCGTACCAAGCTCCCACCAGCGCCGCTGAGCTTTGCGCTGGATCAGGAGGGTGGCAAGCTGTTCGTGGTGGCCACGACCGACCAGATCTACGTGATCGACGAGCCGACCGAGAAAATCGAGAAGGTCTACAACCTGAAAGGAACCAAGGGCGCCATCAGCATCGCCTATGCGCCGGAAGAGAAACTGCTGTTCGTCGTCTCGCAGAGCACCGACAACCTGCAGATTCTGGACGCCACCGATGGCAAGCTGAAGGCTGACGTGAAGGTCGGTGCCGGCCCGCTGGCCGTGGTCTGGGAGCCGGTGCGCAAGCTGGCCTACGTGGCCAACCGCGGCAGTGACTCGGTGGCCGTGGTGGATGTGAACGGCAACCTGGTGGCCAACCTGCCCGGTGGTTCGTATGCCAACCACGTCTTCACCGACGGCAAGGGCACGGTGTGGAGCGTGAACAAGGCACGCGGCCTGAACGATCCGCAAGGCGATCACATCAGCCGCTACGCCGCCAAGTGATCTGACCCGTTTCCGGCCCCCCGTGGATGGCCGGATATCGGGTTCACGACGAAGCGCTGTCGCAGGATGACTCATCCGGCGGCAGCGCTTCTTTTTGCAAGTTGCGGCGTCAGTCCCGGATGGACAGTTGTGTCTGCGCCGGCATGGCCGTCACGCCGCCTGCAGCCTGCGAGATGCTCAGCTGCCGCACCGGCAGGTCGGCTACGCTGCGGACATGGAACTTGCGGTCAGCCCCCACCGTCACCTCGATGGTGCCAGCGGTGGCGATGTAGCTGGTTTCCTGCCGGGTGGTCGTGTCACGCACGGCTACCCGCAGCACGGCCAGACGCGCCTGGCGACCGGCATTCTGGAAGCGGTTTGCGTCGGTGGTGATCTGGTAGGTACCAGCGGTGCGGCCCGTGAACTCCACCCGCAGGAGGCTGTCCAGTGTCTCGGTGGCCACCGGCGTGCCGCTTGTCGTGACTGAGGATGCCGAACCCGCAGCACCATTCACGGGCGTGGCCGGCGGGATCCGCCCATGGATCTCGAGCGTTGATTCGACGTGGTCATTCACGTCCACCGTCGATTGTTCGGACTGGCCGCTGCGCTGGAAGATGCGTCCTGCCAGTTGCCAGTAACCGGAAGCATTCGGTACAACGTTGTTGTTGCCTGCGTTGCCGCTGCTGGCCGAAGGCGCCTGCGCCGTCTGATCGCCCGGATGGATGTCGCTGCCGCAGGCCGACAGCAGCACGGCCAGCGAAGCCGATGCAAGAATCATTGAAACCGGACGCATGCGCACCATGATCGCTCCTTCAGGAAAGGGGCCGATCATAAGTGCGCACTGCGTGCGCCGGCATGACATTGTGCCGCACCGGGCACGCCATTCCGCCCGGCGGTATCAGTACGCCGGACGGACGGGCCATCAGGCCAGCATCAGAAGCTGATGCGTGCCACGCTTTCCTTGTCGGTCATCGACTTTTCCTTGGGCAGCTTCACCGTCACGTAGACCGTGCCGGTCTTGGGGTTCAGCGCGAAGCTGTTCGGGTGCGTGGGCAGGTCGATGGTCTTGATCTCCTGGCCGGTGCGCGGATCCACCACCGAGATGTTGCCCGAGACACGGTTGCTCACGTACAGGCGATTGCGCGGTGCATCCAGCAGCAGGTCCACCGGCTGCGTACCCACCTTGATGTTCTGCAGCACCTTGCCGCTGGACGGATCCAGGGCCAGCACCTGGTTGCCCTGGGTGCGCGGCTGGTAGTCGAGGCCGCCCCTTTCCTTGCGCACCACATTCAGGCGGTCAAAGCCCTCATCCACGGCCAGCAGGCGCTTGTTGTCGTGGTCCATCACCAGGGTCAGCAGCTGGTCGCCCTGCACCTCGAAGCGGTCGGTGATGGCCAGCGTGCCGATATCCACGACAAAGAGCTGCCCCATCAGGTTGGAGACATACAGCTTGCCGGCAGCCGAATCCAGCGAAGCGCCAGTAGCACCAAAGTTGAAGCCCGGGATGGTGCGCTCGACCGTCAGGGTGTCAAGGTTGACCGCCTGCAGCTTGCTGTCGTGATAGGACATGGCGGGCAGGTACAGCCGGTTGTTGGCCTTGTCCACGATGATCTCGCGGTACTCGATCTTCTCGGGCTTGCCCTGGGCATCCAGCACCGGCGGCATGGTCAGCGAAGCCGTCACCTGGCTGGAGGTGGTGTCGAAGACCATCAGCGTGCCGCCGCGGGTGTCCACGATATAGAGGCGATGCGCCTCGTCATCCAGCGTCAGGCCATAGCCGGGCTTGGGCAGGTCGATTTCCGCCTTCACGGCCAGCGTCTCGGGATCCAGCTTGAAGAGCTTCGACTTCACGCCGGAAGCCGGATCCTTGGGGTTGCCCGCCGAAACGGCATAGACCACGTCCTCGCTGGGCGAATAGGCCACTTGATAGAGCGCCGGGGCCACGTCCTGGCGAACGACCTGGGCCTGACCCGTGGCCGACTTGACCATGTTCATGGCCGACTGGCCTGCGCCCTGCGTGGCGGCGCAGCCTGCCAGCGCAGTGGCCACGGCCAGCGCCACGAAGGAAGGGGTACGGAAAGGCTTACGGATAGATTTCATGGACACAGATCTCCTGTTTCTGTAGCAAGGGAATTGGGCACCTGGCAAAGAAAGGATGCCAGGTGCAGGAATATCAGTACTTGATCCGGGCCACACTCTCGTTGCTGCCACGCGCGGCGTCACGAGCGTTCTTGATCATCACGTACACCTCACCCGTCTTCGGGTTCAGCGTGAGGCTGTTGGGATGCCGCTGCGGGTCCACGGACTTGAGCAGATGGCCGGAGCGGGCATCGATGATCGAGAACCACTTAGACCACGTCCTGGCTGGGTGAGTAGGCCACCTCATACAGCGCCGGCGCCGCCTCCTGGCGAGTGACCTGTACTCGCCAGCCACGATGGAAGGATGCGCCACAAGGCGCATCCTTCCGAATCTGGGAATGATAGGGCAAAAATGAATGTAAATACACTGCAATACCATATACTAGGTACCGTTGTGATCAATCACTCATGCCTGTCACACCGCCTGGCACGGAGCACTCAACCAGCGCGCTTTCGGCACAACCCCGCCATTGAGGCTCCCCCATCAAGGCCCATGCTCATCGAAGCTCCCCTCATCGATCGGCCCCTTACCAGGAGCCCCTATCAACGCACACCCCCATCGGTCCGGGCCCCTCGCTGAACACCCACTTGCTGCATGCAGGTCGCCATCCGTGTTACCGCCTCATCCGTCAGATGCGTGACGTTGATCCGTGTCCAGGCCCGGAAATCCTGTAACACGGCGAAGGCCGAACCCGGCAGCAGCAGGATCCCTTGACGGGCCAGTGCTGCGATGAAATCCGACAGGTCCTCCAACTGCGGATGCCGGATCCACAGGAACATGCCACCGTCAGGCTGCGTGGCGCACTGCCATCCCAGCGCGGCAAGCCGACGCTGCGCCTGTTTCTGGTGCTTCAGCATGCGGCGCTGCAGCTCCCGCATGTGCCGTGCATAGGATCCGTCCACCAGGATGGTGTTGACGAAGCGTTCGCAGAAGCCTGGTACCGCAACCGTGGTCATCAGCTTCAGCTCGGTCAACCGACCGATGATCTCCGGGCTAGCCACAATATGGCCGATGCGCAGCGACGCCGACAGCGACTTGGAGAAGCTGCCGATGTAGATGCCGTGCTCCAGCCCCGACAGCTCCACCAGTGTCTGGCGGCGCTCGGGATGGAAGTCCCCATAGACATCGTCCTCCACCACCAGAAAGCCGTGCTCAGCAGCCCGCTTCATCACCCCGAAAGCCGTGCGCGCCGACAGCGTGCCTCCGGTGGGATTGTGAAAGGTGCTGTTGCAGATGAAGAGTCGGCAGGGCTGCCCATCCTTCAGCGCCTCATCCAGCGCCTGCAGGTCCGGCCCGTCGGCGTTGCGCCGCACCCCCACAGGCGTGCCCCCGGCCAGCCTCACCAGGTGTACCAGGGAACCGTTGCAGGGCTCGTCCAGCAGCACCCGGTCGCCGGGCCGCACCAGCAGCCGGATGATCAGGTCCAGCGCCTGGGTGGCTCCCACCGTCGTCAGCACCTGCCCGGGCGGCACGTCGATGCGCGTGGTGCGACGCAGATGCACCGCCAGCTGGTGGCGTAGCGGCGCATGCCCCTGGATGTCCCCATAATCCGTCAGCGTCCGCTGTCCCATCCGCGCTGTCTTGCGCACGCCCGCCGCCAGTGCCTCCGTGTCCCGCCATTCGGACGGCAGCCAGCCACAGCCCAGCTTCAGATATTCCGGCCCCGCCTGCAGCAAACGGAACAGGGCTGCCTGTCCGGTTGGCACGGTGTCCGGCGATACGGAGGACATATCCGGCGATGTGGCAGGCAGACCTTTCGCTGGGGGCGACACGAAGTACCCGCGCCCATGCTGCACCTCCAACAACCCCTCGCTGACCAGCTGCGCATAGGCGCTGGCCACGGCGTGCAGGCTGAGCTGCTCGCGCCGCGCCATCTGCCGCAGCGACGGCAGCCGCTCACCGCTGGCCCACTGGTCATCGGCCAGATGCTGGCGAAGTTGATCGACGAATGGCATGCATCCTCCTTTTCGGGCAGGAAAAACGTGCCTTAAGTCAGACCCTGCAAGTCACAACTCTGATGGAGCACCAGCGTTCCGTCCCGGAATCGTTTATCAAAGAATTCCCTGAATAGGTCCCGCTAGCTAGTAAGCACACCACAGAACAGGACGCAGAACAAGACGACATTTGCCGTCATGCGCCCGTTCTGGAGATACGACGGCCGCGAGGGCTTGTTCAGAGAATCCCGAGAACTGTCATGAGACAGCGTAAACAGTTTGTCGATGATCCAAAACAATGTCAACCAGCATGCCGCAAACACACAAAGGGCTTATTCGAGGGCACGGCCCCACTGTCTGAAAGAATCGCCATTACTGTTTGGAATTGCAAACAAAACTGTTTGACAACAACATATGCAAACACGGTTACTATGAAGGCAATCATTCCAATGGTGCCATCGGCAAAGGCCATTGCATCACACAGACCCGAGGAGCACATGAAGGAAGATATCCATAACAACAAAGGCAACATAGAGAATTCAGTGGAAAGCTTCCTTCTAGCAGCATTACTTGAATGTGCAGGAAGAGATGATTTCAATTTTCTTAATAATTCAATAACCATGAAAAATGCAATTTTATACGCAACAAACGACTTGATTGCATATATGCAAAAAGACCCTGCTGCAAAATCGAACGCAACACTACTTCTGTCAACATCCACGTCATACACTGCCGTGCTTCACTATAGGCTTGCAAACTTCATCGAAAAATATATAGAAAGCAACCACCAACCATTTGTTGACCCCTTGCTTCCTGCAAAAATATCACGCAGAGGAAAGATTCTCTCCGGCGCCGAGATCCATCACAAAAGCAGGATTGGAAAAAGATTTGTACTAGATCACGGCTATGGAACAGTCATAGGAGAAACAAGTGCCATCGGTGAAGACTGCTACTTCCTAGGAGGGAT
>CALIXC010000240.1 GCA_938046755.1 uncultured Lautropia sp. | reverse complement strand
GGTCGAAGTCGGGGGTCAGGCCCGGGTGCTGGGCGATCAGCGGCAGGCCCGCGACCGCCCCCCCTAGCCGGTCGCGCGCTTCCAGCACCCGAACCTGCCAGCCTCGGCGCGAGAACGACTCGGCACTGGCGCAGCCCGCCAATCCGCCCCCGATGATCACCACCCGCTTCATCCGTTCGTTCGCCTCGGTTCCATTTTTCGTCGTGGTCCAGCAACCCGACGCGATCCATGCTAGTCTGCCGGGGTTTTCCCGGATAGGAGTCAACACCGCCATGGATCGTGCCCACGTAACAGTCGTCGAACATCCGCTGGTCCAGCACAAGCTTACGCTGATGCGCAAGGTCGAGACCAGCACCAACAACTTCCGCCGGCTGCTGAACGAACTCAGCGCCTTGCTGGCGTACGAAGTGCTGCGCGACATGCCGATGCACGACGTGACCATCCAGACGCCCCTGGAGACCATGCAGTCGCGGCTGATCGACGGCAAGAAGCTGTGTCTGGTCTCCATCCTGCGGGCCGGCAGCGGCATTCTGGACGGCTTTCTCAGCGTCGTGCCCGGCGCGCGTGTGGGTCACATCGGGCTGTACCGCGACCCCGAGACGCTGCAGGCCGTCGAGTACTACTTCAAGATGCCGCCGGACATGGACGGACGTGACGTGATCGCCGTCGACCCGATGCTGGCCACCGGGCACTCGGCAGTGGCAGCCATCAGCCGCATCAAGGAAACCAACCCGCGCTCCATCAAGTTCGTCTGTCTGCTGGCCGCACCCGAGGGCATCGAGACCCTGCAGAATGCCCACCCGGACGTGCCCATCTTCACGGCTGCCATCGACCGCTGCCTGAACGACCACGGCTACATCCTGCCCGGTCTGGGTGACGCCGGCGACCGGATCTTCGGCACGAAGTGACCTTGTCCCCCACCGGACGGCTCACCCCCGTCCGCTCCTTCCTTCCGATCATTCTCCATTCCATGACCCAATCCTCTTTCGACTTCGATCTCTTCGTCATCGGTGGCGGCTCGGGCGGCGTGCGCGCGGCTCGCATCGCGGCCCAGCACGGCGCGCGTGTGGGCATTGCCGAGGGCTTCCGCTACGGCGGCACCTGCGTCATCCGCGGCTGCGTGCCCAAGAAGCTGCTGGTATACGCCTCGCGCTTTCCGCAGAGCTTCGAGGAAAGTCGGGGCTTCGGCTGGAACGTGCCCCCGGCTACCTTCGACTGGGAAAAGCTCGTCGCCGCCAAGAATGCCGAGATCACGCGGCTGGAAGGCGCCTACTCCGCCAACCTGGACAAGGCCGGCGTGAAGCGTTTTGCCGGCCACGCCCGCTTCCTGAGTCCCAACGGGGTGGCCATCGACATGCAGGATGGCCGCCAGGAAGTGACGGCCAAAGAGGTGCTCATCGCCACCGGCGGCGAACCGGTGATGCCCGAGGAGCTGCCCGGCGTGGAGCTGGCCATCAGCTCCAACGAGGTCTTCGACCTGCCCGTGTTCCCGAAGCGGATCGCGGTGGTGGGCGGCGGCTACATCGGGGTGGAATTCGCCGGCATCTTCCATGGTCTGGGTGCGAAGGTCACGCAGATCCATCGCGGCCCGCGGGTACTGCGCGGCTTCGATGTGCAGATGGCGGACCTCATTGTCGAGACCTACCGTGACAAGGGCATCGACATGCGGATGAACACCACACTCAAGCGTCTGGACCGGCAGCCGGATGGTTCCATCCGCATCACGCTGCACGACGACAGCACGCTGGACGTGGACCAGGTGCTGATCGCCACCGGACGCCGGCCGGCCACCCGCAATCTGGGGCTGGAAACGGTGGGTCTGGAGACGGGCAAGGCGGGCGAGATCCGCGTGGACGAGCTCTCGCGCACCCAGGTGCCCGGCATCTACGCCGTGGGCGACGTGACCAACCAGGTCAGCCTCACGCCGGTGGCAATTCGCCAGGGCCACGCCTTTGCCGACACCACCTATGGCAAGAAGCCCTGGGTGGCGGACCTGGACTTCATTCCCACGGCCATCTTCTCCACGCCGGAGCTGGGCACGGTGGGTCTGAACGAGGAGCAGGCTGTGGAACGCTGCGCCGTGGTGGATGTCTACCGCAACAGCTTCCGCACGCTGAAGGCCACGCTCTCGGGCACCCAGGAGCGGGTCCACCAGAAGATCCTGGTGGACGCCAGCAGCGATCGGGTGCTGGGCGTGCAGCTACTGGGCCCGGATTCGGCCGAGGTGATCCAGGTGATGGCCACGCTGCTGCGCATAGGCGTGACCAAGCGCGATCTGGACCAGACCATGCCGCTGCACCCCAGCAGCGCCGAGGAACTGGTGACGATGCGCACGGTGGCCCAGCGCCACATCCGGAAGCCGGCCCAGTAAAAGGGGGCGGACAGGGGCGGCCAGGCCCGCATCGATGGCCCCCAAAAGAGGCTGTCGAAGGGTGCTTCCGTCCCGTTCCAGGACCATGCCGGCCCGTGATCCATTCACGATCCATATGGTGTCGGCTGGCACATATCGCGGCCACCCCTGTGGCCGGCAAGACATCGCGCCGACCGGTGGTCGGCCGATGTCGGTCGAATAGACGGCAGGCAGCAGACTTCTGCCCACAAACTGGCATCCTCCCTGCAAGTAAGTCCCTAAAAGCTTGCCCGGGAGCCTCTTGTGCCAACCACCGGTACCGACATCGATGCCAGCCACCTGGCAATCCTGCGGGAGATCCGCCAACCCATCCTGATCGCGCTCAACCGGAGCTTCCGCAACGCCTACGTGGCCGTGGTGGACGGGCTGATCGAGCGCATCGTCGAGGAAACCAACTGGGAAAAGCAGGATCAGCTCAACGTGGCGCTGGACATCCTGCGCAATGGCAAGGCCAGCATCGAGCAGCAGTTCGAGGTCGGCTGTGCCCGCAGCTGGAAGGAACGCACCGGTGTGGCTCCCGACGGCAGCTACAGCACCCCTGAAACCACCATCATCCAGGACGAGCCGCCAACGCTGCGTCTGGTGGACGATGACACCATGCGCGACCAGCTACTGGTCGCGCGCATCTCGGCCCGTGCCCGCCGCCGAATGGACGAGGAGCTGGCCGACGGCCTGCGCGCCCGCTTCGGCGCACTGCTGCAGCAGGACTGGTTTGCCGAGAACGAATACCCGATCGCGCCGGACATCATCTTCGAGGTGCTGCGCGGCATTCTGACCCAGCACCAGGTGCGCCCCGGTGACGGCACGGCGTCGTTCCTGCTGGACCTGTTCGAGCCCAAGTTCACGGTCGAACTGATCGAGCTGTACCAGGACGTGAATCGCAGGCTCATCGCCTACGGCATCCTGCCCGAGCTGCGCTACAGCATCTCCAAGTCCCGCGCCTCCCAGTACATCAGCGGCGAGCAGGACGACCCGCTGGGCGATGGCGCCGACCATGATGAGCACAGCAGTCGCGGCAGCGGCCGTGGGGGCAGGGCGAATGGCCACGGCGTGATCGACGTCTCCGAAGCCGAGATCGGCCAGTGGGCCGACCAGATCGGCAGCGGGGGCGAACAGAACCCGGCCATGCTGGCCCAGGCCACCCGCTATCTGGCCGATCCGCGCAACTTCGGCAACGACGCCCAGATGGCCGCCCACAAGCAGGCCACCTCCGACCAGCTGATGGCCGTGCTGAGCGAGCTGCAGGCCCGTACCGAGGAAGCCAACAGCCCCGAGGCCGTCGGTGCGGTGATGCAGGAGATGCGCCAGCAGTCCTCGGCCGCCGCACAGACGCACGGCTCGCCACTGGACCGGCTGATCATCGAGACTGTCGCCCAGGTGTTCCAGCTGGTCTACGAGGACGACGCCATCGCCAACGCCATCAAGCAGCAGCTGCTGCGGCTGCAGGTGGCAGCGTTCAAGGCTGCGCTGCTGGATGCCAGCTTCTTTGCGCGCCCCGACCATCCGATGCGCCGCTTCGTCGACCGGCTGGCCCAGATGGGCTCCGACCCAGACTTCGAGACCGAACCCGGCTCACCGCTCGTCGAGGACATCGAGGACCTGGTGACCTGGGTGCTGAACAACTTCGAGCGCGAACTGGTGGTGATCGGCGAGGCGCTGGACCGTGCCGAGCGGATCATTGCCGACGAGACGGCACGCCGCGACGCCCGACTGGAAAAGATTGCCGAAGCCGCCAGCCGGGCAGAGCGCATCGACCTGCTGCGCCAGGAGATCCGCGACGGCATGCGCGCACGGCTCACGAACGGCCAGATCCCGGAATGCATCCAGCACTTTGCCGAGCATTCGTGGACCGAGGTGATCGTGCGGCTGCGTGACGGCACGGGCGAGCTGCCGTTTGACGAGGCCCGCGCCCAGCGTGTGCTGGAAACACTGCTGTGGAGCGTGCAGCCCAAGAAGGCCACCGAGATCAGCGAACTGGCCCGCACGCTGCCCCAGATGATTGCCGACCTGTCGCGCGGCATGGCCTTCATCGCCATGCCAGGCGCCGAACGCGAGGCCTTCCTGAAGACCCTGATGACCTGCCACGGCCAGGTCATCCAGCAGAGCAAGAACCGTCCTGTGACGCCCGTTGCCTGTCCGAGCGCCGCTGCACCGGCCGCCAGAACGGCAGGCGCAGCCGGGCAGGGCATGCCGGCAGGTCAGGGCGCCCAGGCCACGAACGGGCAGGGCATGTCCGCCCTCGCCGCTCTGACCAAGAATTCGGCCAAACAGCCGGCTTCAGCCCAGCAGACGGCTGGAAAGAACGCCGCCAATGCCGACGACTACGATCCGGCCTGGGACGAGATCACCCGTGCCGGCCTGAAGAACGGCGACGAGATCGAGCGCGACCACGAAGGCGAGACCCGGCGCTACAAGCTGGGCTGGGTCAGCCCCTCGGCCACGGTCTTCATCTTCTCGCGCTATCCGCGTGAGCACTGGACCGTCAATCGCCGCGAGCTGCACGAGCTGATGGCCGGCAAGCAGGTGCGCGTCATTCGCAAGACGGCATCGGTTGCGGCCGCCATCGACGCGCTGCAGGCAGCCTGAGACCGCTCGCAGCGTTCATCCGGATCCCGGTTGTCACGCAAGATCATGCACGTGGAAGCTGCGTGCCATCGGCAGCAACAACGGCGCCATGCTCATGGGCACAGGCAGAGATCGACAGCGTGGCCAGCACGGCCAGGGTCATCCGCTGGATCGGAAATGTCAATTTAACATAATAACCATTATGCGAAGATATAAGCAAGCATGACTCCTCGAAACGGTAGGCAACCGCATCGTTTAACATCACTATATGATAGGTACCGTGACGCCGCTCTATAGGAGCAGCCGCTTGGCACCCGATCATCTGCTCGCTCAGCTTCCCAACCCGCACAGGCTTCCATCATGAAAACTTCGTCTTGCCGTCGCATCCTGTTGGTCGTGGTGTCCACCGCCGTGGTCCTGGCTGCCTGCACCAAGTCAGCTGACCAGCCCAAGCCTGCCGCTGACATGCAGCCGACCAAGGTGGTCATCGGGCTGGACGACAACTTCCCGCCGATGGGCTTTCGCAACGAGAAGAATGAATTGGTGGGCTTCGACATCGACATGGCCCGTGAGGCAGCAAAACAGATGGGGATCCAGGTCGAGTTCAAGCCGATCGACTGGAACGCCAAGGAAGCCGAGCTGATTGGCAAGCGGGTCGACGCACTCTGGAATGGTCTGACGATCACCGAGAAACGCAAGCAGAACATTGCGTTCACGCCGCCGTACATGCAGAACCACCAGATCATCATCGTCAAGCGTGGCTCGCCCATCGGTAACAAGAGCGGCCTGGCGGGCAGGATCGTGGGCGCACAGGACGGCAGCAGCGCTGTCGATGCCATCGAGGCTGATGCCAAGGTTTCCAAATCCTTGAAACAGCTGAAGAAATACGGCGACAACGTAACGGTGCTGCTGGATCTGGACGCCGGCCGGCTGGATGCCGCCGTGCTGGACGAAGTGGTGGGTCGCTACTATGTGGCGAAGAAACCCTTCGCCTACGTGGTGCTGGAAGAGGACTTCGGCACCGAGGATTATGGTGTGGGCCTTCGCAAGGAAGACACCGCGCTGCAGGAGAAGCTCTCTGCCGCGCTCGAGAGCATGAAGAAGGATGGCAAGGCCGGGCAGATCGCCAAGACCTGGTTCGGCAAGGACATCATCCGCTGAGAAATGCTTAAGGAATTCGTGCTCCTCATCAAAATGAAAACCAACCGATTGATTGCCTAGAGACGCCCGAAACAGACCGACCAGTTCCGGTAGGCATTGCTCACCACCAGCACCAGGCCGCTTCGCTTTCCGATAGACTTCCTCGACGGAGGCATTGACACCTACAGCAGGTTGGTTCTGTGTCTCGGGCCTTTTCATTCATTCCACCACCACCTCACGAGACGACTGCAGCATTGGACTATATCCTGAGCATTCTCGGACCCCTGGGCGAAGGCTCGCTGATCTCGCTTGAGCTGTTCTGCATCACGCTGCTGCTGTCCATTCCGCTGGGTGTGGCGCTGGCACTGATGCGGCTTTCCCGACACCGCTGGCTGGGTGTCACGGTCAGTGGCTACCTGTGGCTGATGCGGGGCACGCCGCTGATGCTACAGCTGCTGTTCATCTACTACGCGCTGCCGCTTTTGCCGGGTGGTGGCATCCAGCTGCCGGACTTTCCGGCGGCCGTGGTGGCCTTTGCACTCAACTACGCGGCCTACTTCGCCGAGATCTTCCGGGCCGGCATCCAGTCCATCGACCGCGGACAGTACGAAGGTGCCAAGGTGCTGGGGATGAGCTATCCGCAGACGATGCGCCGCATCGTGATGCCGCAGGTGATCCGCCGCGTGCTGCCGCCGCTGTCCAACGAGTTCATCACGCTGGTCAAGGACACGTCACTCATCTACGTGCTGGCGCTCAACGACCTGCTTCGGGCTGCCCGGGGCATCGTGCAGCGTGACTTCACCATCACGCCCTTCATCGTGGCGGCCGTGTTCTACCTGCTGATGACGCTGCTGCTGACCTGGATGTTCCAGTCCCTCGAAAAACGCTATGCCAGTCACGACGCCTGAATCCATGCCCCCCCTGCCCGGCTCGACGGCCCCTTCCGGCGCCGCCTCGGCAATGATCGACGCCCGCGACCTGCACAAGCGCTTCGGGTCGCTGCAGGTCCTGAGCGGCGTGTCGCTGCGCATCGACCAGGGCGAGGTGGTGGCACTGATCGGCCCCTCGGGTTCGGGCAAGAGCACGCTGCTGCGCTGCCTGAACCACCTGGAGCTCGTTGACCAGGGTGAGATCCGCATCAATGGCGAGACCCTGGTGGCCAATGACGCCCAGGGGCGTGCCCGCTACGTGCCCGAATCCGAAGTGCGCCGCATCTGTCGCCGCATGGGCATGGTGTTCCAGCACTTCAACCTGTTCCCGCACTTCACGGTGCTGGAAAACCTCATCGAGGCGCCCATCACGGTCAAGGGCATGAAGCGCGACGAGATCGTGCCGCACGCCGAGGAGCTGCTGCGCAAGGTCGGGCTCTTCGACAAGCGCAACGCCTACCCGGGCCGCCTCTCTGGCGGCCAGAAGCAGCGGGTGGCCATTGCCCGGGCGCTGGCCATGGAACCGGACATCATGCTGTTCGATGAACCCACCTCGGCGCTGGATCCGGAGCTGACGGGCGAGGTGCTGCGCACGATGCGCCAGCTGGCACAGGAACACATGACGATGCTGGTGGTCACGCACGAGATGGCTTTCGCCCGCGAGGTGGCTCACCGGGTCTGCTTCATGGACAAGGGCCAGATCGTCGAGGAGCGCGCGGCACGGGCCTTCTTCGAGGACCCGCACCACGAACGGGCACGCGCCTTCCTGGAGCACGTGCTCTGAGTGTCGTCAGGCCCCGGAAACCTTCCGGGTGCATTCGGCACAGACGCCATAGAGCGTCACTTCATGGTGTTCCACCATGAAGCCCTCTGGCACATCCATGCCTTCCAGGCTGCCCGGGCAGCCATGGATGTCGAACACGCGCTGGCACTTGCTGCACTGGAAGTGGTGATGATGATGTGCGTGGGCATGGCGGCTTTCATAGCGTGGGCTGTCGCCCGGCAGCGCCACGGCCTGGATCATGCCGTCCTGCTGCAGGTCACGCAAGTTGCGATAGATGGTGGCAATGCTGAGCGAGGGAATGGCCATCCGCCCTGCTTCCAGAATCTCCTGCGGGCTGAGCGGGCGCTGCGCTTCGTCGATGACCCGCAGGATCTCGGTACGTTGTCGGGTCAGTCGTTTCATGCGAAATACGGGTCTCGATTCGGAATGCGAGCGATAGGCGCCCTGCCCCCAAGTATATCGGCACCAGGGCGGTGTGCTTGGCCTGAATACGCTCACCGAGCGGTCTTTGGCGCCTATTTATGCCCAAAAATAACCCCTGCCCTGAAGCATTCACCATACACCGACAGGGACGACCACGACAGCCCGCGACAGGAAAGGCACGATCCGCAGGACCATGTCGCCCCCAATCAGCGACTTTCTGAAACGCGGCCATTTCCGCCCACAGGCGGGATGTTCGTGTCCGAAGCGTCAGCCTCCAGCGTGGCCTGCACGGACTCGTGAGCCACCCGGTCTGCCTGGGTCATGCGGGTCGGAAAGCGCCGCCATTCCGCGGCTGAGGCCAGCTCGAAGGACTCGTGCCAGATGCCTGGCTGCTGCGCATCCGGCTGCAGGCGCCACCGCAAGGCGCCATTGCGCAGCCGGCTTTCGCGCAGCTCGGCCATCGCCTGCCGGAATTCGGCTTCCCGGCCCGCCTGCGGGCGGTATGCATGCTGCAGGACCAGGGACTGTCCGTCGCCCATGGCGGCTGACCTTGCCAGAAAGTCGTCGGGCGTCACGTCGGCATCCGTGCCCAGGCGCACCGGCAGCCGGCGGCTGGCCAGCGCAAATAGGCCCAGCAGCACGGCCGAGGCAATCAGCACATGCTGCAGGTCGCTGCGATTGACCATCCAGCCCCAGAAAAGGCTGCCCATGGCCAGCCCGGCCTGCACCGAGATCTGGTTGTTGGCCACCGCTCGTGCCCGCACCCAGCCCGGCGCAATGCTCTGCGCCACGGTGGACAGCCCGGCTAGCACTCCGACCCAGCCCATGCCGGCCAGGAAGGTGCCCACCACGGCCACGGGCACCCAGTGGGACAGGCCGACGATGACGGCCGCCAGACTCCACAGCCACAGGGAAGCACGGATGATGCGTCCTGCCCCCGCGCCCTGGCGCAGGAAGCGCGGCAGCCACAGGGCCGATGCCACAGCGCCCAGGCCGAAGGTGCTGTAGAGAAACCCGTAGCCGCCCGCGGCCAGCCCGAGCCGTTGCTGCGCCACCAGCGGGAACATCGCCCACAGGGCGGCCGCACAGAAGCAGAAGCAGAAGTTGATGACGAGCGCCGCCTGCAGCACCCGGGCATGGCGCGCAAAGCGCAGGCCGCTGAGCAGGCCGGACCACAGGGTCTCGTTGCTCCCGGCGGGTACCGGCGTGCGCGGCTCCAGCGCCTGCCAGGCGGCGGGAAGCATGGGCAGGAAGAAGAGCGAAGCCACCAGCACCGCCAGCCCGTCTCCCATCAGGGCAGCGATCAGCCCGGCCATGGCCGGGCCGACGGAGCGTGCAGCATTGAAGGCAATCGAGCCCAGCGCCACCGCCTTGGGCAGCAGCGGCCGCGGGACCAGGCCGTTGATGGAGGCCTGCTGGGCCGGCTGGTAGAAGGTGTAGCCCAGCCCGCAGAGCAGCGTGCAGACGACCAGTGACCAGGGCTGCAGCCAGCCTGCATGGCTCATCAGGCCCACGCTGGCCGTGGCCAGGCCCATCATCAGGTGAGTGACGACCAGGATGTAGCGCCGATCGACAAGATCGGCCACCGAACCGGACACCAGCCCGAACAGCAGGAACGGCAGCGTGCTGGCGGCCTGCACCAAGCCCACCAGCAGCGCCGAGCCGCTGAGGCTGGCCATCAGCCAGCCGGCCATGGCCGACTGCATCGTGTAGGCCATGGAGGTGGTGACGGCACCGATGTACAGCAGCCGGTAGGGACGGATGCCCAGCGGCGAACCGGCCATGAAGGTCGCTACCCTACCCTCCGGGGGTGAAGGTGTCGGTGCGCCGCCGCTCACGGCAGCGCCACCATCGCAGCCATGGATGGCCTTCCGGCACCAGGCGCGAAGATGGACGGAACGGTCATCAGCACGATTAGGGCTGGGCTTTCAGATCGGGACACGGGATGCTCACTTCATCGCCGTCGGCAACCACGTCACTGAGGGTACCGGCGCC
>CALIXC010000239.1 GCA_938046755.1 uncultured Lautropia sp. | reverse complement strand
GGTGGCGGCCAGGTCGATGGCGACGATGGGGCTGGCCGCACCGGGGGCCGGATCCAGCAGCCAGGCGCCTGCAGGCTGGCCCAGTCGCTCGGCGTACTGGATGAGGGCCTGCACTGATTCGGCGTCGTTTAGGTCCACCCGGGAGCTGCGTGACTTGATGCCGGCACGGCGCAGGATATTGGCCAGATCTTCTGCGGCACTGGCAGGACGGGCGGTGTCGTTGCTGCTGTCTTCCGGGGTGGTGTGGCTGCCAACCTGCAGATCGGCCAGGACCAGTTGTCTGTCAGTGCCCAGGGCGCGGGCGACGGTTTCGGTGGCGGGGCCGATGCCGATCAGGGTAAGAACTTCTTTCATCGTGGTGTGCCTGGGGATAGGGCGGGATGGTCCGGGAAGGAAGGGCAGGAAGTGGCGGGAGGGTGGGAGAAATCAGCTCGGCGTTCCGGCGGATGCTGTCACGGTATCGGCCCAGGCCTGAAGCTGCCGTTCGGCCTCGGCCAGTTGCTCGTCTTCCAGCGGGTAGAGGACGCCATCTTCTTCGACACCGCCCAGTAGGGCCAGGGGGGACAGCAGTCGCGCGTCAGGGCAGAGCGTGCGCAGGGTGTCGAAGGCCTGGCCGGGGCCGGGACCGCTGTGGGTGCAGAAGGGGGCAACGGTTTGGCTGGCGAGCGTGTGTTCGCCCAGCCAGCTTTCCACGGAGGCCGGCAGTTGGCTGGTCCAGATGGGAAAGCCCAGAAAGACCAGATCGTAGTCGGACAGGTTGACCTGGTCGGGCTCCAGCGGCTCGGGGCCGTCCTCGTCATCGTCCAGCCCCAGCAGGTAGTCGGCCGGGCGTTCCAGGGCCATCAGTGTGGCGCCAGTGTGCTTCTGCAGCAGCCGGGCGACCGTCTGGGTGTTGCCGGTGAACGAGAAGTAGACGATGAGGGTGCGGGTAGGCGGGAAGATGGACGATACCGTCATCGTGGTGCAGTCCGGACGTGGAGCGGGAAAGGGATTCTAATGATAGCTGTGCCGTGGGGCTGTAGCCGGGGAACGTGCCCTCGTGGGCTCGTGTGAAGCCCCTCAGCATGTGAGCTGCGTAGACAGGCACAGCGCGCCCTCTGAGGTCTTGCTCCACGTCGACGTCAGAGAACTGTCTAATTCGCGTGCGACCACATCTTGGGGTGTGGCGCATGTCCAAGGCGCAGCACATGCGGATGCAGCACATGCGGCGGGCCTTGCGGATAGCGTATGGAATGGGCCGCGGGGCGCAGTGGCTCTGAACACCGCGCCCCGCTCGTCGGTCGAGTGAGAGTCTGATAAGAAGCCGACGGTCTCCAGCTCTTTCTAATTGTGGACCGGGTCTCCCAGCCGCCACGGCGGTTCCGGCCCCGGCAGCAGCGGCCCGCCTGTCAGCGGTGTCATCCGTGCCGGTTGTTCCGCAGAAGGCTTATTGCTGGGGCCTTCGTTGGACTTGGACGTCAGCGTATCAGCCCTAAACGGAGCAGGTGGTATCCATGAACTTGATGATTTGTTGTTTAGATATGTCGAAAATCATGGTTCGTGGCATGTTCATTGATGCAATGCGTCGTGTATTTACCGGTGTTTGCGCAGATCGTGGTGTGGATATCGCTGTATTCCTGAATCGGACATGAAGTCAGCGGCGTGATCCGAGGCAGCTTCGCACTGTGTATTTACAAATCCGGATGTCGATGGGGCCGGAAGCGCAGGGAGGGCCAGAGGGTGGAGGGGCTCGTGTCGAGGCCGTGTTGAACGTGGGTGGTTCAGAGGGACGGGGGGGTGGAACAGGAGGTTTGAGCGGAGGTTTGGGTAGTGGCTTGAGTGGTGGCATGGCAGAGGGGGACGGACCCTGGTCCCCTCCTGCCGGTAAAATGAATTGTTTCCGATGGTTTCTGCAAAGGATGATCTGCAATGACCCAATCTTCGACGTCGGCACTGCCGCCGCTGGAAATCGATGCGGCTGAAGGGTCTTTCCTCCTGGGCATGCCGCCCAAGCGCTTCCTGCGTGACTATTGGCAGAAGCGGCCGGTGCTGATTCGCAGGGCGTTTCCTGGTTTCAAGTCGCCGATCCAGCCGGAGGATCTGGCGGGGCTGTCGTGCGAGGAGGGTTCGCTGGGACGGCTGGTGAGCCATGATCCAGCCACCGACAAGTGGACGCTGCGGACCGGGCCGTTCGACGAGGCCGAGTTTCCCGGCATGCCGGACCACGACTGGACGTTGCTTGTGCAGGATGTGGACAAGTGGGATGCTGACGTGCGGGCGCTGCTGGAGCATTTCCGCTTCCTGCCGGCGTGGCGGATGGACGACGTGATGGTGAGCTTTGCCGCCCGGGGTGGCAATGTGGGTGCGCATATCGACAACTACGATGTGTTCCTGGTGCAGGGAGTGGGTCAGCGGCGCTGGATGATCGACAGCCGCCCGAATCCGGACACCGCTTACCGGGACGATGTGCCGCTGCGGCTGCTGAAGCATTTCGATCCGGACTGCGACTGGGTACTGGATCCGGGCGACATGCTGTACCTGCCGCCGGGGGTGCCGCACCACGGCGTGGCAGTGAATGCCTGTCTGACGATCTCGGTGGGCTTTCGGGCGCCTTCCAGTGCCGAGCTGCTGGAGGACTACATTGATGTGCTGACCTTCGATGCCGACGAGTCGCTGCGCTACGGTGATGCCGACGTGCAGCTGCCGGCCGATGCCTACGAGATCGATCGGCCGGCACTGGATCGGGCCTGGACGGCGATGCAGGCACTGAAGATGGACGATCCCGAGCGCTTTGCCGAGTGGTTCGGCCGCTTCATTTCCAGCTATCGGGTAGCGGTGGGGCAGTCGCCGTCGGCCGAAACGGCCAGTTCCCTGTCAGTGGCCGAGAGCGTGGCTGAAGGCGTGGTGTGGGAGCGGCATCCGTATTCACGCATGGCGTGGCGGCGCACGGCGGCAGGTAAGGCCCAGATCTTTGCCAATGGACGGGACTGGGCATGCGAGTCGGCAGACGATGCGGCGCGCATCTGCGCGGCGACCCAGATCGACGCCCATGCACTGGGTGCGCTGTCGCCTGCCGGGCGTGGCCTGGTGCAGCGGCTGGCCGAGGCAGGCCACTATGCGCCGATGGATGAGGACGGTGCGTATGAGGTCGAGGACGACGGCCTGTATGACGAGGACACCGGGGACGACGAGTAAGCCCGGCGAGGGCTGATGCCGTACGAATCCCTAGCAGGCTGAGCGCCCTAGGAAGGGGATGTCAGCCTGACGGGAAAGACCAGCCCCCGGTAAGACTGGCCCACGGTTGCCCACGGGGGCTGCTGAGGGCCAGGGAGCCCCGAATCAGAGGAAGACGCTGCTGGCCATGTCGCCGACCAGGTAGGTGGCCAGCAGGGCGATGACGCCCCAGCCCACCAGTCGACCTATGGCTCGTCCGACCGGGGCGCCGCCCAGACGTGCCGACAGCCAGCCCAGGCCGGCCAGTCCGGCCAGGGTGCTGATGGCCAGAGCCGGCAGCATCACGTAGATGGGCAGGATGACGACCACCAGCACCGGCAGAATGGCGCCGCAGATGAAGGCCAGCGCGGAGGCCCAGGCGGCCTGCAAGGGGTTGGTGTCGATGGTTTCGCTCAGCCCGATCTCGTCACGGGCGTGGGCCTGAAGGTCGTCGTGTCGGGTGAGCGCCTCGGCTACCTGACGGGCCAGCGCGTGGTCCAGGCCCCGGCCTTCATAGATGCTGGCCAGCTCGCGCAGCTCAGCCTCGGGGTTGCGGTCCAGTTCCTGGCGCTCCTTGGCTAGGTCGGCCCGTTCGGTGTCGGACTGGCTGGAGACCGAGACGTATTCGCCGGCCGACATGGAGACGGCACCCGCCACCAGGGCGGCAATGCCCGAGAGCACGAGCGTGCGTCCGTCGGCGCCGCCAGCCACCAGACCCATCAGCAGGCTGGCGGTGGAAATCAGCCCGTCGTTGGCCCCCAGGACCCCGGCGCGGAGCCAGTTGTTGCGACTGCTGTAGTGGCGTTCGGGATGGATGCTGCGGGACATGGCGACAGGGTGAGGTGAGGTTGGGGGAAGGTGGTTTCCGGACAGTGGTCTGTGGTGGGCCGCTTCGGGATGCGGGCCAGGGGGCCCGCATCCAGCAGGAAAAACACGAGGTGTACCTGGCGCCCCAGTCTAACGGCTATCGAAGTCGCCGTGTCGGCCTTCCCCTGGCTTCGCTCAGGTCGTGGTGCCGGCCTGCGGCGCGCCGTCACGCTCGCGACGCTCTTCGCGCTCCACTTCAGCCTCTTCCTCGGGACTCATGCGTTGCACGCCGATGCCCAGGAAGGCCATGATAATGGCCAGGATGGGGATGGAATAGTTGAGTACCGCGTAGGGGCCATATTCGAAGGCGGTGACGCCTAGCATGGAGGAGGCGAACACGCCGCAGGTGTTCCAGGGCACCAAGACCGAGGTGACGGTACCGCCGTCTTCGAGGGCGCGTGACAGGTTCTTGGACTTCAGCCGCATCTGGCGGAAGGCCTCGACGTACATCCGGCCCGGCAGCAGGATGGAAATGTACTGCTCGGACGTGGTGGCGTTGGTGAGGATGGCCGAGGCGATGGTGGCGGAAATCAGCCCTGCGGCGTTGTGCGCCATGCGCAGGATCTTCTCGACCAGCGCGCGCAGCATGCCGGTCTTTTCCATCACGCCACCGAAGGTCATGGCCACGATGGTCAGCGAGACAGTGCCCATCATGGCGTCGATGCCGCCACGGTTGAAGAGCTCGTCAACCATGGCGTTGCCGCTTTCGAGCTTGAAGCCTTCCTGCAGCGTCTTGACGGCCATATCGATGTGGCCGCCCTGCACCCAGACGTGGCAGGCCCATCCCATGAGGATGCCGGCAGCCAGGGCGGGCAGCGCCGGCACCTTGCGGGCGATTAGTATGATGACGGCGGCCGGTACCAGCAATAGCCAGGGGGTGATGACGAAGCTCCTGTCGAGCACGCCGAGCACTTCGTTGATTTTGCCGGCATCCAGGTGAGCGCCCTGGAACTGCATGCCCATCACGTAGTAGGCAACCAGCGCGATGACGAGCCCCGGCACCGTGGTGTAGAACATGTGCCGGATGTGGTCGAACAGGTCGGTGCCGGTGATGCCGGCGGCCAGGTTGGTGGTGTCGGAGAGCGGCGACATCTTGTCGCCGAAGTAGGCGCCCGAGATGACGGCGCCGGCCACCATCGGGGCCGGGATGTCGATGCTGTGGCCGATGCCCATGGCCGCCACACCGATGGTGCCCATGGTGGCCCACGAGCTGCCGATGGCTAGCGTTACGATGCAGCAGATCGAGCAGATCGTGAACAGGAACATCGACGGCGAGAGCAGTTCGAGCCCGTAGTAGACCATCGTGGCAACGATGCCGCCCCCGATCCAGCTGCCGATGGTCAGGCCGATCATGATGATGATGAGGATGGCGGGCAGCGCCATCTTGATGCCAGCGTAGCAGGCCTCCTCGATGAAGTTCCACGTGTAGTCGAAGCGGGAGGCGATGAAGGCGGCGGTGGCTGTGCCGATGAGCAGCGGAACGTGCGGACTGGCCTTGAGCACGATGACGCAGATGCCCATGATGATGATCATCACCAGCATGGGGATCACGGCGTAGCGAAAGGGAATGGGTGTCTCGTTGATGGTCTGGTTCTGGCTCATGGCCGTGCGTCCTTATGTCATGAAGGTCATGATCAAGCGGGCCAGAGAATACCGCAGTATTTGGCCGGACTGTCCGCTTTCCCCGGGGTTTTTCGGGATATGGGCAGTGGGCTCGCCCCGGGTGCGATGACGCGGGGCCGTGCACAGGGCGGTCGGTGCCGCACCCTGCCTTGGCGGGGTGGGCCATGTTCCACCCCTGGCTGATCATCACGCCACGCGGCGCATCTGGGCGCGGCCACGGCCGCCGCGCACGAAGCGGAACAGGTTCTTCGGATCGTCACCGTCCGGCACCAGTTCGATGTCGACGCCGACATCGCGCATCAGGGCCTGCTGGTAGACGTAGCGCAGGGTGGAATAGTCTTCCAGCGCGAAGCCCACCGAGTCGAAGATGGTGATCTGGTCCCTGTTCTGGCGGCCCTGCTCGGTGCCGGCCAGCACCCTCCACAGGTCCACGACCGGGAAGTCGGCCGGCAGCTGCTGGATATCGCCCTCGATACGGCTCTGCGGCTCGTACTCGACGAAGACGCGGCCGGCGCGCAGCACGTCGGCGTGCAGTTCGGTCTTGCCGGGGCAGTCGCCGCCCACGCCGTTGATGTGCATGCCGGGCTCCAGCATGTCGGGGGTGATGATGGTGGCGTAGGCCTTGTCGGCGGTGACGGTGGTGACGATGTCGGCGCCCTTGACGGCCTCGGCGGTCGAGCTGGCACGGATGATCTTGAGGCCGCTGTACTCGGCCAGGTTCCGGATCAGCTTCTCGGTGGAATCGGGGTCCACGTCATAGACGGCGATCTCCTCGATACCCAGCTGCGTGTGGAAGGCCAGCGCCTGGAATTCGCTCTGGGCGCCGTTGCCGATCAGCGCCATGCGCTTCGAGTCCGGACGGGCCAGGGCACGGGCCGCCATCAGCGAGGTGGCACAGGTGCGCAGCGCGGTGGCCACGGTCAGCTCCGACAGCAGCACCGGATAGCCGGTGTCCACGTCGGCCAGCACGCCGAAGGCCATCACGGTGTACATGCCGCGCTGGGTGTTGCTGGGGTGGCCGTTGACGTACTTGAAGGCGTAGCGCTCGGCGTTGGAGACGGGCATCAGCTCGATCACGCCAATGTCGGAGTGGTTGGCCACGCGTGCGGACTTGTCGAACTCGGGCCAGTGCAGGAAGTCGTCGCGGATGGTGTCGGCCAGCTCGCCGATGAAGCGGGGCACACCGATGTCGTAAACCAGTTTCGACATCGTGGGTACGTCGATGAAGCGGGTCATGGCAATTTCCTTCTAGGGTGCGGTCGGTTTCTGATAGGCCGGCGCGCAGTCGTGAGAACGGGGCGTTACAAGAAGGGCTCTGGCCTGAGTGGCGTCTATCTGTCCTTCTAAGACTTTTGGGGATCCTTGGAACAAGCCCTCTCGGAGGCTCCCCGCAACGCCGTGATTGTTGCTGCGAGAGCTGCCATATTGAATAAACTTATCTATCATAATCAGTGCATATCAAGTCATTCTGATAGGTTTTATAAATCATAATGATAATGCTGCGCCGCACATTCAGGGTTATCCCGATGGGCATGGCGGGGCCGGAAAGCCACGCCAACATGGCGGGAAACGGACAGAACTCCGAAAACGACCATGTCGGCGGTTTTGCCGTGTCGCGCGTTGTAATGAGTATGGGCAACAGGCGGGAGACCGCCGGGAATACAGGATGAACGACCTGGACAGGCAGCTGATTGCGCTGCTGCGCGAGAATGCGCGGATGCCGGTGGTGGCGCTGGCCAAGAAGCTGCGGGTGGCGCGCGCCACGGTGCAAAACCGGATCTCCCGGCTGGAGCAGGAAGGGGTGATCGTGGGTTACACGCTGCGCCTGAAGCCCGAGGAGGAAGTGCATCAGATCCGCGCGATCATGAGCCTGGCGGTGGAAAGCAACCGCGAGGAGGCGGTGATGCGCCAGCTACGCGGCCATGTCAGCGTGGTCACGCTGCATTCGGTCAACGGCCGCTGGGACCTGGTGGCCGAGCTGCGGCTCGACACGCTGGAAGCCTTCGACCGGCTGATCAGCACGATCCGGGCCATTCCCGGCGTGCAGGCCACCGAGACCAGTATCGTGCTGGCCACCTACAAGATGTAGACGCAGGAGGCTGGGCGCTCAGAACGAGCTGCCGGGCTCCTGCAGGAAAGCCTGTTCCTCGGCGCTGGAGGAGCGGCCCAATACGGCATTGCGGTGTGGGTAGCGGCCGAAGCGGTCGATGATCCGCTTGTGGGCGTGGGCAAAGCGGATGTTGCCCGTCAGCTCGCTGGCCTCGAAGAGGCGGATGGATTCCACCTGCACACGCGCCGATTCGCTGTGCATGTAGGGCATGTACAGGAAGGCCCGCTGCGCGGGTTCAAGCGTCTGGTCGGCCCGCTGGCGGACGGCTTCCTGGGCCAGGACCAGCGCCATGCCGTCCTGGGCGAAGGCACGCGGGTCGTTTCGGTACAGGTTGCGCGAGAACTGGTCCAGCACGATGATTTCGGCCAGCCGGCCCGACGGGGTGGCGCGCCACGACCACAGCTCGCCGGCGGCGGCCTGGGCATGCAGCGTCAGGAAGCGGTCGCGGATGGTGGCATCGAAGGCCGGATCCTTGCCGAAATGCTGTTTCGGGTAGGTTTCCTTGAACCAGAAGTGCAGGACCGCGTCCGGAGCGGGTAGGGCGGCGGCGTGTGTCGTCATGTCGTGCGTGGGGGGCCGTGCGCCGACGGGGCGGCCCGGTGGCGTGCGAGCGTTGCAGAATGCCCGACGGCCGGGTACGGGGAGGATGGATGCAGTGCGGAAACAGGGAAAGCCGGGGCAGATAATGAAAAAAGCAGCCAGGGCGTGGGCCAAGGCTGCTTTTCTTGAATCTGGTGGGCGATACTGGGTTCGAACCAGTGACCCCTGCCGTGTGAAGGCAGTGCTCTACCACTGAGCTAACCGCCCGGAAGGAAAGGTGTCTTGCGAAGCACCGCATCCGGTAAATCAGCAGTATAACCGGAAATTTGGTTTGATCAAAGCGAAAATGTAACAGGCGTGAATTGTTCTACCATCGGCTCCATTCTTCTTCGGCTTTTCATCACTGTCCTTCCATGACTGCCAACGCTTCATCTGCTGCTGCTTCCGCACTTGCCACCTCTGCCCGCGTGCCGGGCCGGGTGCGCACCCGCTTCGCCCCCAGTCCGACGGGCTTTCTGCATATCGGGGGCGTGCGCACGGCGCTCTATGCCTGGGCCTTTGCCAGGCATCATGGCGGCGACTATGTGCTGCGCATTGAAGACACGGACGTGGAGCGTTCCACGCCCGAGGCGGTGGCCGCCATTCTGGAAGGACTGGACTGGCTGGGGCTGGACGCCGACGAGGGGCCGTTCTACCAGATGCAGCGGATGGACCGCTATCGCCAGCTGCTGGACGAGATGCTGGCCGATGGCCGTGCCTACTACTGCTATGCCACGCCCGAGGAACTGGAGGCCATGCGCGAGGCGCAGCGTGCCCGGGGCGAGAAGCCGCGCTATGACGGTCGCTGGCGGCCCGAGAACACAGCCGGCAAGCAGCCGCCGGCGGGCGTGAAGCCGGTGGTGCGTTTCCGCAACCCGGATGATGGCGTGGTAGTGTGGGACGACATGGTCAAGGGGCGCATCAGCATCGGCAATGCTGAGCTCGACGACCTGGTGATTGCCCGATCGGACGGTACGCCTACCTACAACTTCTGTGTGGTGGTCGACGATCTGGACATGAGCATCACGCACGTGATTCGCGGCGACGACCACGTCAACAACACGCCGCGGCAGATCAACATCCTGCGCGCGCTGGGCGCCGAGCCCCCCATCTACGGCCATCTGCCGATGATCAACGGGCCGGACGGCCAGAAGCTCTCCAAGCGGCATGGTGCGGTGTCGGTGCTGCAGTACCAGGAGGATGGTTACCTGCCGGATGCCATCATCAACTACCTGGCGCGGCTGGGCTGGAGCCATGGCGACGACGAGATCTTCTCGCGCGAGCAGCTGGTGCAGTGGTTCGACGGCACACACCTGTCCGTGTCGCCGGCGCAGCTGGATTTCGACAAGTTTCGCTGGGTGAACCAGCACTACCTGAAGGCGCTGCCCGATGCCGAGCTGGCTGCCGAGGTGGGGCGTCGTCTTCAGGCGCGGGGCATTCCGGCCACGCTGGGCGGTCAGCCGGTGACGGCCGAGGTGCTGGCGGCGATGTGCGCGCTGCTGAAGGACCGTTCGCCCACCTGGGTGGTGCTTACCGACTGGGTAGCGCTTTTCTTCGCGCCGTCTGCGCTGGAGGGCGAAGCGCTGGCGGCGCGGCTGACCGAGCCGGTGCGGGCCGCCGTGGCGGGTTTCCTGGCCGGACTGCCAGCGGCGGCCGGCGACAGGGACGCCATCGGCGCACTGATGAAGGCGATGCTGAAGACGCACGGGCTGAAGATGCCCCAGCTGGCGGTGCCGCTGCGGCTGATGGTCTTTGGTGTGGAGCAGACGCCCTCGGTGGACGCCATGCTGGCGCTGGTGCCGGTGGCAGAGATCGAGGCGCGGGTGCGGCGGCACCTGGCGGGCTGAACGACGGATTATGCAGGCAGGGAGGTAACACAGGCATGGCAGGCAACACATTGGGGCGGCTGTTTGCCGTCACGACCTTCGGTGAATCGCACGGGCCGGCTATTGGCTGCGTGATCGACGGCTGTCCGCCGGGCATGGCGCTGGACGTGGCCGACATCCAGCCCGAGCTGGACCGGCGGCGACCCGGCACCTCGCGTCACGTCACGCAGCGCCAGGAGCCCGATGCGGTGGAGATCCTGTCCGGTGTGTTCGAGGGACGCACCACCGGCACGCCCATCGCGCTCGTCATCCGCAACCAGGATGCGCGCAGTCGCGACTATGGCAACCTGGCCGAGACCTTCCGGCCTGGCCATGCCGACTACACCTACTTCCAGAAGTACGGCCTGCGCGACCATCGTGGCGGCGGGCGTTCGTCGGCCCGGCTGACGGCACCGCTGGTGGCGGCTGGTGCGGTAGCCCGCAAGTGGCTGAACGCACACTATGGCATCCGGATCCGTGGCTATCTGTCGCAGCTGGGCGAGATCGACGTGCCGTTTCGCCGCTGGGAGGATGTGGGCCAGAATCCGTTCTTCGTGGCCGACCAGGACAAGGTGCCGGCGCTGGAGGCGTACATGGACCAGCTGCGCCGCGACGGTGATTCGTGCGGGGCGCGCGTGGAGGTCGAGGCCAGTGGTGTGCCGGTGGGCTGGGGTGCGCCGCTCTATGATCGGCTGGATGCCGACATTGCCCACGCGATGATGGCCATCAATGCCGTCAAGGGCGTGGAGATCGGCGCGGGCTTTGGGGCGGTGGCCCAGCGCGGTTCGCAGCACGGTGATGAACTCACGCCTGAAGGCTTCGTCGGTAACGAGGCAGGCGGCATCCTGGGGGGCATCAGTACCGGGCAGGACATTCGCGTGTCGCTGGCCATCAAGCCCACGTCCA
>CALIXC010000238.1 GCA_938046755.1 uncultured Lautropia sp. | reverse complement strand
CGCTTCGCCGACGGCCAAGCCTTCGACGGATCGTCGATGGGTGGATGGCGCGGCGTCCAGGCCTCCGACATGCTGCTGATCCCCGATCCGGACACGGCGGTGATGGATCCGTTCCGCGAGGAGCCGACGCTGATCCTGACCTGCGACGTGGTGGAGCCCGGCGAGGGCAAGGGCTACGATCGCGACCCGCGTTCCATCGCCCGCCGGGCCGAGGCCTACCTGCAGTCATCGGGTATCGGTGACATTGCCTATTTCGGACCCGAGCCCGAGTTTTTCATCTTTGACAGCGTGACCTGGAAGCAGGACATGTCGGGCAGCATGGTGGCCATCGATTCCGAAGAGGCCTCGTGGTCTTCCGACAGGAAGTTCAATGGCTTCAACAGCGGTCATCGCCCGGGCGTGAAGGGCGGCTATCTGCCGGTGCCGCCGGTAGATTCCTTCCAGGACATGCGCTCGGAAATGGTCATGCTGATGGAGCAGATGGGCGTGCCCGTGGAAGTGCACCACCACGAGGTGGCGGGCGCCGGCCAGTGCGAGATCGGCACGAAGTTTGCGCCGCTGGTGCAGCGCGCCGACTGGCTGCAACGTATGAAGTACGTGATCCACAACGTGGCGCACGCCTATGGCAAGACGGCCACCTTCATGCCGAAGCCACTGGTGGGGGACAACGGCTCGGGCATGCACGTGCACATGTCGATCTGGAAGGATGGCACCAACCTGTTCAACGGCGACAAGTACGCGGGGCTGTCGGACTTCGCGCTCTTCTACATCGGCGGCATCATCAAGCACGCCCGCGCGCTGAATGCCATCACCAACCCCAGCACCAACTCGTACAAGCGGCTGGTGCCGCACTACGAGGCGCCGGTCAAGCTGGCCTATTCGGCCCGCAACCGCTCGGCCTCGATCCGCATCCCGTTCGTGAACAGCCCGAAGGCGCGCCGCATCGAGGCCCGTTTCCCGGATCCGGTGGCCAACCCGTACCTGGCGTTCGCCGCGCTGATGATGGCGGGCCTGGACGGGGTGCAGAACCGCATCCACCCGGGCGATCCGGCCGAGAAGAACCTCTACGACCTGCCGCCCGAGGAAGACGCGAAGATCCCGACCGTCTGCCATTCGCTGGAACAGGCGCTGGAGGCACTGGACCGCGACCGCGAGTTCCTGACCCGCGGCGGCGTGTTCGACAACGACATGATCGATGCCTTCATCGCGCTGAAGATGGAGGAGGTGACGCGTCTGCGGATGGTGCCGCACCCGATCGAGTTCGACATGTACTACAGCTGCTGAGCAAGGCGCCCGGCCGGCAGACGGTTGATGCCGCCTGTGCGGCCGGCGTTGTGTCGGTGGCATGCGTGCGGCCGCAGGGGTGCACTTTGCCGGTAGACTGCGCGTGTCTGGATCTTTTCCGGGGACTGTTGCATGAACATGAAAGCACACGACGATGCCGGCCTGCGCCACACGGTCGTGATGAAAGGACAGCTGCTGCTGGCGGCTGCCCTGCTGGGAGCGGGCATGGCATCGGCGCCCGTGGCCCTGGCGCAATCGGCCACCACCGTCTATCGCTGCGACGGGCCCGACGGCACGCCGCTCTACCAGAATGCGCCCGGCAAGGGCTGCCGGCAGCTGGATCTGCCGCCGATCAACAGTGTGCCGGCTGCCAGGCTGCCGGCAGGTGCAGGCTCGGGCAGCAAGTCGGCACGGGTCAGCGACAGCCAGCAGCGCGGACGTGATTCCGACCGTCGCCGGATCCTGGAAAAGGAGCTGGCGAAGGAGCAGTCGCGGCTGGATGCGCTGAAGCAGGAGTACAACGACGGTTCGCCCGAGCGGCTTGGTGACGAGCGCAATTACCAGAAGTATCTGGATCGGGTGGATCGCCTGAAGGATGAAGTGGCGCAGGCGGCGCAGAATGTGAGTTCCATCCGCCGCGAGATCGATTCGCTGCCCTGAGGGATTCTCCAGGAAGGTTGCGGGCCCATCATCCCTGAAGGCCGCCGTCAGAGGGTGGCCGGGATGGGCTCCCGCATTCCTGTTCCCCGGGGAGTTCTTTTCCCGGGGAGGGGCCAATGGATGACAGTGCGGGCGAAGGCTCCGATCAGACCCGCCACGGCAGCGGCCGGCGCATTCTGCCCGACCTGACCGGGCTCGACCTGCTGGGGTCGGGCGTGCTGGTGCTGGACGCCGAGGGCCGCGTGGCGTTTGCCAATCTGGCGGCCTGCCAGCTGCTGGCGATGACGCCCCGGCGAATGCGCGGCTGCACGCCGGGCGAGCTGCTGCCGGACCTGCAGGCGCTGGATGCGCCCCTGGACCAGCTGCGCAGCCAGGCCTGGGGGCAGCAGGGCGTGGACATCACCCTGATGCGGCCCGGGCAGCCGCCATTGGCCCTGCATTGCCTGGCCGTGGTGCTGGAAGATACGGGCGGCATGCTGCTTGTCGAGCTGCACGAGATCGAGCGGCGCCGACGCATCGACCGGGAGACGAGACTGCACGAGTCGGCGCGCGCCAGTCGTGCCATGCTGCGCCAGCTGGCGCACGAGGTCCGCAATCCGCTGGGGGGCATCCGCGGGGCAGCACAGCTGCTGGAGGCCGATGCCGAGACGGACGCCGTGCGCGAATACACGAGCGTGATCATTCAGGAAGTGGACCGGCTGCAACAGCTGGTGGATCGCCTGCTGGCGCCGGGCAGCGGCCGGCGGGCGGTGGCCCGCATCAACATCCACGAGGTGTGCGAGCAGGTGCGCCGTCTGGTGCAGGCCGAGTACGCGGAAGGGCTCGTCATCGAACGCGACTATGACGCCAGCCTGCCGGAACTGGAGGCTGACCGTGCGCAGCTGGTGCAGGCGCTGCTGAATCTGGTGCGCAACGCCGCCCAGGCCATGCAGGGCCGCGGCACCATTCTGCTCAGGACGCGCGTCGCGCGCCAGGTGGTGATTGCCCACGTGGGGTACCGGCTGGCCCTGGCACTGGACGTGATCGACGACGGCCCGGGTGTTTCACCCACCATGCAGGAGCGGATGTTCCTGCCGCTGGTAAGCGGACGCGAGGGAGGCAGCGGGCTGGGGCTGCCGGTGGCGCAGGGCATCGTCGAGGCCCATGGAGGAAGCATCGAATGCGAGAGTCGACCGGGATGGACCGATTTCAGAATCCTGCTGCCGCTGGTGTAGCTGGGCAGGGGGGGCAGACCGTCCGAACGGGCGGAGACATGACGGGGGTGATGGCAGCCGGCGAGGTCTGGGTGGTGGATGACGATCACTCGATCCGCTGGGTGCTGGAGCGTGCGCTGGTACGTGCAGGCTTCGGGGTACGCACCTTCGCCCAGGTCGATGAGGTGCTGGCAGCGCTGGCGGTGAGCGAACCGGCCGTGCTGGTGTCGGACATCCGCATGCCGGGAGCCAGCGGCATCGAGCTGCTCTATCAGGTGCGCCAGCGACGCCCTGCGCTGCCGGTGATCATCATGACCGCCTATTCGGACCTGGACAGCGCAGTCTCGGCCTTCCAGGCCGGTGCTTTCGAGTACCTGCCCAAGCCCTTTGACCTGATGCAGGCCGTGGCGCTGGTGCAGCGGGCGGCGCAGGGCAGGGCCGAGGCCGCCCGAGGGGCCGCGTCG
>CALIXC010000237.1 GCA_938046755.1 uncultured Lautropia sp. | reverse complement strand
TCCTTCACGAAGCGGTCTGACAGCGCCGACATGTGAACGAGACCGTCCTGGTGCACGCCGATGTCGACGAAGGCGCCGAAGTTGGCCACGTTCGTTACCACGCCTTCTAGCGTCATGCCGGGGCGCAGGTCTTCCAGCTTGTCCACGCCTTCCTTGAAGGCGGCTGTACGGAACTCGGGGCGGGGGTCGCGGCCCGGCTTCTCCAGCTCCTTCAGGATGTCCTGGATGGTCGGCAGGCCGAACTTCTCGTCGGTGTAGCGGGCTGGGTCCAGGCGGGAGATGACGCTGCGCTGGCCCACCACGTCGCTGATGCCGAGTTTCAGGTCATCCAGCATCTTCTGCACCACGGGATAGGCCTCGGGGTGGACGGCGGAGGCATCCAGCGGGTTGTCGCCGCCCTGGATGCGCAGAAAGCCCGCCGATTGCTGGAAGGCCTTGGCGCCCAGGCGCGTCACGTCCAGCAGTGCCTTGCGGTTGGGGAAGGGGCCGTTCTGGTCACGGTGGCGGACGATGTTCTCAGCCAGTGACGGCCCCAGACCCGCAATGCGGGTGAGCAGCGGCACGCTGGCCGTGTTCAGGTCCACACCCACGCCGTTGACGCAATCCTCCACCACACCGTCCAGCGCCTTGGCCAGGCGGGTCTGGCTCACGTCATGCTGGTACTGGCCCACGCCGATGGCCTTGGGCTCGATCTTGACCAGCTCGGCCAGCGGATCCTGCAGGCGACGGGCGATGGAGACCGCGCCCCGCAGACTCACGTCCAGCGCCGGGAACTCCTGCGCTGCCAGCTCCGACGCCGAGTATACCGAGGCGCCGGCCTCGGAGACCACAGCCTTGGTCAGATGCAGCTGCGGCTGGGCACGCATCAGGTCGGCCACCAGCTTGTCCGTCTCGCGCGAGGCGGTTCCGTTGCCGATGGCCACCAGCGCCACCTTGTGGGCAGCGCACAGTCGGGCCAGCGTGGCCAGCGAACCGGTCCAGTCGTTGCGCGGCTGGTGCGGGTAGATGGTGGCCGTCTCCAGAAGCTTGCCGGTGTCGTCCACCACCGCCACCTTCACCCCGGTGCGCACGCCGGGGTCCAGACCCATTGTGACCCGCCGTCCGGCCGGTGCCGCCAGCAGCAGATCCTTCACGTTCAGACCGAAGACGCGGATGGCTTCTTCCTCGGCCTTCTCTCGCAGGAGGTTGATCAGTTCGCCCTCGATCTGCCAGCCCAGCTTGATTTGCCAGGTCCAGCGCACTGTCTGCAGCAGCCACGGATCGGCCGGGCGCTTCTGGTCGGCAATGCCTACCCGGGTGGCAATGGTGCGCTCGCACCAGCTCGGGCCTTCCACGCCATCCACCTCGTCGGGCAGTTTCAGCGTCAGCGTCAGCACCTCTTCGCGGCGGCCGCGCAGCAGCGCCAGCGCCCGGTGCGAGGGAATCTCGGAAAGCGGTTCCTGGTAATCGAAATAATCGGCAAACTTGGCACCGCTTTCCGATTTGTCGGCGGCCACCTTGGAAATGAGCACCGCCTTTTCCTGCAGGTACTCGCGCAGGCGGCCCACTAGGTCCGCATCTTCGGCAAAGCGCTCCATTAGGATCTGCCGTGCACCGTCCAGCGCTGCCTTGGCATCGGCCACGCCCGGATTGTCGCCATCGGGCGTGGTGAAGGCGGGTTTCAGATAGGCGGCTGCCTCGGTCTCGGGCACCAGCATGGGGTTGGCCAGCAGCGCATCTGCCAGCGGTTCCAGTCCGGCTTCGCGGGCGATCTGTGCCTTGGTGCGACGCTTGGGCTTGTAGGGGGCGTACAGATCCTCCAGTCGCTGCTTGCTGTCGGCCTCGTCGATGCGTGCGGCCAGCTCGGGCGTGAGCTTGCCTTGTTCGGTGATCGAGTCCAGGATGGCCTGGCGGCGGGCGTCCAGCTCGCGCAGATAGATCAGGCGTTCGGACAGGTGGCGCAGCTGCGTGTCGTCCAGGTTGCCGGTGACTTCCTTGCGGTAGCGGGCGATGAACGGCACGGTAGCCCCTTCGTCCAGCAGGGCGATGGTGGCCAGCACCTGCTGAGGTCTGATCGACAGTTCGGTAGCGAGACGTTGTTCCAGCGGTTGAGGCATGGGCTTGGGCGGATGGAACGGGAAGGTTGAGGCAGTGAGCGGCGACGGACAGGGAGGGTCGCATCAGGGAGGCCAATGCACACGAGGGCCCGGCGCCGCATGTCATCGATGGCCGGCGGTCTTGCTTCCGGGACGGGTGTCAATGACGGTCAGGAAGAAGCCCCGTTGCAGCCTTTTTCCTGAAGGGACGGCAGCATATCAGGGATGGAGTTGGTTGGCAGAATAACAACACGGTCCGGACCTATGTCATAATCAACTGCGTGGGCCGTTAGCTCAGTTGGTCAGAGCAGAGGACTTGGCGGGCATTTCCCTTCGTCCGGCGCCCGGGTTGCACATGGCATGCCGTGTGTTCTCCGGTTCCGTTCATGGGAAACGCCACATGGGTTGCCCGGGGTAGTGCATGCTGCCCCGAGGTAGAACTTCTCAAATTCGGTAAACGCTCTGGTGCCGTCTTCGGTGCCGTGCCAATGCCGAGCGAAGCTCCGGATTGCCGGAGAACGTGTAGAGACTCGACGGGAAGGCCGAAAGGCAAGACAGAGTCCAGACCACGAACCGGAAACGGGCGGCGAAAGCCGAAGTGGTACGCATAATCCTTTGGTCGTTGGTTCGAGCCCAACACGGCCTACCACTCCCTTCTTGTCGGGCCGCCCCATCTCTCGGGGGCGCCTGCTTCCGTGGCGTCCCGTCCCCAGTGGCATCCGCCTCCTGGCGGGTTTCTCTTTTTGCTGCCTGCGGCAGAGCCGGCATTTGCCGCGTCTGCTTGCCATCTCACATCTCTTGCCATCATCCACCGTCGTTGGCATGACCTACCTTTCTGTGCGGGTTCTGGTATCCCTGGAGTCCTCGGAACGGCTCAAGGGACTGACTCAGAAGGACCCCTGCGTGGCCGGGGTCCTTGTTGGGAAATCATGGCGGGTCAGCGTGTGTCTCTGGCATTCTTCGCGCCGATATTTTGTCCACGCATTGCCGGATGCTGCGCTGATATCTCCCGAAGCCATTTCCAGAAAGATACGATGGTCATTCTCGGCCAAGGGATTTCATCGATTTTTTCTTTTCTTGGTTCGCAAGCGGGCAAAAATCGCGTATTCTTCTTTACTGCAACGTCACATTGGGCGTTCATACTTTTTCAGGAATTTTTACCACAATGGCCTCACTGATCGACCTCAACCGGAAAATCGCCAAGCTCCAGAAGCAGGCAGATGCCATCAAGAATCGGGAAAGAAAGGGCATCATCGCCCAGATCCGACAGGCCATCGTCGATTATGAACTGACGCCCGACGACCTGTTCTCGGCCAATGGTGCAGTCATCCGTCGCGGCCGTCGGCCCGCCGGTGGGCGCCTGGGTGGCGCATCCGAGGAAGGCAGTGCTTGTCCCCGTCGTGGTCGTCCGGTGGGTTCCGTATCCCGCAAGCCGGTTCCCATCCGCTACCGTGACGACGAAGGCAACACCTGGACCGGTCGGGGCAAGCAGCCCAACTGGCTGCGCGCTCATGTTGAGGCCGGCCATGACATCGAGGAATTCCGCGTCCACGAAGAGTCCTGATGGACTCTGCCCGGCTGGGCGATCCGGGCCAGGCATGCGGGCAGGAACGACATATCGACGAGGATCATCTGCCCATGATGACATTCGACATGAAGCGACCGTCATGGCACCGGCCGCGCCGCATGCTGGCGGCAGCCATGCTGGGCCTGACGGCTCTGGTGGTCGGGTGTGCCAGCACCACGCCGGCCCAGATCACAACCTTCAATCGTCAGGATTCCGGCGCGGATGCCTGGGCGGGGCGGCGCTTCATCGTGCAGCCGCTTCCAGGGCAGGCCGAGAGCCTGGAATATGCCGATTATTCCCTGCGGGTCCGCGAGGCCCTGCGCAGGCAGGGGCTGGTTCCGGTGTCCGACCTGCATGCGGCCGAACTGGTCGTGCGTTTCGAATATCGGGCCGACGGTGGCAACGTTACCGGGAGAACCTCGTCTAGTAGCGTTTCCCTAGGACTGGGGGGTGGTTATCGCACGGGGTGGGGCGTGGGTCTGGGCGTTCCCATCGGCGGCACGTCCGAGAACATTCAGTACCGCCACCGCCTCCAGGTCCAGATCGACCGGGTAAGGGCGGCTTCGGGTGGGCCGGCGCCGGGCGGGCCGATTCCCGGCGAGCGTGTCTATGAATCCACGCTAGTCACTCGCAGCGAATCCGCTGCCGTCGCACCGCAGATGCCCGCCATGATCGATGCGCTGTTTGACGATTTCCCCGGCGTCAACGGTAAGACCGTGACCGTCAATCTGCCGGCCGAATGAGCAAAAAAAGCGGGTCATCCAGGGTAGGCTGACCCGCTAATCCAAGCTCAGGAGAGAAAGAAATCCATGGGCACATTCTGCGCTGCAGCCCGTATGGGTGCAGTCCGGCGAAGATGTGCGGCTGATGATCGCCGATGGGTGGCGAACTGTGCGGCAAGGCAGCATCGGCCGGTACCATGCCATGGTCCGTATCCGGGCGGCCGCGCCTGATATTCCATCCGCGACATTCCCGGGGCCTGCATCCGGTTCCCGGTGTCATGGCCATCGGGCGGCGTTCGGCATGACGCAGGCCTGGGAGAGGGCATTCAGGTTTGGGTGGTGATCATCTGCCCCCGCATCCGGCGTCGGAAAGGCGTGTTCGGGCCTGCCTGAGGGTGGCATGAGGCATGGATGCCACGCCGGGCCATCCGTCGATGTCGTCTCTGTGTCTCGGCTTTGCCGCCAGTCTGGCGGGGTGGACCGGCAGCGGCATGCGTGCTTGGGACGGGGTCGAAGGGCCCGTAGGCTTGCCCCCGTTCCCAACTGCCGCCAGGTCCGAGCCTGCCCGATCCGATCATGCCAGAGATCACGCAAACGCCCGTCCTGCCCGACGAACCCGCCGCCATCGTCGGCTCCCAGTTCACGTTCGAGCAGATTTGCGCCTTTGGCCTGGCCATGGGATGGGGGGACAGACCCCTGTCGTTCGTCGTGAAGAACTGGATGGATTCACGCCCAGCCTTTGCCATCGAGGACATCATCGGCCTGCCGCGCTGACCTTCTGCCAGCCCCGCTTGCAGGGCATGTTGGCTTCCCGACGGACTCCGGGAACTATCTCGGCAACGGATGACCGTAACACGCTATAGTTACGGTTACTTCCAATGAACCGAGGAGATTCCCATGACCGGATCCGTGCGCATGGAGCGCGACACCTTTGGCGAGATCGCCGTTCCTGCCGATCGCCTGTGGGGCGCGCAGACACAGCGTTCGCTGCAGAACTTCAGGATTTCCACCGAGAAGCAGTCGCCTGAGCTGATCCGGGCGCTGGCCACCGTCAAGCGTGCGGCCGCCACGGTCAACGCTGGACTGGGGCAACTGGCAGCCGACAAGGCCAAGGCCATCGAGACGGCTGCCGACGAGGTGCTGGCCGGCAAGCATGATGGTGAATTCCCGCTGGCCGTCTGGCAGACCGGTTCGGGCACCCAGACCAACATGAACCTCAACGAGGTTCTGGCCAACCGCGGCAGCGAGCTGATGGGCGGCGAGCGCGGTGAATCGCGCAAGATCCACCCCAATGACGACGTGAACCGGGGTCAGTCTTCCAACGACGTGTTCCCCACGGCTATGAACGTGGCTGTGGCCGTGGCTATCCACAAAAACCTCATCCCGTCGCTGAAGCAGCTGCGCGACACCCTCAAGGCCAAGTCCGAGGCCTTCAAGGACATCGTCAAGATCGGCCGTACCCACCTGCAGGACGCCACGCCGCTTACGCTGGGACAGGAGTTCTCGGGCTACGTGGCCCAGCTGGAGCATGGCCTGAAGCACCTGGAAGACGCGCTGCCGCACCTGCAGGAGCTGGCCCAGGGCGGTACTGCCGTGGGCACGGGTCTTAATGCCCATCCCGAGTTTGCCGTGAAGGTGGCGGCCGAGATCGCCCGCCTGACCGGGGTGCCTTTCAAGACTGCGCCCAGCAAGTTCGAGGCGCTGGCTGCCGCTGATGCCCAGGTGGCCACCCACGGCGTGCTCAAGACCATCGCCGCTTCGCTCTTCAAGCTGGCCAACGACGTGCGCTGGCTGGCCAGCGGCCCGCGTTCGGGTCTGGGCGAGATCACCATCCCCGAGAACGAGCCGGGCAGTTCGATTATGCCGGGCAAGGTCAATCCCACGCAGTGCGAAGCGTTGACCATGGTCTGTGCGCAGGTCTTCGGCAACGATGTGGCGGTCAATATCGGTGGCGCCAGCGGCAACTTCGAGCTGAACGTCTATCGGCCGATGATCGTGCACAACCTGCTGCAATCGGTCAGGCTGCTGGCTGATGGTGCCCGTAGCTTCAACGACAACTGCGCCGCCGGCATCGAGCCCAACCGTGCGCGCATCAACCAGCTGATGGAGCAGTCGCTGATGCTGGTGACGGCGCTGAACCCGCACATCGGCTATGACAAGGCCGCGCAGATTGCCAAGAAGGCGCACAAGGAGG
>CALIXC010000236.1 GCA_938046755.1 uncultured Lautropia sp. | reverse complement strand
CTTGGGGGCGTTGGTGCGGGCGTCGTAGACCCAGACCGTATCGGTGTGGTCCTTGCCGTCTTCTCGGGGCGTGTTGCTGATCTTTTCAAAGAACAGCACGTTGGTCTTCACGCCCTGGGCGTAGAAGATGCCGGTGGGCAGCCGCAGGATGGTGTGCAGCCGGCACTTCTTCATCAGGTCCTGGCGGATGTCGGTGCCGATGCCGGACTCGAACAACACGTTGTCGGGGAGCACCACCGCGGCGCGGCCGCCATCCTTCAGGCTGCGGATGAAGTGCTGCACGAAGAGTAGTTGCTTGTTGCTGGTCTTGAAGGTGAAATCGTCCCGCGTGGCACCGCCGCCACCCTTGGCGCTGCCAAAGGGCGGGTTGCTCAGGATCACGTCGGCATTCTTTAAGGTCTTGCCCTGCGGGCCCAGCGTGTTTCCCAGCCGCACGGCGCCTTCACCGGTGCCAAAGATGTCGTGCAGCATGCAGTTCATCAGAGCCAGCCGGCGGGTGGAGGCCACCAGCTCCATGCCCACGAAGGCCTGTTCTCTCTGGAACTTCTGCTTCTCTCGACTGAGGTCGAACAGGTCGTCGGTGCGGTTGCGGATGTAGCGGTCAGCGGCAATCAGAAAGCCGGCCGTACCGGCGGCCGGGTCCTGGATCACTTCACCGGCCTGCGGCTGCACCACGTCGATGATGGCCTCGATGAGTGGGCGCGGGGTGAAGTACTGGCCGGCGCCACTCTTGGTTTCGGAAGCGTTCTTCTCCAGCAGGCCTTCGTACAGGTCGCCCAGCCCATCGCGGTTCTCGTCAAACCACTGAATGCCATCCAGGTTGGTGATGAGCGCCTTCAGGTGCCGGGGCTCCCTGATGCGGCTCTGCGCGTCAGCATAGATGGCGGCAATGCGTTTTTCCTTGATGCGGGAAAGCCGTAGCAGCATGTCCTGGTAGGTATCTCGCAGTTCCATGCCGTCCAGTCCCAGCAGGCGCCCCCAGCGGGCATCCTCGGGCAGCAGTCCGTCCTCTTCCTTCAGCTCATGCTCCATTTTCAGGAACAAGAGCAGCACCAGCTCCGTCACGTAGTCGCTGTAGTTGATGCCGTCATCACGAAGGATGTCGCACTGGGCCCATAGCCGGGCGACGATCGGGTTGTCGGTCATGATTGGTGGGAGAGAAGAGGGGAGCGCAAGGGCGTAGACGGCTGCGCCCCGGAAGGATAGGGGGCTGATTGGCTTCAGCAGGGACTGAAATTATGCCGTATCGCCCCACAGGTGGCTGGCCAGCGTGTCCCGCACGGTTTCCAGTTGGTCTTCCAGAATTCCGTTCAACCGCTCGGTGCCGCCTGCCCGGCCGGAAACATCCTGCAGAAACTCGGCATCTACCACCGCCTGCATGTTCGCCTTCAGCTGCTTGGCGATGCGCTCCAGCCATGTGCGCTGGTTCGGGGTCCAGCGACGCAGGGCGTAGACGTGCGTCATGGCCTGGTCCACCCGATCCCGGAAGGGAATGATGGCCTCGCCCAGTGCGGCCTGTCGGATGTAGGCGACGATGCCTGCAGCCATGTCCAGGTCGCTGTGCTGGCTCCAGGCCTTCTGTAGGGAGGCCATGCCAAACCGGTGCTGATCCAGCAGCAGCGTCACTTCGCGCAGTTGTGCCCGTGTCATGTCACGGGGGCGGTGGATGATGACATCGAGTGCCGCGGACTGATTGATCTGCTCACGGATAAAGCGGCTGAAGGCGTCCAGATAGTCTTCCGGCCGTGTGTAGCCGCCGTAATCCTGTGCTCGCTCGTGGAGCTGATCCTTATGGCTGGACAGGGTGACAAGCGGGCTGCCTCCTGCAGTGGCTTTCTGAAGACTTGCCAGGGCAGGGGCCAGCTGTGGATGGGCGCGCAGGTAGCCGGTGACGGCTGCAGTGCCGGCGTCAGAGCGCAGCAGTTCGCGCAGGTGGCTGGGCAGATCTGCAGGTCGCATGCCGATCAGTCTCCCCAAGTCGTCCAGTGGGGGCTTCAGGCCAGGCAGGCGCCGGACGAGCTGGGACACGCGCGTCATCAGACGCCCGGTCTTCTGGATGAACTGCTGGGCTATATCCCGCTGATGCTCCTGGATAGCGGATCCGGCTGCAGCAAAGGCTGGATCGGAGGCAGAGACCATCAGTTCTGCAGCCAGCCTTTCAAGGGAGACGGCAGGATCCTTCACCAGCGGCTGCATGTCGGTCACGCTTTGCAGCGTGGCATACAGGTCCACCGCATCATGGATGCGGAACACCTCCTTGCCGATCTCGGGACACAGGCGGGTTGCCCGTCCCAGCATCTGCTCGTACAGGATGCGGGATTTCACCTTGCGCAGGAAGACCAGATTGCAGATGGTGGGCACGTCGATGCCTGTCGTCAGCAGGTCCACCGTGATGGCGATGGTGGGATCTGCTTCGTTCTTGAACCGGCGGATTAGCTTTTCGGGCTTTTCGGCACGTCCCGTGATCTTCTCGATCCATGTCTGGCGAAAGCTTGTGCCGTATCTGGCCTTGTAGGCTTCGTTCAGCAGGCGCTTCACGGTGTCGGCATGCCGGTCGTTCACGCAGAAGATCAGCGTCTTCTCGTCGGAAGGCAAGGGGATGTCCTCGGCCAGTGCCTGACAGATGACGCGATTGAAGTTCTCGTTAAGCACACGGCGATTGAAGGTTGCCACGTCGAAATCCAGCTCGTCCGCCAATTTGGCCCGCTCGATCTGGCCCGTGCCGGTATCCAGATACTCGATATCCTCGCCGGACTGGAAGTGGATGCCGTGCTGGTTTAGCTGGGTGAGGTAGCGGATGGGGGGTTCATGATCCACCAGAAAACCGTCCGCCACTGCCTTGCGGTACGAATACTCGTAGATTGGTACCCCGAAGATTTCCGTCGTGTGCTTGGCGGGTGTGGCCGTCAGGGCGATTTTGACGGCATCGAAGTGGTCCAGCACCCGGCGGTA
>CALIXC010000235.1 GCA_938046755.1 uncultured Lautropia sp. | reverse complement strand
CTCAGTTGGGGTAATGCCCCATGTACATATACGATGCCGTTGAAGTCGTAGCCTTGGGGTAGGGCTGGGGCTCTGTATATGTTGGGGGCTTCCGAGAAGCTATCGTCGTTTTGTAGCTCCTTGTAGGCTTCTTCGAATAGCAGGTCAAAGTTGGTGGTGATAAGTCTTGTTCTTTTGGAGTCACGAAATAGCTTGATGATGTTTCGATGAAGATCGTTGGGCTTGCTTCCTTCAGGGGATAACGGTTCTATAGCACGTTGATGTACGTCTATCCCTTTGTTGTTTAGCGTTCCAAGGAAGCGATCCAGAGGCTCTGTCGGCTCGAGGCCCGTTCCTGATGCGATATCTTTTGCCAGTTTCCAGAAGCTGGGGAGGTTTGATGGACTTCCCATGGAGACACCTGCGCCGGCGAAGATGACCAGCTTGTCATCCCTGATGGCGTTGAGGATACGTTCATCAAAGTCTACTGATCCGAACCTGGCCATGATCTTCCGAGTGTCTGTGTTGATTCTTTTGGCTATCGTAGCAGCTTGGCTTTGAAGTGAATGGTGGCGTTCGTGGGTCTGAGAAGCTCCGTAGTTTTCATGCGACATATTCACCCAAAAGAAAGGCCCCGTCAGGGGCCTTTCCTAATTTCAAGCTACAATCCAGACAGACTGCCGATCCACCTCAGAACCAATAGCCGACATTCAGCCAAACCTCACCCGGCTTAGGCAGGCCAGAGACACCGGATCGTCGGCTACAGCTCTCCGGGTTACTGGGAGGCACCGGATAAGGCTTCACCCCTTCTTGATCCCCCGTCTGTTCTCTTTCCGATAAAACACATACAACCAGCCGCAAGCGATCAGGTACAGGCCATAGCAGAAAAGACGTTCAAGCCAGGTCTCAGTTCGCCAGTATCTCAATGCCACAGAGAATTGTTCGGGCGGTACAACAACTACTTGCTGTTTCCCGTCTTCCAGAAATTCAATCCTTCTTATCGCCAGGCGCTGTAAAGTGCCTTTGTAATGCAATGGCGTATAAAAACGGATGCCTTCAATGCTGATGATCTTTTCCGGGCGATGTTTGTCGAGAAACTTGTTTCCTTGCTCGTCAATGAAACGGGGGGCGTTCACGGAATAGCTCCGTCCGCCATGTTCCAGTCCGAAAAAGGCCGGGCGTGCTGGCGGATAATATTTTATGTTGCCACTCAAGTGCACGGCTTCTTCACGAACGGGTTGGAACAGGCTCAGTACCAGCGTGCTGCCCAACAAGATCAGCAAGCACTCAGTAGTATCACGGACACAACCAATTCAGGTTTGCTTATTCTGGGAGTCACTTTTCCATCGTCCATTCATGTGCCGTCATTGTGCAAAGAAAAAGCCCCCGAAGGGGCTTTTTCTCATGTCAGATGGCAAGCCATTCAGCTATCGAACAACACCTCAGAACCGATAGCTGGCATTCAGCCGGACATCACGTCCGGGTTCCGGCAGGCTGGAGACACCGAACTGCTCTTCAGCTCACGCCGACATGCCCCGTTTCAGCAGCCACTGGCTGAACGGCCAGTCCACGCTGTCCAGCAGGTTCTTGGTGATGAGCCCCAGTTCGGTGTCACCCTCGATGCGCAGCTTGCGGTTGAAGAACAGGGTGTCGGGGTCTTCCTCGCGCATCATCATGCGCAGGAAGTCGATGCCGTTGGCGGCCAGTCGCAGGTCGGGGGCGCCTTCGTAGTCCTGATCCAGAAACTTCTGGTCGTCGGCGCCAAAGCGCACCTTGATGCCGGCGTCCAGCACGTCGATCTCGAACTTCCTGTCGGCAAAGAGGCTCATGTCGGCGGGCAGCAGGCCTTTCTTCAGCATGGCGTTCAGCGCCAGCACCAGGGCAAGGCGCGGCGGCCGGCCGGGCAGGTGGGCCACCATGCGGCTCACCCAGGCGGGGGCGATGATTTCAGGCAAGGGCATGGCTTTCCTCCTTCAGGGCCTCGATGCCGGGCAGTCCGCGCCAGTAGCCGTCCACGGGCGTGCCCACGGCCAGGCGGGTGAGTTCGGGCTGCACGTCGGCCCAGGTGGCCTTGCCGTCCAGCACGTCGCGGTGCAGGCGGATGATCTCGGGCATGTCGTGCAGCTGGGGCGAGAGCCGCAGCAGGCTCACGCCCATGGCTTGCAGTTCCTGGTGGTGCGGCAGCAGGGTCTGGCTGCCGTAGGACATGGTCTGGATGCCGTTGATGGTGAGGAACGGCTTGCCCTCGCGGGTCCTCAGCACCAGGCCGTCTTCATGGTCCAGGCAGCGGAATTCGCAGTGGTCCTTGTTGAGGTTGTAGTGGCGGGCGGTGAAGCAGCGCGACGAGTAGGCCAGCGGCATGCGGCCCCAGCCGAACAGTTCGGTCTCGATGCCTTCGGTGGCCGCCAGGATGGTGGCCAGCTTGTCGTGGCTGAGTTCGGTGGGAGGCACCCAGCGGAACGCGCCCAGCTCGCGGAACACGCCCAGCGTGGTCTCGTTGTAGATGTTGAGGCTGGCGCCGGCCACGAAGGGGATGCCGTGCTGGCGGGCCAGCCGCACCGCGCCCATGTCGTTGGCCTCGACCTTGAAGCGGTCCTGTCCGGTGATCTTGCGCAGCCGCCGCAGGTCGGTCTCGCTTTCCAGCAGCACCTGTGACGACAGGATGACTTCCTTGCCGCTGTCGGCCAGGTTCTCGGCCAGGCCATACCAGTCGGCAAAGCGCATCTTCTGGCGGCGCGAGCACACGACTTCACTCAGATAGATGGTGTCCACCGGGGCATCCAGCATGGAAACATAGAACTCCAGCAGCGTTTCCTTCTGCCAGAAGAACTGGATGGGACCCAGCGACAGCCGGATCGGGTTCCGGGATTGAATCGGTTCGCTCATCGTGCCTGTCTCCTCATTTCCACGGCCGGTTGTAGGCGCCCAGGGTGGTCTGGTGTCCTTCGGATACCTTGCCCAGGATCTTGTTCCAGACCGGATCGACCCGGAAGTGCGACGGGTCGGCCGCGGCAGCATCCAGCGCCTTGCGCAGGGTGTGGGTGACCTGGGCGGTGTAGGTGGGGCTGCGCTGGCGGCCTTCCACCTTGATGGCGGCCACGCCGATGCCGATGAGATCGGGCAGCATTTCCAGCACGTTCAGGCTGGTGGGCTCTTCCAGCGCGTAATACGTGGCGTCGTTCACCTCGAAGCGGCCCTTGCACAGCGTGGGGTAGCCGGCCGGTTCCTGCGGGTTGTAGCGGTCAATGAGGACGTGGTTGAGCCGCACATCCATGCGGTCGGGAAGCTGTTCCCAACGCACGGCCTTGGCGGGCGAGCACACACCCTGCATGTTGGGCGATTCGCCCGTGGCGTAGCTGGACAGGATGCAGCGGCCTTCCACCATCACGCACAGGCTGCCAAAGCCGAACACCTCGATTTCCACGTCGGTGTTTTCAATGACGTGCTTGACCTGGCTGAGGGTGAGCACGCGGGGCAGCACGGCGCGACGGATGCCGAACAGCTCCTTCATGAGGTTGATGGCCTCGTAATTGGTGGCCGACCCCTGCACCGACATGTGCAGCCGCAGGTCGGGGTGGCGATCACGGGCATAGGCCATGATGGCCGGATCCGCCACGATGATGGCGTCGGCGCCCAGCAGCACGGCGGTATCGACCGCGCCATGCCAGCGCTTCACTTCGCCCGCCTGGGCAAAGGTGTTGATGGCCATGAGCACCTGGCGACCGCGCGCATGGGCATAGGCCACGCCTTCCTGGGCGGATTTCATGTCGAAATTGAGCCCCGGGAAATTGCGCGCGTTGGTGGCGTCCTTCAGCCCCATGTAGACCGTGTCCGCGCCATTGTCCACCGCCGTCTTCAGGGCAGGCAGGTTGCCCGCAGGGCATACCAGTTCCGGAATCCTTCGCATTATCTCTCCCTGTAATTTCGACGGTGAAAGCCTGTCGATCATAGTTCAGGAGGATTTTCGGCTCAAGGCATGGCCGTTGATCCGGATCAAATGGAGGGGGTTATATGCGGAAATCTCATTTATTAACTGATGATCGATAGGGAAATTGAGTTGTGATTGATCGCGATGTTATGGTGGGGCGAGTTTGAATATTAAGGTGTGATTGATATGTTGTGAATGGATGGCCGTTGCGAATATTAAGTTGTGATTGATTTGATAATGGGATGACGGATGACGGATGACGGGCACCGACCCATCTCAAGTCGTGCGATGGATTCAGGGCCGAGGAGGAGGGCGCAGGTGTTGTAGAGCTGCGGCGAGTGTTGCTCAGGGTTGCGTCGTGCTCGGCTGCAGCGCGGACGAGGCAGGAAGGGCTGGCCGCATCCCTTGCCGCTCATGCGCAGCAGTGCGCCTGCGTGACTGGCAGCAGAGGGCCTGGCAAGGTAGACGTGGCGCCGGAAAAGCAAAAGGCCACCGCGAGGGTGGCCTTCTGGAATTTGGTGCCGGTGAAGAGAGTCGAACTCCCGACCTTCGCATTACGAATGCGCTGCTCTACCAACTGAGCTACACCGGCTTGGTGTTGAGCCTGCGATTCTAACCCGAAACCGGGGCCGTTTGGCAAGTCCGTCGGATGCGGGCCTGCCAGGGTGCGGCTGGGGCGAGACAGTGGCGGCGTGAATGGGCGTTTCCGAGTGACGGGTGGGCCTCAGAGCGGCGCTCTGGCCAGAAACTCCGCCACTGTCGGCCACTGAAGCCGCACGCGCAGCTCGCGCGTCAGGCGGCGGGTGTCCAGCCGGCGGGATTCGCGCATGAAGCTCATCCGCACTTCGGACAGGGTCCGGGTCAGTTCGGCGCGCGAGCGGCGTGGGGGACGGGGCAGGCCCAGGCGGTCGGCCACCTGGTCCAGGTAGTCGCCCAGGGTCATCTGGCTGTCGTCCACGGCGTTGATGACGCGCTGGCGCGGGCCGCGCAGCAGGGCGGTGCGGGCAATGCGGGCCAGGTCGTCGGCGTGGATGTGGTTGGTGATCACGTCGTCGGCCGGTACCAGGGCCGGTACCTGCTGGCGCAGGCGCTCCACAGGCAGGCGGTCGGCGGCGTAGATGCC
>CALIXC010000234.1 GCA_938046755.1 uncultured Lautropia sp. | reverse complement strand
CCGCCCTACGGAACCCCTCCGGGGCGGCGCCCGGCGTGCTATCTTCTGGACCTTCGGGAAGGCCGTGCTGGCCCTCCCTTTGTCAGTCAGAACAGGGGCCAGAACAATGAGTTTCGACATCAAGGCAAACGGCCTGGGCATCCAGGACATCGAAGTCGGCACGGGCGACGAGGCCGTACCCGGCAAGCGCGTGAAGGTGCACTACACCGGCTGGCTGTGGGAAGCCGATCCCGCCTCCGCCGAAGGCGGTCGCGCCGGCCGCAAGTTCGACTCCAGCCGTGACCGCAACCAGCCGTTCGTCTTTACGCTGGGCGCGGGCGAAGTGATCCGTGGCTGGGACGAGGGCGTGGCCGGCATGAAGGTTGGCGGCAAGCGCCGGCTACTGATCCCGGCGGCCATGGGCTATGGGGCCCGCGGTGCTGGCGGCGTGATTCCGCCCAACGCCACGCTGCTGTTCGATGTCGAACTCCTGGGTGTCTGAAAAAGATCGGCGCACGCATTCAATGAAGACATCCGATGCTTCCGGGGCGGCTGCCGGCCGCCCTGCCGACACCGGCGCAGCCAGCGGCCGCCCAGCCGAGGCCAACTCCGCCACGGTCAGCAACTTCATCCGCCAGGCCATCGATGCCGATCTGGCCAGCCAGAAGCTGGCGGGACGCACCTGGGCGGGCAAGCCCGGCACGGCTGACATCCAGCGTGCAGGCCAGGTGGATCCGGCGCGCATCCGCACGCGCTTTCCGCCCGAGCCCAACGGCTTCCTGCACATCGGGCACGCCAAGTCGATCTGTCTGAACTTCGAGCTGGCGGCCGACTACGGCGGACGCTGCCACCTGCGCTTCGACGACACCAACCCCGAGAAGGAAAACCAGGAGTACGTCGACGCGATCATCGATTCGGTGCGCTGGCTGGGCTTCGACTGGACCTTTGCCGATGGCGAGAGCAACCTCTACTACGCCAGCGACTATTTCGAGACCTTCTACCAGATCGCGCTGAAGCTGATCGAGGCCGGCCACGCCTACGTGGACAGCCAGACCGGCGACCAGATCCGCGAGAACCGGGGCACGCTGACCAAGCCGGGCCGCAACTCGCCGTTCCGTGACCGCTCCGTGGAAGAGAATCTGCGTCTGTTCCAGGAAATGCGTGCCGGCCAGCACCCCGATGGCTCGATGGCGCTGCGGGCGCGGATCGACATGGCCTCGCCCAACATCAACATGCGCGACCCGATCCTGTATCGGGTCCGCAAGGCCCACCACCACCGCACCGGCGACGCCTGGCCCATCTATCCGATGTACGACTACGCGCATCCGCTGGAAGATGCGCTGGAGCGGATCACGCATTCGCTGTGCACGCTGGAGTTCGAGGATCACCGGCCGCTGTACGACTGGCTGCTGGCCCGCGTGGCGGAAACGGGAATGCTGGACGAACCGCTGCCACGGCAGATCGAGTTCGCCCGGATGAACCTGACCTACACCATCACCAGCAAGCGCAAGCTGAAGGCGCTGGTGGACCAAGGCATCGTGTCGGGCTGGGACGATCCACGGATGACGACGATCGCTGGTCTGCGCCGGCGCGGCTTTCCTCCGGCCGCCATCCGGCTGTTCTGCGAACGCGCCGGCATCTCCAAGGCCAGCCAGCTGATCGAGATGGCGGTGCTGGAGCAGACGGTGCGCGAAGTGCTCGACCCCGAGGTCGACCGACTCCATGTCGTCACGGATCCCATCCGCCTGGTGATCGAGAACATGGACCCGGCCGAGCGAATCCTCTGCGAGGCGCCCCGTCATCCGCATCACCCTGAACGCGGCATGCGTCGCTTCGAGCTGAGCCGCGAACTGTGGATCGAGCGCGAGGACTTCGCCGAGAACCCGCCCAAGGGCTTCTTCCGGATGACCCCGGGCCAGATGGTGCGCCTGCGCCATGGCTTCGTGGTGCGCTGTACCGGCGTGGACCGTGACGCCAACGGCGAGATCCTGCAGGTGCGCTGCGAGTATCTGCCCGATACTCGCTCGGGCACGCCCGGCGCCGACAGCGTCAAGGTCAAGGGCAACATCCACTGGGTGTCGGCCAGCGATGCCGTGCCGGTCGAGCTGCGCATCTTTGCGCCGCTCTTCCTGGAAGCCCAGCCGGATGCGGGTGGACGCGATCCGCTGGAGAACATCAACCCCGAGTCGAAGACCGTGCGCATCGGCTATGCCGAACCGCTGATCCGCGAAGCGAAGCCTGAGCAGCAGTTCCAGTTCGAGCGTCAGGGCTACTACGTGGCCGACCGCTTCGACCACACGGCCGACAAGCCCGTGTTCAACCGGGTGACGACGCTGAAGGACTCGTTCGGCAAGAAGAAGGGCTGAAACGATCGAGGCAGTCCCTGACCGAGGATCGGCGCCGACAGGAAGCCGATCCTGGCAGGAACCGGTCTCGGCAGCCAACCGGCGCCGAAACGGACGACCGGGATGCTCTCCCAAGTGCCATCCTGGGCACCTGCACGCGGGCACCAAGAAAAGGGCCGCCATCGCCATGTGCGAGGCGGCCCTTTCCTTTTTGGGGCCCCTCCCCCCCTTCTCCCTGCACATGCCTCGCCAGCAGCCCTCTTCGCGCGCCCACTACCGCAACTACCAGCACGCTTCCCACGCCAACATCCGAGCCCTCCCGTCCCCCTTCCAGTCCCCCTTCCCGCCAACCCTCCCACACGCCTTCCACATCCCCGGCTTCCCCAGGTGCTGTGAATGGATTAAGTTTGCTAATGATAATGAGTAGCAGTAGACTATGACGAGTTGACCACGGAGCATGGGGCCGGCCATGCAGGGCGGGCCCATCCCCGTCTCATCGGGCGTCTCATTGGGCACTTCCGCTCACCGCGCCCTTCCCCGCCGCCGCTCCCCCCTTGGTCCCCCGTTTCCTTCCAGAAGAACCACACCATGCAGGACCGTGAACTTTATCTGGGCGATCGGCCGACCCTGGCCATCCTGAAGAATCCGACCGAGGGCGCGCTGGACATCAGCAACTTCGAGCCGACGATGCGCCAGCCCACCAAGCTGCCGGCCGACAACGGGTCACGTCGTCGCAAGCTGTGGGATCTGGCCGCACACTGTCACTGTCCGATCGTCGGCTTGTGCCTGTCAATGAACACGCTGCGCAAGCTGGCTGCCCGCACGATGGACACTCCTCTGCCCGAGGACGACTATGAGCTGCACGTCAACGCGGTCAACGAATGCCGCCGGCGCGGCGAGCTGTCGGAGCTACTGCAGAAGGAGCTGGACCAGCGCTACGCCATGGCCATCCGCAAGCTGGCCTCAATCAAGACGGCCGAGGCACTGCATGCACAGTGGCAGCAGTTCGTGGCCAGAAACGAAGCCACGGCCGGCCTCTGGGCCTGCATGACACACCCGCGCTGCGATGCCGCCACGCTGGAGCGGATCTACCGCGAGGTGCACATGCTGCAGCATCAGGCCAGCGCCGCCTCGCGCGACAAGGACGAGCGCTACCAGTCGCTGGCCGAGGAACACGCGCGCTGCCAGCAGGACATCGAGAAGGCCCGCCAGCGCTATCAGCAGCTGCAGGTGGAAAAAGCGGCCGAGACCGAGGCGCTCAATGGCGAGCTGCAGCGGCTGCGGGCCGACAATGCCGGCAAGGAAAACACCATTCGTCAGCTGCAGGAAGAGCTGGAAACCCTGCGCCGCAACGCCGAGGACCTGGACAGCCGCATCGAGCTGTCCGAGCAAGTACGCTGGCTGAGCGAGCGCAACCAGGAGCTGATGCAGCGCATCGTCGACATGCGCCGCAACCTGGCCGCGCCCGAACAGCCGGCTCCGGTACTGGACGAGGCGAGCGAGTCCAGGACCGTGGACGGCGTACCGGCAGCACCGGCTTCCACCGGCTGCCCCCGTCAGGCCACTGTTGCCCGGGGTGAGGTGACGGCCGAGCAGCTGGATTCACGCGCGGTGCTGTGCGTGGGTGGGCGCCATGCGGCGATCTCCATCTACCGCCGCATCGTCGAGAAAAAAGGCGGTCGCTTCATCCACCACGATGGTGGCCGTGAAGACAGCGTGCACCGGCTGGATGCCAGCCTGGCCGCCGCCGACCTGGTGATCTGCCAGGCGGGCTGCATCAGCCACAGCGCCTACTGGCTGGTGAAGGATCACTGCAAGCGCACCGGCAAGCGCTGCGTGTACGTGGACAAGCCCAGCGCCAGCGCCTTTGCGCGTGGCTTGGCCCAGAGCGTCCAGGAAGACGCGACACCCATCCCGGAGGAAACAGAAGCATGATGCAATTCTCCCCCCGAGTCCGTGCCCGCCTTGAACTGATCGGCTTTGCCCTGCTGGTGGCGGCCATCTGGCTGCTGGTGCCGATCACCAGCACGACTGCCTAACGACGCTCGGATCCCTTGGGATCCTCTGAACAAGTCCTCACGGCCGTCGCATCCTCGTCACGGGCGCATGAC
>CALIXC010000233.1 GCA_938046755.1 uncultured Lautropia sp. | reverse complement strand
ACCTGATAGTCGACGTTATCCTTCCAGTCGTCCGCAACGATCGCCTCATAGCCACTCCGTTCGACACTGCCCGTGGTTCGGCCGTACGCTGCGTGCTCTCCTTCGCTGACGCCCACACCCTCCAGGTAGGGCCGAAGTACATCGCCTCCCGGCCCGTTGGCCTGCGCATCGTAGGCCTGGTAGAAGTGCCAGATATTCGTCGGCTTGTCCGGCGCGTTGTAAGTCCCGTCAAAGGCAAACAGCATCAGGCCCGTCGGGTCCACGTTGCGCATCGGATCGGCATCCACGTACAGGTACGGGTTGGGCCCCGCACGCAGGCCCAGCGGGTCCGGTGACACGTAGCGTCCCAGCCTGGAGTCATAGTCCCGGCGCATGTTGTAGTAGAGACCGGTTGCCGCATCCGTCCACTGACCGGGGAAACGCAGCATGGGGTCAACACCAAACATCCATCCAGAAGCGTCCCGGAATGCCACCGGCCCATCTGATGCCTCAGGCTCGCCGAAAGGCCCATACTGCTGCTGCCAGACAATGCGCCCTTCCGCGTCGGATCGCATCATCGGCAGGCCGCGATGATCCACATGCAGCCAGTCGATGCTCAGCGTACCGGCCTTGTCGAAGAGCCAGCCTTTCTGCCCCGGGCTGCGCTCCATGACAGCCACCGGAATCTCGCCCTCATGCCACCACAGGCGCATGCCTTCATGGGCGGTCGTTGCCTGCGCCTGCAATCGGCCTTCCACGTAGTCGTAAAAGTCCCATTGCTGCCCCTCGCGGCGTGCAACCCGCTCACCTCGATGGTTATAGTAGTAGCGGATGCTGCGACCATCCGCATGCACCATGGACAGGATCTGGCCGCCCGGGTGCCAGGTCAGTTTCCAGTCATTCCATTGCAGGGGACGGCCTGCGGCATCGTAATCCACACCTGCCAGACGGTTGCTGCCCTTCTGGTACGTGGACCGAACGCCGCTGACGTGTGCCAAGATATCGTCCGTACCGCCGGCGTTGGCGTTGGCGTTGGCAGGATCATGCCGCCCACTGAACAGCCGGTTGCCGTTGGCATCATAGGCATACCACCAGGCACCTGCCTCCTCCGAATGACCGGAAGCAGCCGGGCTCACGGCAACAGGCGTACCACCTTTTTCAAACTCAACCGACGTTCTGTCCTGCACCATCACCGAAGGTTGCCGCGCGTTCGCGGCATCCAGCCGGGTACGCTGCGCAATGATCAGCCGCCCCGCCGGATCGTAGGCAAACTGCTGCGCATGCGTTGGGGTATCGATGCGCGCCACCTTGCCATCTGACCGATAGCCATAGCGCATGGAGTACAGCGCATTTTCATCAGACGACACAGCACCCGGTCGACTTTCCCGGAACGTCGTCAGGCGTCCTTCCCCATTCCACGACAGCTGCCGCTGCACACCATTGCCCAGTAGCCAGTGGTCATCCACACCCTTTCCATCAACGGAGCTGCCCACCAGCTCGCGACGATAGAGCAACCGTGCCGATGCCTTCGCACGCTCCTTCAGCGTCACTTCCACAGCGGGTGACTTTCCATCACGCCCCTGCTGCGAGGCACGATGCACCACGCTTCCATCCGGCAACGTCACCTGATCCGGCTGCGACTGGTTGGCAGCATAGGTGTACCGGTACCGGAAGGTCTTCGTCACGACGCCGTTTTCCGGATGGAGATCAACCTGCCGTTCGATGACGCGTCCCTGCGCATCGTGGCGATAGTGCTCGGTGACGTTGCTGCCCTGCACCTCCACCAACCAGCGGCCCTCATAGCGGTAGCGCGTCTCGTCGCGGAAGCCGTCCGGGGACATCACGGTCTTCACCAGCGGACGGTCCCAGGCATCCCGCACAAAGCTCACGACGGCACCCGTGGCATCGGTCTCGCGCACCACGCGGTCTGCCTCGTCGTAATGGATCGTGTCTGTGCCCGCATCCGGCGAGACGATCTGCACCACACGATTGAAATCGTCCAGCTGGATGGTCTGCTGAACGCCGTTGTCAGCCACATGGTGCAGGGCCCCGGCCTCGGCATGAAAGCGCCCGACATCCTCCAGCCAGGCCATGCTGCTGCCTGCCCAGCCATCATTGCTGCTGGACACTTCACGTCCCAGAGCATCCACCAGCGTCCAGCGCGAATTGCCCTGGGCATCATCGCCATCACGGCGCACCTGCACCGTATCCTCCGGCCCGGGCAAGGGACCGTCGATATGGATCAGCAGCCCCTTGTCGTCATAATGCGCCGTCGTCGTGCGGCTGACCGGCTGCCCCAGACTGTAGCCGGATTCGGTCAGCGTGACCGGCAGCACACGCCCTGCCATGGTCGTGTAGGTGAAGCGCACCTGGTACATCCTGCCAGGCTCGACACTGGGCCGCTCGACCAGCGTGGGATACGGGTTGCTCAGGTCGGCATATTCATAGCGGCGATGCAGCTGCCACGCCGTCTCTGCAAAGCGGGAAGCAATCGGCCCCTTTTTCTGGGTGGAAACCTCTTTCTTGCGCTCACGCCATGTGCGCACGTAGACCGCCTGCGTGCGGCCGTGCGTGTCCCGTTCGAAACGAAATTCCCGGTGGAAAGACTGGCGCATGGCATCCACCCTCTGATGCATGCCCACCATATGACCGGCTTCATCATAGCGGTAGTCCCGATCGGCCAGACGGCAATGCGCGCACTGCTGGCCGGTAATGGACAGCGTCTGCCAGCTGCCATTGAAGTTTCGATACCGATAGGTCTGCTTGCGCCCCTGCCGGTCCTCGACCTCAGTCTGCAGCACGCCCGCCGCATCGGCCGACTGGTAGCCAAACTGCATCCGCTCGCCCTGCCAGCCCTCATACTGTCGTACCCTGCCCTGCGCGTCATAGTGCCACTGGCTGAGCGTCACGCGTCGTTTCAGGGCGGGTGACTCCACCTCAATGGCCGTCAGCGCAAACGGAAAGCCGGGATCCTCGTAGCGATAGAGACGCCGGTTTCCGGAGGGCGTTTCCGCTGCCACCAGCTGACCGGCGGGCAATACCTTGTAGCGCCATGTCCCTTTCGGGTGATCGATGGCCATCAGGTGATTCTGATGATCGTATCGGAAGCGCATGACGCGACCATCCGGATCCACCACCGACAGGATCCGGCCACCCGGCGCACGCTTGATGCGCAGCACATGCGTGTCCAGCCGGATGGCCAGAAGCCAGCCTTCCGCGTCGAAATCCAGCTCCCGTCCGTCCGGCCAGCGCCACCGATACCCGCCCTGGGGCAACGACGTGACCGTACCGTCCTCGGGCTCCGAACCCACGCACTGCATGGCATGATGCTCTGCATGGGCCTGCCCGGCGACGGAGGCCCCCACCTTCCAGGCTGCACGATCCCCCTCCGACACATCCGGCTGCCAGAAGATGCGCCGCATGCCGTCGGCCTGGACGATCTGGATCGTCTTGCGGGTTGCAAACAGCCGCGTGTCATAGGAAAGATGCCACGCACGCCCCAGCGCACCATCCACGGCAGCCAGCGACGAGTTGTAGTGACGGCGGATCTCCAGTCCCAGCGGCCCGTTCAGCGGCTCCGCATCCAGGTCCATCTGCACCTTCTGCCCCGTCTGCGGATTGACGGGGTTGCCCACCCCCACCCGCACGCTCTTCTTGCTGGGCATGCTAGCCACCCCCAGGGCGGCGCAGGGCGCCTCGGTCGGCGTGGCGCTGCAGCGATTGCGGACATCCGCGCCCCAGGTGCTCAGCTTCTGCTCGGCGGTGGGCCTGGGCTGGTCGTCCTGAATGGGACGTTTGTATTCGACGTTTGTAGGCAGGAACGGAGCAGGCACCGAGGGGTACTGGATCGGGAGTTTCTGCGCAGGCGCCTTGCCGGTGGCTTTCACTGTTCCCGCTGGATGCACAACACCCGCCGGCCTCTTGACCGTGCTACCGAACTTCCTGACCTTGCCCTTGGAAACGCCTGATCCAGGAGCCCCCGCCACGGCCGCCCCAGCCTGCCCGGCCCCCTCGCCCGCAACCGCCCACCCAGGCACCAGCAGCGACAGTGACACCACACCGACGACTCTGTATCCCAGCTTCATGTCCAGCCCTCGTTCCCGCAGTATTTCCGACGGGCTGAACTCTGACGGACCACGCCGCCTCTGCCGATCCGGCAAACGAACGAGGGCGGGACTCCATCACGTTGCGGCTAGGCCATCCGGATGATCGAGCCCTGCCGCTTCCAAAAGACGGGCTGCTCCGTTCTCACCTACCCGAACGGCGTGAGAATCAACGAGAACCCCACCACAACCGTCGTCAGCAGTGCCACGGCGGCAAAGATCAGGAGGCCCTTCCAGTCGACGATGGCGAGCATGTGCCCATCGAAGAAGATTGCATCGTGTTCCCGAGTCACTCTCCCCGCATGAGACCCCCCAGAATGCGCCCCACCTTGAGACTCTCAACCTAGCCCGT
>CALIXC010000232.1 GCA_938046755.1 uncultured Lautropia sp. | reverse complement strand
GGTGCCAACGACGACGACGCCGGCACCCCCGCCCGGCGCGTCATCCCGCTGCACGACGAACGGCCGGGACTCACCTTGGTCAAGTAACAAGGCCGTCCGCAGCCCAAGGAACAGAAAGGTCGCCCTCCCCCGAGTCGGCCTGACTATTCCAGCCTGCCGCCCGCCGTCAGCGTCGTCGGCGCCCAGGACGACGGCTACACCGCCCCTGACGCCACCAGCAGTTCCTCGACCGCAAGGCCATCGCCCCTTCGCCCAGATCAGGTTCTCGCCCGACACCCGGTGCTCCTGCAGGCCGAATACCTGAATGACCGTCGCGTGACCGATTTCGGCATCCCCGCCTACCAGGGCCGTCCCGTGAACGTGGATCCGGGCACCTACTACGGCGCCGCCAACGCCCGCGATGCCGACTACACCCACTCCAAGGTCCAGGCCTACACCGGCGTCATCACCCATCGCCTCAACGACACCCTGTCGCTGCGCAACGCCACCCGCTACTACCACTACGAACTGGACCGCAACAACACCACCACCGCCTCGGTCAATGCAGCTGCCCGCACCGCCAGCCTCTCGCACGGCAACATCTTCCGGCGTGAACACGGCTGGAGCAACCAGACCGAACTCACCCAGCGGGCTTACCTGGGCGGCCTGAAGCACGAGCTTCTCTATGGTCTGGAACTGGGTCAGCAGAACAAGGATCTGGTCTCGTACGCGCAGCGCAACGTTGGCGCCGTGGACCTCTTCAACCCCGTGCTGCCCACCCTGGCACGCCTGGCCAGCGGCAACCCCACCAACGACAACCTCGGCCGCTTCGAGACCATGGGCCTGTACGTGCAGGACATGATCTCCATCGACGAGCAGTGGAAAATGCTGGCTGGCCTGCGCTATGACCACTTCAAGCAGGAAACCGGCGAGCGCAACACCGGCCGCCAGCTGCAGCGCACCGACAACGACATCAGCCCCCGCCTGGGCGTCGTCTACCAGCCTGACGCCACACAGTCGTACTACCTGTCGTGGAGCCGTTCCTTCCAGCCTTCCGGTGAAGCCTTCGCCCTGAGCAGCGGCAACGCCAACCTGGACCCCGAACAGACCACCAACACCGAGATCGGTGCCAACCTACTCGGCTACGTGACGGCCGATGCTGCCGCCTGGTGGCGCCAGAGCCCGTGGGGCGTTCAGCTCAACGTCTACAACATCACTGACGCCCGCTACATCGTCTCCTCGCAAGGCGCCAATGACAACATGAACCTGCCCGGCGCAACGTGATGCTGACGCTCAGCTATCGCATGATTTCTCTTTTGGGTTGACACGATTAGAGGATCCCTTGCAGGCTTCCATACCAAGACATATACTGAGTGTATATAGCAAATCAAACGCCTACTCCATGGTCGACAGCACCCTCTTCACCAACAACCGCAGTCAGGCGGTCCGGCTTCCCGTCGAAGTGCGCTTCCCCGAGAGCGTCAAGAAGGTCGATATCCGGGTCGTCGGCAACGAACGCATCATCGCACCGGCAGACCATGCCTGGGACAGCTTCTTCCTGGCCCCCCAGAATCTGCCATCCGAAGACTTCATGACGGAACGGGAACAAGCACTTCACGAAGAACGTGAGGCGTTTTGATGAATCAGATTCCCCTGCGCTACATGCTGGATACAAACATCGTCATCCACGTCATCAAGCGCCGCCCCGTCGAACTCGTTGACACATTCAACCACCATCATGGCAGGCTGGCAATTTCCAGCATCACCTTGGCTGAACTGCTGTACGGTGCAGAAAAAAGCCTGCATCAAGCAAAGAACCTGAAAGCCATTGAAGACTTCACCTCCCGACTGCAGGTCATCTCCTATGATTCAGCAGCAGCGGCCCACTACGGCCAGATCAGGGCCCTCCTGGAAGAAAAGGGTACACTCATCGGCCCCAACGATCTGCACATCGCCGCCCATGCCCGGAGTCGCGGCATGACCCTGGTCAGCAACAACCTGCGCGAGTTCAAGCGTGTTCCGGGCCTGCTTCAGGAAAACTGGATCATGTGAGAGACATGATCCTTTTGAAAACTCCCGAAAGCTTCGAAATGATTGTCGTCCAGCTCCTGCAGAATCTGTTCTCAGCAATATCAGAAGCGCTCGCTGCCCACCAGCGCCGTGGCATTCATGACCTCGCCACCATGTCGGCCGGGATCGAAGCGTGCGAGTTCCGGGCCCATCCAATTCGCTGCCTCTGCCTTCAACCAGTCCCGAAACGCCACCACCTTCGGAAGCTCTGCACGCTCGGGGCGGAAGACGATGTAATAGGCCAGCTCCGAGGCAAAGGCGATGTCCGGAAAGAGTCTCACCAGGCGACCTGCCGCCAGGTCATCGTGCGCCATCACGCTGCGGGCCAGAGCAACCCCCTGCCCCTCAATGGCTGCCTGCAGCACGGCAGCAGAATTGTTGATCTGCAACCCGCGGGACACGCCTGTTTCAGCCTGCTTACCTGTCACGCCCGCGCTGCGCAGCCAGCTTCGCCAGGAGGGAAATCCGTAAGCATCCGCCCAACCCCACCTTGACGCCAGCCACCGCAGCGGTTCCCTCAT
>CALIXC010000231.1 GCA_938046755.1 uncultured Lautropia sp. | reverse complement strand
CGTGGACATTCTGGCCGCCTCCGGCATCAACAGCCAGGACATCTCCATTCTGTCGGACGAGTTTCTTGCTGAAGTCCAGCAGATGGAGAAGAAGAATCTGGCTCTGGAAGCGTTGCGCAAGCTGATCAACGACGGCGTTCGCTCGCGCAGCAAGACCAACGTCGTGCAGGCCAAGGCGTTCTCGGAGCGATTGGAGGATGCCGTGGCGCGTTATCACGCCAATGCCATCACCACGGTCGAGGTGCTGCAGGAGCTGATCGAGCTGGCCAAGGACATCCGGGCGGCGCGAGCGCGGGGTGAGGAGTCCGGGCTGTCAGAGGAGGAGATCGCTTTCTATGACGCCCTGGCCGAGAATGAAAGCGCGGTGCAGGTCATGGGAGACGACAAGCTCAGGCTGATCGCTCATGAGTTGTTGACCAGCCTGCGCGGTAGCGTGTCGGTCGACTGGGCCCGCCGGGAGCCAGCCCGTGCCCGGATGCGGGTGCTGGTCAAGCGCATTCTGCGCCGGTATGGCTACCCGCCCGACCTTCAGGATGCGGCGGTGCAGACGGTGCTTCAGCAGGCCGAGGTGCTGTCGGCGGCGTGGTCGGCTTCCTATGAAGCGGAGGGTGAAAGCGAGTGAAGGGTGTATTGGCCTCTGAAAGGGCGGCCAGGCGCCTATCCCGACCACCCCACCGCCTCTACCGCCGATATACCTCCCGACGATTCCCGATGCGGATGACCAGAATCAGCAGCCTGCCATCTTCGATGTTGCTGATGATTCGATAGTCGCCCACGCGGTATTTCCAGAAGGCCCCCCAGTTCACGGGCCGTCGCAGGGTCGAATTCAATCTTCCAGACCATGGTGCTTCATCACGTCTTCCTGTGACAGGGTCTGGATCTTGCCGCTGCGGATGTCGATCAGACGTTGTTCGGCCAGTGACAGGTCTTCCAGGTCATCTAGGCGTTCGAGGCAGGTGGCCTCAGGCCGCTCACGCCCGGATTGCCCCCGCGCCAGCTCCACAAACCCCCGCAGGTAATCCACCTCATCCTCGCCCTCCCGGAAACCCAGGAAGATCTGCTTGGCCACGCCGTGGGGGCCCAGGCGCAGCGGCACCACGGCAAAGCGCTGCATGTTCTCTTCGACCAGCCAGCGGGGCAGGGCGGTCACGCCACGGCCGCTTTCCACCATCTGCAGCATGATGTCGGTCGTCTCGATCTGTCGGTGATGGCGGGGAGCGATGCCGGCGGGGGTCAGGAACTGGGTGTAGATGTCCAGGCGGTTGATGCCGACGGGGTAGGTGATCAGGGTCTCGTCCGCCAGCTGTTCGGGTTGCACGTCGACCTGATGGGCCAGCGGGTGGCTCTGTGCCACCACCAGCACCTGCTCGTAGTCGAAGACGGCTTCGTAGCGCAGGCCGGGGCGGTACAGGGGGTCGGGGGTCACCAGCAGGTCGATCTCGTCATTGAACAGGGCCCCGATGCCGCCGAACTGGAACTTCTGCTTCACGTCCACGTCCACGGCAGGCCAGGTGCGCAGGTAGGGGGCCACCACCTTCAGCAGCCATTGGTAGCACGGGTGGCATTCCATGCCGATGCGCAGGGTGCCTCGTTCGCCACGGGCAAACTGGCGCAGGCGTTCTTCGGCGTGCTGCAGTTGGGGCAGCAATCGGTTGGCAACGCCCAGCAGGTAGAGGCCGGCCTGGGTGGGACGCAGGTTGCAGCCTTCGCGGTGCCAGATGGGGGTGCCCAGTTGGTCCTCCAGCTTGCGGATGCAATGGCTGAGGGCCGGCTGGGTGAGGTGCAGGCGTTCGGCGGCGGCGGTTAGTGAGCCGTGCCGGTCAACGGCCTGGATGATTTCCAGATGGATGCGTTCCAGGAAGGTGGCCATGCGCCAATTCATGAAAATTATTGATCGACCGATGAAAGAATAGCATTTTCATTCATGGATTTGGCTCTCTACCATGCAGCTCTGCTCATCGGCAACGCATGGAGAAGATCATGGCAAGCACGCATTCCCTAGGGTTTCCGCGCATCGGTGCGCGGCGGGAACTGAAATTCGCGCTGGAGGCCTATTGGCGGGGCGAGTCCTCGCGCGAGGCGCTGCAGCAGGTCGGCGCAGAGCTGCGCAGCCGTCACTGGCAGGACCAGTCGGGTCTGGACTGGGTGCCGGTGGGGGATTTCTCGTTCTACGACCAGGTGCTGGACATGAGCTTCACGCTGGGCAACCTGCCGGCGCGGGTGCGTGGCTATGCCGGTGATGACCTGGACAACTACTTCCGGGTGGCGCGGGGGCGTTCGGCGCCGGGTACCGAGCCGGCGGGACAGGACGGCCAGGCCGTGGCTCCTGCGCTGGGGCAGGATTCCACGTTGGCGGAAGGTTCCGTCGACAAGGCCGCCTGTGGCTGTGCGCCCGGCACGCATGATGTCGAGGCCGGTGTGGCCGCAGGCGAGATGACCAAGTGGTTCGACACCAACTATCACTACATCGTGCCGGAGTTTGGCGCCGACACGACCTTCCGGCTGGATCCGTCGCGGATTCTGGCGCAGCTGGCCGAGGCCCGGGCGCAGGGCGTGGCAGCCAAGCCGGTGCTGCTGGGGCCGGTCAGCTATCTGGCGCTGGGCAAGGTGCGTGATGCGGCGCATCCCAATCTGGACCGTCTGTCGCTGTTGCCGCGGCTGCTGCCGGTGTACACCGAGCTGCTGCAGGTGCTGGCCGATGCAGGGGTGGAATGGGTGCAGATCGACGAGCCGATTCTGGTGACCGAGCTGTCGCCGGACTGGCAGCATGCGCTGAACCTGGCCTATCACCACCTCAAGAGCGTGCGCATCAAGGTGCTGCTGGCCACGTATTTCGGACCGCTGAAAGAGAATGCCTGGCTGGCGGCGAATCTTCCGGTGGCGGGGCTGCATCTGGACGCCATCCGTGGCCGCGAGGACGTGAAGCCCCTGCTGAACCTGCTGCCGACGCACAAGGTGCTGTCGCTGGGGGTCATTGATGGTCGCAACATCTGGAAGACCGATCTGGAGGCGGTGCTGGACTGGCTGGAGCCGGTGGCGGTGCGGCTGGGTGACCGGCTGTGGCTGGCGCCGTCGTGCTCGCTGCTGCATGTGCCGGTGGATCTGGCCAGCGAGGACGGGCTGGATGCCGAGCTGAAGTCGTGGCTGGCCTTTGCACGCCAGAAGCTGGATGAGCTGCGCGTGCTGGCCCGGGCCATCAATGAAGGGCGTGACGCCGTGCGGGACGAGCTGGCGGCCAATCGGCAGGCGATCGAGTCGCGTCGTCGTTCACCGCGTGTCCACAACCCGGCCGTGCAGGCGGCGCTGGCCCGGTGTGCCACGGAGGCCGCAACGACGCGCCAGAGCCCCTACGCGGTGCGGACGCAGCGCCAGCGGGCCCGCTTCCGGCTGCCGATGTTTCCCACCACCACCATCGGCTCCTTCCCGCAGACGGCTGAAATCCGCCAGGCACGTCGTCAGTTCAAGGCTGGCGAGATTGATGCGGCGGCCTACGAGCAGGCCATGCGGGCCGAGGTGGCCCGCTGTGTGCGCGAGCAGGAAACGCTGGGGCTGGACGTGCTGGTGCATGGCGAGCCCGAGCGCAACGATATGGTGGAGTATTTCGGTGAGCAGCTGGAAGGCTACGCGTTCAGCCGCTTCGGCTGGGTGCAGTCCTATGGGTCGCGCTGCGTGAAGCCGCCCATCCTGTTCGGTGACATCAGCCGTCCGCATCCGATGACGGTTGCCTGGGCGCAGCATGCACAGTCGCTCACGAAGCACCCGATGAAGGGCATGCTCACCGGTCCGGTAACGATGCTGAACTGGTCATTCGTGCGGGATGACCAGCCGCGTGCCACGACCTGCCGGCAACTGGCGCTGGCCATTCGCCAGGAGGTGCTGGATCTGGAAAAGGCCGGCATCGGCATCATCCAGATCGACGAGGCGGCGCTGCGCGAGGGGCTGCCGCTGCGTCGGGCGCAATGGCAGGAGTACCTGGGCTGGGCGGTGGAGTGCTTCCGCATCACGGCCAATGGTGTGGCCGACGACACCCAGATCCACACCCACATGTGCTATTCGGAGTTCAACGACATCATGCCCGCCATTGCAGCCATGGATGCGGACGTGATCACCATCGAGACCTCGCGCTCCGACATGGAGCTTCTGGATGCCTTCGATGACTTCAGCTATCCGAACGAGATTGGACCTGGCGTCTACGACATCCATTCGCCCAACGTGCCCACGGTGCAGCACATGGTGGACCTGATGGAGAAGGCGGCGCAGCGCATCCCGGCTGAGCGGCTCTGGGTGAATCCGGACTGCGGCCTGAAGACGCGCCAATGGCTGGAGGTGCTGCCGGCGCTGGCCGGCATGGTGCAGGCGGCGCGCCAGCTTCGGGCGCGGCATGCCAGCTGATCAGGGTTTTCCCTGAGCCCTCCCTTTCCGGGGCCTTTACCAGCCCTCGCGGCCCCGGTCACGCCCCCAGTCCGTAGTACATTCAACACACTTTTCACCCTTCCGGGGCGCCAGGCGCACCGGGGGGCCGGAAGGGCCTGGCGTCCGTGCGGGTCTTCCGGTCAGAACAACGAGACCTGTTTCGGGTGTGCTGCGTCGCCGTCCTTTCGTGCCGCCCG
>CALIXC010000230.1 GCA_938046755.1 uncultured Lautropia sp. | reverse complement strand
CAGTCTAGCCTGATCTGCGGCTGGCGGGCGGATGATGGGGTTTTTCGAGGTCCCCATCTGTGTCTTGGCGACCAGATGCCTGAGCGACATCAACGGCAGCAGCGACTCGGCCATGCCGGTGCCCACCAACAGTACGGCCAGCCAAGTGACCACATCCATTGCGTCACGGCTGATCAACCATCCGCCCAGCCATGCTAGCACTACCAGCGTCGGCAGCGGGTTGAGGATTGCCACCGACAACCGCGAAGAAAAACCGGCCATGCGGTACCACGCAAGCACTACCGACGTGAACGCATCGAGCGCACGCTGATAGCGCTGGAACGTGGTCGTGCCAGTATCGAAGGTTCGCACCACCGGCATCGCCTGAACATATTCGACGATCGCCTTGCTTACATTCTCTCCTGCGACGTGATAGCGCTGCATCATTTCGCCACTGCCGCGCATGGCTAGCGATACCGCTGCCATACCGATGGCCAGCACCACAGTGGCCGCCAGTGCCAGGCGCCAGTCCAGCCACCAAAGCAGTATGAAGGTGAGTACCGGCGACACATAAGCCCGCGCATACAACGGTGTGCTGTCCGCCACGAACACGTGCAATGCCTTCACGTCGTCCATCATCACCTTGGTCAGCGCACCGGAGCCTGTCTGCTGCACATAGCCCAACGGCACTCGCGCCAGATGCCGGGCCAGATCGGTACGAAGCTGGGTTTCCAGACTGAAAGCCGCGTAATGCGACTGATTGAATGCCGACAGCCGCAACACGAAAGCCAGAACCGTCAACGTCGCCGCCAGCCCAAACGGCAGCCAGGGCCAGCGGCCCGGCTCGGCCAGCAGGGCGGCCACTGACCAGGCCAGCAAGGCCAGTACACTGAGCGTACAGACCGAACTCAGGCCTGCCAAGACCATGGCAAAGCGGATCTGACCTTGTACCGGTCGCATAATGGCCCAGACCCCACCGCACAATCCAACCCCTAGCCTATCCGACATGGACAGCTCCTTGAGACGACGAAGGCACGACTTGTTCCAGGCGCGCGTGATGCCAAACCAAGACAGCAGCGACGATCGATAGCGCCGCTGCCAGACCAAAGCAAAAGTAATAGCCCAGATGCTCAGCCAACCAGCCGCCGGCCACGCCGCCCGCCATCGCCAGCAGCGCATCGGCACTTTGAAACACCGTGAAATCCACCCCCGCCTGCAAGGGGGACGTCAGGTTCATCAGTGCCGAATATAACGCCACCCAAACAAAGCCCAGAGCCGCAAGCATCAGCCCCACCAGCGCCATCAGCACCGGCAAAGGAGCCGAGGATACCGCCAAGGTTAGGGAAAGTCTGAACAAGCGCCTCTCAGGGCATAAAACGAGGCCTACCGCTTTCGCCTGACGAAAACCTGGCCTCAAACAGGCCATGACCGCTTATGATCAGGCCGCCTTGGCGGTCACAGCGCCCTTCATGGGCGCACCTCGGGTGTCATTTTCATCAGCTCCTTTCGCACCATCCACAGGTTGCTCAGTGCAAACAGTGTCGTCAGCTGGGCCGTGTTCTTGGCCAGTCCACGGTAGCGGACCTTCACGTACCCAAACTGGCGCTTTATCACCCGAAACGGGTGCTCCACCCGAGCACGCAGGCTCGCCTTGGTCTTTTCCATCCGTTCCTTCATCCGGCCCAGCCGTCCCTTGAGGGCCCGGCGCTCACCACGCCTCATCGCCACGTGCCAGCTCACTTGCCTGGCCACGTTCTCCGGCCGCTTTTCCACTCCCCGGTAGCCCGCATCACACAGAACCATCTCTTCCTGTCCATGCAGCAGCGCATGCGCCTGGCTCACGTCGCTGACATTGGCTGCCGTGCCCGCCACCGTATGCACCAGACCGCTGTGCACATCTACGCCAATGTGCGCTTTCATGCCGAAGAACCACTGATTGCCCTTCTTCGTCTGATGCATCTCCGGATCCCTTGCGCCTGCCTTGTTCTTCGTCGACGAGGGTGCATCGATCAGCGTCGCATCCACGATTGTGCCCTGGCGCACCAGCAGGTTCTGCTCCGAAAGCCATTGGTTCACGGCCTGCAGGATCTCTGCAGCCAGCCCGTTTCTCTCCAGCAGGTGCCGAAAGTTCAGGATCGTCGTCTCGTCCGGAACACTTGTCGAGGACAGCGACAAACCCGCGAACCCACGCATTGAGGCCATGTCGTACAGCGCCTCTTCCATGGCCGGATCGCTCAGCGAAAACCACTGCTGCATGAAGTGAATCCGCAGCATCATTTCCAGTGGATACGGGTGCCGGCCCTTGCCCGCCTTCGGGTAGTGTGGCTCGATCAGATCGGCCAGCACCTTCCACGGTACTGCCCGGTCCATGTCCTGCAGGAACTTCTCCCGCCGCGTCTGCTTGCGCTTGACCGCATACTCCGCATCAGCAAAGCTCCATTGCTTCATCCCGTCTCGTTCCTCTGTGTCTGGTTGCTGACCCCGATTTTCTCAGATCGGAGGCTTGTTCAGACTTTCCTTAGCGTTATCAGCACCAACGCCTCCAGGCTTACCGCTATCCATACCGCCCGCCAGCCCGCCTTGTCCGCTACCAGCAAAAAACCACCGGCGCCGAGCATTGCGCCAACATAGCTGCCGCCTACCTGCACCACGTTACCCCAGCCACGCCACTTTCCCGCCAATTGTTCCACCGTAAAACCATCACAGGCCACATCAGTGCTGGCCGATACCAACGCCACCAGCAGCAGACTACCCAGCAGCCACACAGCAAAGCTGCCCAGCGACGCATGGCTCATCCAACCTGCCAGTCCCATCCCCGCCAGAATGGCTGCCATAATCCATTGCCCCGCCAATACCATGGCGCACGAGCGACGCTCCGGCCGACCCAAAGGAAGGCGCCTGCGCTCTATCCAGGGCGCCCAGAGAAAGCGAATGCCCCACGGCACCCATAGCAGGGCAGTCAACCCTGCAACCGTCAGCGAAGCGCCCTCGCTGCGCAACAATGATGGCAACGCCTGTGTGGCCAATGCTGTGACGATGGTCTGGCTGATGTAGATGCCGGCAATAGCCAGCAGCACACGAGCCGACGTCAGGCGGTGCGAAGCAGAAGAAATCGTAGACATACGACGAAAAATTCACGGCTCGAACAGCTGTCATGTTGAGTGGATACTCGGCGGCCCTGCTATTCACATGATGAATCCAAGTGTTCAGCGGCCGTCTCCCGTGTATACTGAGAATTGTTATTGTTGAGCAACCAAGCAAACTGCGCTAACGGTTTACGGAAAAAATTTGATGCTTTCAGGATAGATTTATGGCGGTGACCAGCGAGCCGACCTCGGATCAGGCACTTAATCCGAGCAAACTTCAGGAAGGTAGTCTTGAAGGCGTGCCCAAAAATTGGCGGCATGCCGTGCACACGTATCAGCCCAGCGAAGGACTCTACATCAGCTGCATCAGCGGCCGTCCAGGCAGCAATTGGTCATTCCATGCATCTGGCCCTGCTGCCTTCAGCGTCAACATCCTGCTTGAAGGGCACATGCAAACCGCCTTCGACGACGGCGCGGTCGTCAATGTCAGCGCAGGCTCCACCATCTTGATGGCCTCGGGTGAACCAGCCTCCGGCTGGGATGTGCTTGATGGCCAGACCAACGGCGCCTTCCGCCTGGTCAGCATTCACATGCCGGCAGACGCTATGACCAGCCTAACCGGGCTGAACATGGACGGACTGCGCCGCTGCGCCCGTACGCTGGTAGGCGACCAGCCGCATATCAACGCCTTCCTCGGCGTGGTGCCATCCTCCAGCACGTTGCAACGTGTAGCCTGCGACTTGCTCGGCTTCGTCTGCAGCTATGCTGGCCCTTGCCTGTCCCGCGACCTGTACCTGCGCGCCAAGGCCATGGAAGCCATCGCCTGCTTCGTACAGGAAAACTTGGAGCAGGCCGATATACCGCTGCCCGTACCGGGTGACCGACAACGACTAATCGAAGCGCGGGCGCTGCTGGAGCAGAACTACAGCCAAGAGTGGACCGTTCAGTCACTGGCCCGCGCCGTAGGCCTGAACGAAAAACGCTTGCAACAAGGCTTCCAGGCACTTTACAGCTGCCCGGTGCATGCATGCCTGACACGCATCCGACTTAACGCCGCGGTCGCCATGCTCAAGCGTGGCACCAGCGTCACCGAGACCGCCGTCTGCTGTGGTTTCGCCAACCTCAGCCACTTCAGCCGCATATTCCGCGGCCACACCGGCATCACGCCCAAGCAATGCGCCTTGGGCATCAGCCCGCACATCTCGCGCCAAGACACTGCAGCGGTGCGCTTGGTCTAATCCCGCCGCCCCTGGCGTGAGGCGGGCTTCGTACTGAATGCGCAGGGGCAAGTACTGTAGGGGACCTCGAAAAACCCCATCATCCGCCCGCCAGCCGCAGATCAGGCTAGACTG
>CALIXC010000229.1 GCA_938046755.1 uncultured Lautropia sp. | reverse complement strand
CATTCCGACGGCCCGTCGTGCCGTCCTGTCGTCGCGCCATTGCCTGGCTGCACAGACCGCCCCGTCGGCACCCAGCGCAGCCCAGACACCGGTACGTTGCGTTCTGGCGGATTTTCATCGTTTCCCCAGGGAGAAACCGATCCATGACGACATTTCATCACGTTCTGCGCCGCCGCTTCGTTTTCCGCTTCCTGGCAGCCTGGCTGGCAGCCGGCTCGATGGCGACGGTCGCTATGCCCGCCGCTCTGGCGCAGGAGGGCAGTGGCGCTGCTGCCGCGTCCCGGACGCCCACGGGCAAGGTGCCTGCGGCGGTCTCGGTGCTGTCCATCGTCGAGCATCCGTCGCTGGATGCGCTGCGCGACGGTCTGCACGACGAGTTGAAGGATGCCGGCTACCAGGATGGCAAGAGCTTGCACTGGGCCTATCAGAGCGCCCAGGGTAACCAGGGTACCGCCGTGCAGATTGCTCGCAAGTTCGTGGGCGATCGTCCCGACGTGATTGTGCCCATTGCCACACCGGCGGCGCAGGCGGTGGTCTCGGCCACGCACCAGATCCCGGTCGTCTACAACGCCATCACTGATCCGGTGGCGGCCCAGATTGTGAAGTCCATGGCGCCGTCGGGCACCAACGTCACCGGCGTGTCCGACAAGCTGGTGGCCGATCGCCAGGTGGCCTTCATCAAGCGGGTGGTCCCGGATGTGAAGCGTGTGGGCATCATCTACAGCCCGGCCGAGGCCAATTCGGTCAGCACCTCGCGCGAAATGAAGATGGCGCTGGAGAAGCAGGGTATCTCGCTTGTCGAGGTGTCGGCGCCACGCTCGGTCGACGTCGGCCAGGCCGCACAGCGCCTGGTGGGGAAGGTGGATGTTATCTATACCGGCAACGACAACAACGTCATCTCCGCCTATGAGTCGGTGATCAGGGTCGCCAATGCGGCGAAGATCCCGCTGATTTGCGCTGATCGTTCCAGCGTGCAGCGTGGTGCCATCGGCGCCATGGCCATCGATTACTACCGGATGGGTCGCCAGACCGGTCGCATGGTGCTGCGCATCCTGAACGGTGAAAAGCCCGGTGACATTGCCAGTGAGACCAGCGACAACCTCGACATCACGCTGAACCTGGAGGCTGCGCACCGACAGGGGGTTACGCTCTCGCCCGAGCTGCAGTCCGAGGCTAGCGAGATCTTCGGCAAGCCCTGAAAGAAAGGCCCCGACCCGGAAAACCCGGATCGGGGCCTTTGTTCAATGGCGCCCCGAAAGGAGCGCCTCATGACCGGGCCATCCTGTCAGGCGGGGCGAACCACGCCAGAGGACGGCTGCCGTCAGGTCCGTGTGATCAGAGGGCAGCATCCTTGATCTTCTTCAGGGCGCGCACCTTGATACGGACCGTGGCCGGCTTGGCGGCGAATTCACGCTCCTGGCCGGTGAATGGGTCGATGCCACGGCGTTTCTTCTTGGCTGGCACGTCGATCACGCCGATCTTCAAGAGACCGGGCAGGGTGAACTCACGGGCCCCCTTCTTGTGCACCGAGGCCAGGATGGTCAGTTCCAGCGCGGCCATCACGGCCTTGACGGCCTTGGTTTCGATGCCGGTCTGCTCGGCCAGGTGCTGGGCCAGCCCGGCCTTGGTGAAGGTTTCCTTCACGGGTTTCAGTGCCGGGGTGGCGACAGCTTTCGTCGACTTGGCGGCAGGCTTGGCTGCGGCCGTTTTCTTCGCGGGGGTTGCTGCCGCACGGGCGGGCTTCTTAGCGGTTGCCATGATGTTTCAGAGCAGAGTTCTCGTAGCGTTCAAAGGGGTTCGTACCCTGGGGTCACCTACTGGAAAACACGGCGCAAGGCAGCATTTTTCGCGGTGTCCGTTGTCAGGGCCGACGGTTCAATCTTAGCAATCGGCAGATCGTTCTGGCCACTTGCACAACCGTTTCGTTGGCTGTTGACCGCATTTTCTGCGGATTGTTACTGCCTGATCCTCAAAGAAACACTGGAAATCACGGCTAATCCTCCGCGCGCCCCTCGTTGGTGTTGCGCAGACTCCATCAAATCCAGTGTTTCCGGCATGGAGGGCTGCATGAAACCCCTGTAGGACAGGACTTTCCTGCCACGGGCTGGGCGTGCCGTCGGTCGTGACCTCATTCCCTGCATCGTCAATTCCTTCGGTGCGCCATCCGGTCCATGGGCCTCGTCACTTGCTTTTCTTGCCCAGCCCGAAGGAGTCACCCAGGGCAGCGCGCAGTTTGTCTGCCATGGCGGAGTTGCTGGGGAAGCTGCCCCCGCCGCGTCCATTGCGCTCGCCCAGGCCGCCGCGACGTCCCTCGTGGTTGCGTCGTTCCTTCTGTTCCGGGCGGGGGCGACGTGGCCCCTGTGACGGCCGGTTTCCGGCGTTCGCTGTGCTTTCTCCCTGCTTTTTGTCCGACGGATTGCGCGGGGGGCGGTTGCCGCCTTCAGCGCGACGAGGCTGGCCATGTCTGCCCTTGCCATGGGGGCTGCTCTGCCGGTCGGCGGGTGAATTCGTGTCCTGGGTGGCTGCGCCTGGGGCATCGCCTGTCGTTCCCTGTCCGGCTGGTGCCTTGCCCTGGTGGCCTTCGCTCGGTTTGCCGCCGGGACGGCCAGAACCATGGCGACGGTTGCCCTGCGGCTTGCCGCCCGGTGCACCATGACGTTGGCCGGGCTGGCCCGGTTTGTGGGTCGGGGCCTGCTTCTGGCGGAATTCTTCCGGAATCTGTTCGGCGCCTGTTTCACCGAAGCGCACGTCAATCGTGCGACCGTCCTCGAAGCTGAGGGTGCTGTGAACGGCGGAGTGCCACTGGATGCCTTTGAGCGAACCCAGCACCTGACGGTGCAGGGCGTGCACGCGGGCAGCCATCGCCATGATGTCCGGCTCGGCCTCGGCAAAAGCGGGCGCCAGCTCAATCTGCAGGTGCAGGGGAGCGGCCGGTGCCAGCGACATCATGCTCTTGCGCAGTGTCTGGCGGATCTGGTTGCTCTTTTCGCGGGGCAGTGCAGGGGCGGCCGGCGCCGGCGTTGCAGCATCCGGAGCGGCGGAGGCTGCAGAAGCCTGAGCGTTGGCGTCGGGCTGGGCGCTGCCTGCTTCTTCAACCGCAGCAGAGGCCGTGTCGGCAGCAGGCGTCTCGACGGCGCTGTCGGGTGTGTTTGCCGCGGGGGTTTCTGCGGCACTCGTGGGGCTGTCAGCCTGGGCGGGCGTGGCTTCGGGGGCTGCGGCCTGGGCGCTCCCGTCGGGTTTCGGCGAGGCGGCCTGCGTCGTGGCAGCCGTGCCCTGAGGTTGGTACAGCAGGCTGCCGGCCATGCGCTCGGCCTTCTGCAGCAGTGCCTGCAGGCCGAACTTCAGTTCCGCCGGACCGTGTTCCTGGCGCTGGAAGGCGGCCTTGAGCTTCTGGCGTTCCGTCACCAGTCGGGACTCGTCGCGCTGCAGGAAGGCAAAGCGGATGTTGCCAGCCAGCCTGGAGAGGCGACGAATGCCATGATTGACCATCACCAGCGCAGCGGCGACCCGGGCGTCCAGCTCTTCGGCCTCCGGGGGCAGCGGCAGCGGGGGCGGCACTTCGGCCGTGGGCTTCTGTTCGGGCGCCGCCGGCGTGTCCGGCGTGGTGGCCTCGGCAGATGCGGGCGTGGTGTCAGGGACAGGGGACGGGGGCGTTGCTTCGGTGCTCACGACGGGGCTCTGGCTGGAAAGAAGGTGGGTTTGTTCGGGATTGTGCTACAGATATGCGTTTTACGGCGGATAGATGGGGCAGGCGCGCTACCATTGGCCCATTCGTCGTGTCGTATACAAGGAAGAAAGCGTGCGTCTCTCTCTCGAAAGAAATAAACTGAAGGTGGTGCTGCTGGAAGGCATCCATCCGTCCGCCGTCGAAGCGTTCACTGCCGACGGGTATACCCAGATCGAAACCCACCCCAAGGCGCTGGAAGGACAGGCACTGATCGATGCCATCGCCGATGCCCACTTCGTGGGGCTGCGCTCGCGCACCCAGCTCACGGCCGAGGTGCTGGAGCAGGCCCACAAGCTGGTCGCGGTCGGCGCGTTCTGCATCGGCACCAACCAGATTGCCCTGGATGCCGCAGCCAAGCGTGGCGTGCCCGTGTTCAATGCGCCGTTCTCCAACACGCGCAGCGTGGCCGAGCTGGTGCTGGCCGAGATCATCATGCTGATGCGCGGCATCCCGCAGAAGAACGCACTGCTGCACCGGGGTGGCTGGATGAAGAGTGCCGCCAACTCGTTCGAGGTGCGTGGCAAGACGCTGGGCATCATCGGCTATGGTCACATCGGCACCCAGCTGGGCCTGCTGGCCGGTGTTCTACGACATCGAGACCAAGCTGCCGCTGGGCAATGCACGCCAGCTCTCCACGCTGGACGAGCTGCTGGCCGAGGCCGACGTGGTGAGCCTGCACGTGCCCGAGACGCCGGACACGAAGAACATGATGGGCGCCGAGCAGATCGCCCGCATGAAGAAGGGCAGCTTCCTCATCAATGCCTCGCGCGGCACCGTGGTCGACATCGACGCGCTGGCAGCGGCCCTGGAGTCGAAGCACATCCTGGGCGCAGCCATCGACGTGTTCCCGGTCGAGCCCAAGGGCAACGAGGGTGACTTCCAGTCCCCGCTCATCCGCTTCGAGAACGTGCTGCTCACGCCGCACATCGGTGGCTCCACCGGCGAGGCACAGGAGAGCATCGGACGCGAGGTGGCCTCCAAGCTCATCCGCTACAGCAACAACGGCTCCACGCTGTCGGCCGTCAATTTCCCCGAGGTCTCGCTGCCGGCTCACCCGGGGCTGTGCCGGATCCTGCATATCCACCGGAACGTGCCGGGCATGCTGACCCGCATCAACGAGCGGCTCTCCAACGCCGGCATCAACATCGCCTCGCAGTACCTGCAGACCAATCAGCATGTGGGCTACGTGGTGGTCGATGTCGAGAACGAGGGCAGTGCCGAGGCGCTGAACGAGATCTCCGACTTGGAAGGTACAATCCGTGCACGCGTGCTGTACTGATGACGGCATGACGCGTGGGGCAGGTCGGGAACCCTGAGACAGGGTCCCGGCCCGTCAGCCGCAATGCCTGCCATCCGATGGTAGGATAGGCCTCTGTTGCCACGAGACCACGGCCGGGCTGGCATCTGCTGCACCGGTCGGGGTCATCCCTTTTCATGCCACACGCCCGTGCATGCCGGGTCGGCGGGGACGCCGGTTTTCCCCGCCGCCGCGTCTGGTGTGGTTCTGCCCCCCATTCTCGCAAACATGAAGACTGCCTCCTTTTCCCGGGCTGTTGCCCTGTCCATCGCCCTCGTTGCCGGGGCCAGCAGCCTGGTGCCGGTCACCGCCCAGGCCGACGACAACCGTACCATCGGCATCGTCGACACGACCTTCAAGCTGCTCACGCGCGACGATGACATCATCGTCGAGGCCTACGACGATCCCCTGGTTCAGGGCGTCACCTGCTACGTCTCGCGGGCACGCACCGGCGGCATCAAGGGCTCGCTGGGCCTGGCCGAAGACAAGGCCGAGGCCTCCATCTCCTGCCATCAGGTCGGTCCGGTCAAGATCGAGAAGCCGCTGAAGAAGAAGGAAGATGTCTTCAGCGAGCGCCTGTCCATCCTCTTCAAGCGTCTGCGTGTGGTGCGCATGGTCGACAGCACGCGCAACGCGCTGGTCTACCTCACGTACTCGGACAAGCTGATCGACGGATCGCCCAAGAACAGCGTCTCGGCCGTGCCTATCGATCCCGCCACGCCCATTCCGGTGAAGTGAGCTGTTTTCCGGCCGGCCGTGTCTTCATGGCCGGCCTGACGCGCCAGACAATAAAGACGCCCGTCATCGTGACGGGCGTTTTTTATTGGGCCAGTCCGTTCGGTCGTCGAATCAGAAGTCGATCGAGGCGCTCAGGCTGAAGGTGCGCGGCTGGCCCTGCACCAGGTATCCCGCGTTGGGGTAGCCACCGGCCGAGGACCAGTACTTGCGGTCGGCCAGGTTGTCGATGCGGGCGCGCAGCGTGACCAGCTTGCCCTGCACGTCCAGCAGATAGCGCGTACCGATGTCCAGGCGTGTCCAGCCCGGGGCTTCCAGCGTGTTGGCCGAATTGGTCTTGAAGGAACCGGTGTTGACCACGCGGGCATCCAGCGACAGGCCTTCCACCCACGGTGTGTCCCAGTCCAGCGCCAGCGACAGTTGCCGCTTGGGCACGCCCAGTACCCGCTTGCCATCGGTCAGTGCCGAGCCGGTGCTGCGCTGCTTGGCGTCCAGCAGCGTGATGCCGCCCACGGCCCGCAGGCTCCGCATCGGCTCGCCCTGAACCGTCAGCTCCAGACCCTGGTGGCGGTCCTTGCCGGAGGCCACAAAAGTGTTGCTGCCATCGATCAGGCCACGCGGCTTGTCGGTGCTGAACAGGGTGGCTGCGTAGATGGTGCCGCCAGCATCGTATTTGACGCCGATTTCCTTCTGTCTGGACACGTACGGTGACAGCGACTGCCCTGCATTGGTGACGGGCTGGCCATTGTTCTGCGCCGGTGCCGTCTCGCCTTGGGCCAGGCCCTCGATGTAGTTGGCGTACAGGGAGAGATCGTCCCTCAGACAGTAGACCACGCCCGCCATCGGACTGGTGCGGCTCTGGTCATAGCTGGATGAGCGCGTGCCGGTGTTGTAGGCGTAATCGGTGATCTTCAATGTCTGGTGGCGGGCGCCCACCGTCACC
>CALIXC010000228.1 GCA_938046755.1 uncultured Lautropia sp. | reverse complement strand
TTTCCAGAAGGGCCAGCCCATGGTGTTCCCGCCCTTGGCCGCGGGCGGCACGGATATTTCATCAGGCCGATGCCATCCGGGCAGCCAGCTCATTGTCCAGTGCCACGGCGCGAGCAAAGGCCGGGCGCGACATCTGACGCTTTGCGTACGGGCCCAGCACCGGGTCGTCGATGGGCAGCACCGGACGGTTGCGCGGATTGTCGGTATCGGTGCCTCGCGGCTGCATGAACTGCATCAGCAGGCCCGCGTAGTAGAGGTCCAGCATCGTGGTGTGGTCACCCACCAGATACTCGCGCGTCTTCAGGTGTTGCCGCAGGGTGTTGAAGGCGGTGTCGAAGTCGCCATAGCCGACGGAAAAGCGGCGTTCCGGATCGTTGTCCAGGAGCTGGAACCGGCGGTCCATGCCGGCGTATTCCAGATGCAGCGCAAAGCACATCCAGCGGTAGAACTCGCCCCGTTCCACATGGCCTGCGGGCGGGATTAGGTTCTTTTCCGGGAACTGTTCGGCCAGCCAGGTGCAGATGCCCAGCGCCTCGGTCAGCACGGTGTCGTCTACCTTCAGCGCCGGTACCTTGCCCATCGGGTTCACGGCGAGATAAGCGGCCGACTTCATCGGCTCGCCATAGGGCACCGGCACCACCTCATAGGTGGCTTCGCATTCTTCCAGCATCCAGCGCACCATGCGGCCGCGGGAACGGGGGTTGGTGTAGAGAGTGAAGTGGCTCATCGTCGGCTCCTGGGGTGGGGAAGGCCAAGCGTTTCCCTGAAGTGAAGCCACTATACGCCGGGTTGCTGTCAGTTTTCGTCAGGAGGATGGGCGGTAGCTCGGTCACGGGTCGTACCGGCTGAGATCGACGCCGGTGTGGCGTGGCCGTGCGTCCGGCCTCCACGGGGGCAGGAGGCACGGCCGCAAGGCCTGGCGGCTGTGGCCGATCAGGCGGCTGGCTGTGTCTGGGAGGAATGTTTGGCGTCCGATGCCCGTCGCCCACCGGCTGCCATCACGGCGCTCAGCAGCACGAACAGCGTGATGACCCAGGCCATGGTGCGGGGCGTGCCGCTGGAGAAGGCGGCCAGTAGCAGCGAGGAGACGATGCCGCTGCCGTACTGCAGCGAGCCCAGCAGCGCGGCGGCCGACCCGGCGTTCCTGCTGTCCACGCTGGCCAGCGCGGCGGCGTTGGCGCAGGCGGCGATGATGCCGTTGGTGGAGAAGACCACGAAGATCGGCACGGCCAGGCCCCAGATGCCGCCGACCCCGGTGAAGGCCATCACCAGCTGCACCAGGGCAGCAGCGGAGGCAACGAGGGTGGCCAGCCAGAGCAGTCGCTCCAGCGGCATGCGCCCGGCCAGGCGGCGGTTGACGGCGCTCATGGCCATCACGCCCAGGATGTTCACGCCGAACCAGAAGCCGTAGTACTGCGGATCGACGTGGAAGTAATCGATGTAGACGAAGGGTGAGCCGGTGATGAAGGCGTAGGCCGCGACGTAGAAGAAGGTGACGCAGAGTGTGTTGCGCATGAAGGGGCGGTTGCGCAGCAGCGCCCCATAGCTGGCGAAGGCCCCCCAGGCCGATCCCTGCGCCCGTTTTTCGGGCGGCAGACTTTCGGGCAGCCGGAAGATGGAAATGAAGCCGCCCACGCCGATGATGGCCATCAGCCAGAAGATGAGATGCCAGCAGCCCGCCCAGCAACGGTCCGACGATGGGCGCGCCGGCCATGATCATCACCAGCGTGGACAGCATCTGTGCCGCCTGGGTGCTGCCGTACAGGTCGCGGATCATGGCCCGCGACAGCATCGGACCCACGCAGGCGCCCACGGCCTGGAACACGCGCCAGAACACGACCTCGGCCATGGTGCCCGATAGCGCGCAGCCCACTGAACCGACGACGAAGAGCACCATGCCGATGAAGAGTGGAATGCGGCGGCCGATGCGGTCGCTGATGGGGCCCCACAGCAGCTGGGCGATGGCAAAGCCCACCAGGAAGCCCGTCACCGTCAGCTCGGCATCGCCGCCCAGCGTGCGCTCCATCGTGGGCAGTGCGGGCAGGTAGATGTCGGTGGACAGCGACGTGAACGCCATCAGGGCGCTCAGGATGAACAGGAAGGAGAGGGTTTCCTTGTGTCGGGGCATGAATGTGCGTGGTG
>CALIXC010000227.1 GCA_938046755.1 uncultured Lautropia sp. | reverse complement strand
GTGCTGCGGGCGCGCTGCGAGAAGATCTCGATGATCAGCTCGGTGCGGTCGGCAACCTGCACCTTCCAGAGGCGCTCGAGGTTGCGCTGCTGGATGGCGCTGATGGTGTGGTCGAAGAGGACCAGGCCGACACGTTCGGTACGCAGCTGGTCGGCGATGCGCTCGGCCGCACCCGAGCCCAGGTAGAGCGCGGGATCGGGGCGATTGCGCCTCAGGACCTCGCGCAGCACCGGCTGCAGCCCGGCCGACCGCGCCAGGGCATCGAGTTCATCCAGATCGTGCGCCTCCAGGCGTTCTCCCTGGGTGGCCACAGCCAGCAGCGCGGCCCGCTTGGGGTCGGGCGCGTTGGGATCGTGCTGGCGAGCGACGTACTGGTGCTTCAGTGGGAACCGCCTTCAGACTGGAATTCGATGGCACGGCTGGGCACGACGGTGGAGATGGCGTGCTTGTAGACCATCTGCGTGACGGTATTGCGCAGCAACACTACGTACTGGTCGAAGGATTCGATCTGGCCCTGCAACTTGATGCCGTTGACCAGATAGATGGACACCGGCACATGCTCCTTTCGCAACTGGTTCAGGAAGGGATCTTGTAATTGTTGGCCTTTGTTGCTCATGGTTCTTCTGAGAGATACGGAAATTCTGGGTGCAGCCCGGGATGCCACTGGCCTGGGCCATGCGAAGACCACGACACGCCCGAACAGCCCGGGCTCTGCCACCCGGGCGCTCCTAGTTACACTTTAACCTATATGGGCGCTTTGCGCATTCTTCTAGCCCTTCCGTTGACAATGGCACACGTTCTGGCCGATGAATGGCGAAAATTTGCGCCGTTATCTCCTCACTTGCCCCGGTTGGCGTAGGGGTTGGCGCCCGTGCGGAACTCGATGCGCAGCGGCGTGCCCTGCAGCGCCAGACGCTCGCGGAACCAGCCTTCCAGGAAGCGCCGGTAGCTGTCGCCCACCTTGTCGAGCGAGCTGCCGTGGATGACGATGACCGGCGGGTTCTGTCCCCCCTGGTGCGCATAGCGCAGCTTGGGCCGGAACGGGCCATTGCGCGGCGGCTGCTGATGCAACACGGCCGCGTGCAGCATGCGGGTGAGCTTGGGCGTGGACAGCTTACGGGTGGCGGCGGCACGGGCCTCGTCCACGGCCTTCATCAGCTTGTCCAGCGCGCGGTTCTTCAGTGCCGAGATGGTGAGCATCGGCGCCCAGTCCAGGAAGTACAGGCGTCGCTGGCATTCCTGCAGGACGCTGCGGCGCTCGTCGGCCGGTACCGCATCCCATTTGTTCAGCGCGATGACCAGTGCCCTGCCCGCTTCCAGGATGTAGCCGGCAATGGCGCTGTCCTGCTCGGAGATGCCGTCGGCCGCATCGATCATCAGCACGGCCACGTTGCAGTCCTCGATGGCCTGCAGCGTCTTGACTACCGAGAACTTCTCGACGGTTTCATGCACCTTGCCTCGGCGGCGCAGGCCGGCCGTGTCGATGAGCTGGTAGTTGCGGTTGCGATAGCGAAAGTCGACGGTGATCGAGTCGCGGGTGGTGCCGGGCTGATTGAAGGCGATAAGACGCTCCTCACCCAGCAGCGCGTTGATCAGCGTGGACTTGCCGCCATTGGGGCGACCGACCACGGCCACACGGACGGGCTTGCGCTCATCAGCCTCGACGTCGCCCTTGCCGGCGGCACCCTCGGCAGCCTCTCCCGCACGTTTTCCGTTTGCCGGGCGTCCGTCCTGGCCGGCCTCGTCGTGTGCCCCAGACTCACTGGCGCCCTCATCCGCGGGGTCTTCAGCCTCATCGGTCGAAGCGGCATCGGCTTCGGCTGCCTCGGCCAGCAGGCGCTCACGCTCGGCGCGCCAGTCTTCCAGGCATTCCTCCATCAGCGCATGCACGCCGTCACCATGGGTGGCGGAAATGGGCATGGGCACGCCCAGCCCCAGTGCATGGAACTCGGCCGCAGCCACCGGGCGCGAGATGCCCTCGCACTTGTTGACGGCCAGCACGACCTTGCGGGCCGTGCGGCGCAGCTCCTGGGCGATCTCCTCGTCACGGGCCAGCAGGCCCTGACGGCCGTCGACCACGAAGACGACCACGTCGGCCTCAATGACGGCCTGGCGGGTCTGACGGGCCATCTGTTCGGCCACGCCCGTGGCGGCCACGGGCTCGAAGCCGCCGGTGTCGATCAGCACGACACGCTGGCCGTCGAGGGTGGCCGACCCATAGTGCCGGTCGCGAGTGAGGCCCGGGATATTGGCCACCAGAGCATCGCGCGAGCGCGTCAAGCGGTTGAACAGGGTGGACTTGCCGACGTTGGGCCGCCCCACCAGCGCGATAACCGGTACAGATGGATTCATGGTCAGCGCAGCGCGATGGCCGCGATCGTTCCTTCCTGAGTTTGCACATAGGCCTCATCACCCGCCAGCAGCGGCGGCGTGGCCAGGGCCGAGTCGTCGATCTCGATGCGTGCAAGCGTCTGGCCATCGTTCATCGACAGAAGCGACAGGTTGCCGAAGCGGTCGCCAAAGAGCAGGCGCTTGTCGGGCACGATGACCGGGGTAGACACCCCGCGACGCACGTAGCCGTCCTGCCGCCAGACCGTGCCACCGCCCGGGCGCAGCAGCTGGATGACTTCGGAGGCATCGACGATCACCAGATCCCGGTCGTCGGCCGCGATGCCGACGGAGGAGCTGAGCGCCCGGCTCCAGGCCAGCTCGCCGTCCGTCGTGCGCACGCAGGCCACGCGGCCCTGATAGGCCACGGCACACAGATCGGTGCCCATCAGCACCGGCGCACCCACGATGTCGATGAGGCGCTCCAGCTCGGTGGCCCCCAGCGACGAGGCGATGGCCACATCCCAGCGCGGCACGCCGAAGCGCAGATCCAGCGCCACCAGCTTGGCATTGGGCAGACCCACGTAGACGGTATCCACGTCCGTCACCATGGGCGAACTCTGCCAGAGGTTCAGCAGTGCGGTGGGCGCCTTCCAGCTCCAGCGCGTGGAACCGCCACTGCGCTCCAGCGCCAGCACCCGCCCCTCGATGGTGCGCACGAGCACGGCCGAATCAGCCAGCACGGGCGCCGTGGCGACCTCACTGTCCAGGCGTGCTTCCCAGCGCTGGTCGCCCTTCGGGGACAGGCCCTTCACGGTGCCGTCGCGGCTGACCAGCACGACCAGCTCGTCGTCGGCAGCCAGACCGGCGATGGCCTTGCCCGCCTTGAATTCATGCTCGACCCGACCGTCCTTGCGCGACAACCGCCGCACACGGCCTTTCTGATCGACCACCCACAGGCTGTTGCCGCTGATGGCAGGCTGAAAGCCCACCAGGGCGTCGCTGCCGCCGGTGTTCTTCCACAGAAGGCGCATGCCCTTCTCGGTGCCCAGTCTGGGCACCGGGTACGGCGGCGGCTCGGCCGCATCGTCACCGAACATCGAGCAGGCCGACAGCGGCAGCAACGCCGCCCCCATGGCCAGCGAGCCCAGTAGCCGGCGACGCGACGGCTGCATCAGCCCTGAAGCTTCGGCGGACACGGATGACGCCATGGCCACACCTTCACCGGACATGCCGGCGCGAGCGCAGGAAGCCCCGTCCGAATGACCGGACAGGAACGAAGAGAACGGGAACGAAGTGCGCGCGCCTCCCATCAGTCAGTCACCGCGTCGAGCTTGTACTGCACCAGCGAGCGCAGCTGATTGTGCCGGGACAGCAGCTTCAGCGCCTCTTCCCAGGCCGCCTTGGCTTCCGGTGCCTTGCCCTGGGCCGCCAGGATGTCACCACGGCGATCGGCCACGCTGGCGGCCATCTCGCCCGAGACGGGACCGATGTTGCCGCTGTCGATGGCCTTGGCCGCTTCGTCGTATTTCTTCTGGTCGAGCAGCAGACCCGCCAGGCGCACGCCGGCAATCGGCTTGAAGCCCGGCTCGGTGCTGTTCTTCATGACACTTTCCAGCGCAGCCACGGCGGCATCGGGCTGATTGGCCTTGGCAAAGGCTTCGGCCGCACGCAAACCGGCCATGCCGGCATAGACGCTGCTGCCATAGCCTTTCTGGATGGCGTCATAGCGCTCGCGCACCTGATCGACCTTGCCGGAGTCGGCTGCCGACAGCAGGCCGGCGTACTCGCGGGCGGCATCCTGGGCCTGGCCGTCGTGGTACCAGTTCCAGGCACGCCAGCCGGCAAAGACGGCCAGCGCAATGACGGCCAGCCACATCAGGCGATTGCCGTTGTTGGCCCAGAACGCCTTCAGTTCGTCGATCTGTTCCTGATCCTGAAGGTTGTATGCCATGAGATCTTCCTGTTTCTGTTCGATGTAAGGTGGGCGGCGCCGTGTCGCAGCCGCCGCTCAGTCTTCGTCGGCCTGGCCCAGCAGGGCGCGGCCCACGGCCTCGGGCGCATCGTCGAGGCGGATGCGCACCTGCCGGCCGCCCTGTCCGCCCTCGCTCTCGCGCAGCCATTTCAGGGTTGCCTCGCCGGCCTTCAGCTCATCTTCGCCGATGACCAGGGCCAGCGGGGCGCCACTGGCCCCAGCCCGCTTGAACTGCGACTTGAAGCTGCCGCCGCCCGCGTGCATCAGCACCTCGATGCCCCGGGCGCGCAGCGCCTCGGCCGTGTGCAGCGAAGCCGCCATCGTCCCATCACCGCTGCTGATGAGGTAGACGTCGGGCGCATCGCCCTCGCCCAGACCACCGGCCTGCTCGACCAGATCCAGCAGACGCTCGACCCCGATGGCAAAGCCACAGGCAGGCGCCGGCTTGCCGCCCAGCATCTCGATGAGCGCGTCGTAGCGGCCACCGCCGCAGACCGTGGCCTGCGCACCCAGCCGATCGGTGACCCACTCAAAGACGGTGCGGTTGTAGTAGTCCATGCCGCGCACGAGACGCGGGTTCAGCGCGGCATCGATGCCCAGCCGCGCCAGGTAGCCGCGCAGCTGCTCGAAATGCCCACACGACGGGCCTTCCAAATAGTCGATCAGGCGCGGAGCCTGCTCGATGATCTCCTGCATGGCGGGGTTCTTGCTGTCGAGAATGCGCAGCGGGTTGGCGTGCAGCCGCCGCTTGGCCTCTTCGTCCAGCAGTTCGGCATGCTTCTCGAAATGGGCGATCAGGTCCTGACGATGACGGGCGCGCTCGGGCGCATCGCCAATGGAGTTGATCTGCAGCTGCAGCCCCTGGATGCCCAGGTCATCCCAGAGACGCTGGCCCATGGCGATGACTTCGGCATCGACTTCGGGGCCGTCGTAACCCAGCGCCTCGACGCCCACCTGATGGAACTGGCGGTAGCGGCCACGCTGGGGGCGCTCGTGCCGGAACATCGGCCCCAGGTACCAGAGGCGACGCGGCCCATCGTAGAGCAGGTTGTGCTCGATGACGGCACGCACCACGCCGGCGGTACCTTCGGGGCGCAGGGTGAGTTCCTCACCATTGAGGGCGTCGCGGAAGGAGTACATCTCCTTCTCGACGATGTCGGTGACGGTGCCCAGCCCCCGGGCAAACAGGGGGGTGGGTTCGACGATGGGCGTGCGGATCTGACTGTAGCCATAGCTGCGCGCCCAGGAGGCGACGATTTCCTCAAAGCGCTGCCAGCGCGCCGAGGTCTGCGGCAGCAGGTCGTTCATGCCTTTGACGCCGGCGAGTTTTTGAGCTGCCATAGGGGTATGCGGGTTCCTGCGCGCAAGGGTTGCGCGGCTTGTCAGTGTGGAAATGCAAGGCAAGCTCGACATTCTAGCGGAGAATGCCAGGGAAGACGGCTTCGTTGCGGGGGTGTGCTTTTTGCAGGACGACTCCGGCGAGGGGGAGTGCTTTCGTTTCAAGACGACTCCGCTGGGGGGCGCTCCGGGGCGG
>CALIXC010000226.1 GCA_938046755.1 uncultured Lautropia sp. | reverse complement strand
GCAACGGCTGCCGCCCCTGGCTCGCAACGAGGCGGCACCGTTGCAGCAGCCATCCGGCACGCAGCCTTCCCAGGCACCAGCCCCCCAGGCCGACGCAGCCCCTGCCAACCCGCAGGCCGCCAGCCAGCCCCTACCCGCCTCGGTTAGCGGCCAGAGAGCCCTCATCGTCTACTTCTCGCCCAGCGGCAACACCGAAACCCTCGCCTGGCTCATCCAGAAGTACACGAACGCCGACGTAGCCGAGCTGAAACCGTTGATGCTCTACCCGCGTGACTACAAGAACGCCCTGGAGCAGGTGAAACTGGAAAACGAGCTGAACTATCTGCCCAAGCTTGGCAAGTTCGAGGCCGACGTGGCCAGCTGCCCGCTCATCTACCTGGGTTTTCCGGTCTGGGACGCGCAACTGCCGCCCCCGGTCAAGACCTGGCTGTCGCTGACCGACCTGGCCGGCAAGACCATCGCCCCCTTCACCACGCATGCCGGCCCGGGCGAAGGCGAAGCCTTCGGGCAGATCAGCCAGCTCTGCCCGGCCAGCATCGTCCTGCCGGGCCTTTCCCTCGTGGGCAACGCCGACAACACCACCACCCAGAACGCCCTGAGAGGCCGCCGCGCCGCCGAAGCCGAGCAGCAGGTACAGGCCTGGCTGGGCATCCCGACCACACGCTGACCCCGATCAGCCTCAGCCCGGCTCCCCACAGCAACATCACTCGGGCGGCAGCATTGCCCATGCGCCTGCATCGCCGCAAGGATGCTGCGCTCGCCCCTGGCACTCCGGGCACCCCCGGCATTCCTCAGCGTTCCCCGGCATCGTCTCTGCCATGGACCTCAACCCACCACACGGACGTTGTCCCACCGCAGCAGATACCCGCAATCTGTAAATATTATTTATAACGAAAAAGCTATCGACACATCGCTTACCAATACATGGATCTCACCTTCGCGAAGCACCACACAATGAAGCTGCGTCCATGATCTGCGGCCAGACCGCAGAACATGCCTTCGTGGCCAAGGATCCTGCGACGACCTGCAGCCGGGCAGCAACCAAAGCCGGCCCCCCTGCGTGCCTGCCACTCGTGCAGCACGCCGACCGTTGGAGGAACGAACCCCATGAAGCAAGACACGCAACGACGTCTCCCGGCCAGCGTTCTGGCCCTTCTGGTGGCCCTGCCGGCCAGCCAGCTCGCCATGGCCCAGGTCGACACGGATGCCAGCCAGGCCCAATCGCAGACCCCTGGCCATCAGACCAAATCCCTGTCTGACGTGGTCGACAGCATTCGTGATCTGCGCCGGATTCGGCCCATCTCCGCCCAGGGTGTGCGTGCCGATGTCGTGGCCAGCGCCCTGGCTGCCGCCACCGACAACAAGGACAACAAAGAGGTCGCCGTCCCCTGGTCCCAGGCCATGCCCGGCGGCTCGCCCCTGAACGACAGCCCCCGTCAGCCCTACCAGGTCATGCAGACCCAGCTGGACAACGGCAAGCTGCAGATCACCTATCAACCCTGGTGGGAAGATGGCACCGACGGAAAGGGTCTCCAGCGCACGCGCACCGAGGTTCCCGTCACGCTGCCCAACGGCAAGCAGAAGCCCTTCCACTGGGTACGCAACGGCAAGGTGCTGCTGTCGCTGGGCACCAGCGCCTTCACCATCACCGAGTATAGGCCCTCGTTCAGCCTGCACTTCCGCAACCGCCATGCGGCCTCTCCGCAATCAGCAGCAGCCTTTGAACTGAAACAGGGCCAGGTCCTGCCCTTCAACCAGGTGCTCCATCAATGGACAGGCCCCGGCCCCTACCAGAGCCTGCAATTGATGGTGTTGAACGGAGAGCAGGAAAACCAGTTCCGCGTCTGCTTCAACATCAACGTCGTCCTTACCCGCAGTCTGGTCTGCAATACCTGGCAAGTACCCCACAGCTGGAACTACATGCACACGCTGCGTTACGTGGGTCCCTACCTGCTTGAGGGCAGCAGGGGTGACGCAGACTTATGGTATTTCCGCTACCAGCCCTGATCTGATGCGGCCGGCAGGACACCCTGCCCGGCCGTTGCAGAGACCGCCGGACGGTCCAACGAGGAACCACGCCTCTCACCGTCCGGCCACCAGGCTGACGTTTCATGGTCGGCAACGCACAGTCACTCGCCCGTCACATGGCGCGCAACACGGATGTTGCTATCTCATCCACGGATAACCTTATTTTGCAGACCCTCTATATACTGAAAAACGTCGACACACGACTTTCTCATCCACGAACTTCACACTTGAAAGTTCGAACGGACTGATAGTGCATCCATGCTCTGCAGCTTGCCTGCAGAATGGTTGTCTTCGTGGTCAAGAATCCTGCGGCGACCTGCAGCCGGGCAGCAACAAGAACCGGCACCCATGTGTGACTCCTGTCAGTCACGCCGACCGTTGGAGGAAGAGAACCATGAAGAAATACAGGCCACGCCTGCTGTCCCCCCGTATTCTGGCCCCGCTGATGGCACTGTCCTTCAGCCCGCTCGCCCTGGCACAAGCCCCTGTCGCAAGCGACACGACGCCAGACATCACCGCCCAGCAACCCACCCATCCGCAAGGCGGCAATCCGTCGTCAAGAGGCAGAAAATCCCTGTCCGACACGATTCGCAGCATCCGCGACCTGCGCCGGATCCGCCCCATTTCCTCTCAGGGTGTGCGCGCCGATGTGCTTGCCCGCGCCCTCAGCGTCCAGACCGATAACCACGATGGCCGGCAGATCGCCGTCCCCTGGTCACAGGCCATGCCCGGTGGTTCTCCCCTGAACGATAGCCCTCGACGGCCCCTTCAACTCATGCAGACCCTCCTGGCGGATGGCAGACTGCAACTTACCTACCAGAGCTGGTGGGAGGATGGCACCGACGGCAAGGGTCTTATGCGCACACGCACCGGGATCCCCATCACGCTGCCCAACGGCAAGC
>CALIXC010000225.1 GCA_938046755.1 uncultured Lautropia sp. | reverse complement strand
TGCGGCCCACCCGGGCCGCCTGCTGCTGACCAGCGCCTGCCTCCTGCACGCTGGTCAGCAGCGCCCCCTCTTTCAGCCTTCCTTGCTGCCGGCTTCAGCACACCAGGACTCCGGGTTCCGGTTCCGGTTCCGGTTCCGGTTCCGGTTCCGGACGAGATCCTGTTCATGGAAGGCGCAGGCCGTCAGCCTGGGTATCGGTCACGCTTCATGGAGAACTGCCTCATGCTTCCCCTGAAACCGTTCATGGCCCTTGCATGCTCGGTGTTGGCCACGACCAACCTGCATGCAGAGCCCCCCGGGTACCAACCCATCCACCCGACAGCAGCAACCACAGGGCATACGGCCTCATCCCTGTACGGCGCCAGGCCCACCGACCAGGAACGATCCTTCATCCGGGAAATGCAGCAATCCCTGTCCCCGCAGGGCAAGGGAACACCGCCCACCGTCATCGGTTCCCCACCGATGGAAGCAGGCGGTCCCGAAAGCACCACGCAGCCGCAGCACCTGAAGCACTCCTTCATCGTGGACATCTACGCTGCTGACGTGGGCGGCGTACCCAGTGACCTGTCCCTGCTCCAGCAGCTTCAGATCTGCCACAACAACACCTGTCATCCCATCACCTTGTCGGCGTCACGAGAAACCCTGAAGGACAACACACAGGGTAAAGCCTCCCTGATCGGCACCGCTACGCTACCGGCCATCCCGGATATCGAAGAGACCTCCATCATCGAGATCAACCGGATCACGCTGCGATCCGAGCACCGTGGACAGCAGGGTGGCACCGAGATGCAGTCACTGGCGCTGGCCCGGCCGGTGCGCCTGTTTTCCATCCTGCCTGGTGCACGCATCTTCATCGGACTGAACGCCCAGATCTCCTGCCAGGACTCCCCCTGCCTGAAACTGGACAGTGCCGATACAACGCTCACACCGCTGCACAACGATGGCCAGTATCTCCATTACAACCCGGCCACCGGCATGAACCGGACGTTGCCCCATGGCATCCGGCTTCAGTTACCCCGTCACATGACGGATGGTGTCCAGATCATTGTCACCAACATCCAGACATCTCCAGCGCACGACTACCCTGACATGAGCTTCGCCATTCATGACACCATGAAAGCGAAAGCCACCGTTCACATGTCCCGGATACGAGGCCTTCCATTGAATGGCCAAGCCGCATCGACTGGACACGCCACAACCGCCATGCCCGACGCAAAAGAAGAACGCATCCTCGAAATTTCCGGAGCAGGCCACATCGTCAACGGAACGTTCTCTCCAATCCAAGGGCCAGATCATCCATCACACAGATGACTGGCCCTTTCGCCAACATCTCAGCCGCAGCTATCCCCGCCCGGCTCGGCGCCCTGCACGCGCATGGCTGCCTGCCACAGATGACGCGGCACCCGCGACTGCAGGCGGTCCACCAGCCAGCTCACCAGTTCGTCGCTCAGCGCATGGCCTTCATGCGGCACGATGTCGGCCATCACGTCCGCATCGCGCTTGACCAGGTCCTCGGCCGTCTTCACCGAATGACGGAAATGCACGCTCTGGTCCGCCTTGCCATGCACCAGATGCAGCACCAGCGTCGGCGACACGGCATCGGGCACCGGCCCGAAACGGCCTCCCACGGTGCTCACGCGACCACAGACCGGATGTCCGTCACCCGCCGACGCCATCGCAGCCGCCAGCGCCATCGTGGCCCCTTCGCCCACACCGATCAGTGCCGTGGCCTCGGGCAGCACCTTCATCTGCGCCTGCCAGTTGCGGATGCTGCCGATACAACCCGACAGTGCCGTCTCGATAGCCCCTGCCAGCGCCTCGTCTTCCCAGGCCGTCAGCAGCGCACGGCCTTCCATGGGCGTGTCCGCCACCCCGGCCAGTGTCTCACCGGCCTGCGTCTCACCCACCGGCTCCAGCCAGCCATGATCTTCACCCGCTGCGTGCGGCCCCTGCAGCGCCACGATGGCCGCTGAACCAAAGGCCTTGCCCAGCGCCTCGCCCAGCGGCGTCATCTCCTGCCAGGACTGGCCGGCATCGCAGAACAGCAGAAACAGCTGGGCAGCGCCGCCTTCCGGCGCCGGCTTGAGGATATGGGCAATGGCCATGATGTCTTCCCGTGGCAGGTGGAAAAAGCCGTCATGCTGCCACAACGGCAGCACACTACGCACAGATGGCGTCTCCCTGCCCAAAGCACAAGGGAAGGACCAGATCATCCCGCAGGACGATCCGTTCCTTCCCAATGGACAAACCTCAGCTGCACGGCTGCACGGCTGCATGGCTGCATGGCTGCATGGCGACCCAGGCTAACCAGGATCGCGAAGGCCCTCCGGCCCTCATGAAGGCGCAGTCGGTCTTACTGCGCAGCGGCCTGCGGTTGTGCGGCAGCAGCACCCTGCGCCGTTGCCTGCTGGCCGGCCGCCGGTTGCTCCGCGGCGTTCTGGGCCGGCTTCAGCGTATCCAGCGGCGTCTGCCAGTACCGCTCGCCACTCTCTCCCGGATAGACCGAACGATCATCCGTGACCGACAGGCCCAGCGGCGTGAGTGGCGTGCCCAGCTTCCAGTCGGCCGAAGGCAGCTGCCAGTTGCTGCATTCAGTCCGCTTCACGAACGGCAGCGTGATCTTCAGGCACAGCGATGCCTGGTTGTCCGTGACACCTTTCCTCACCAGCATTTCGATGTTGCCATCCGTCGTGCTCCAGCGCTGCAGCGGCTTGTCATAGGCAAACAGCTCGCCCTTGTGCACACTGAACGGACGATCAGGATGCAGCATCTGAACACCGTCGTTCTTCGCATCCGTCCCCCAGACCTGGACCTTTACATTGAACCCAAAGTTCAGCAGCTCCGCGCGCGGCTTGATGCTGTCTGCGGCATCCTTGAAGTCCAGTTCTCCTCGACTGACATGGACTCCCTTGAAAGTGTTTCGCGTCGAACTTGTGGTATTCAATGTCCCGAATTCATGAGAGAACCCGAGCTTGAATGACAGGCTGCGGAACAGCTTGTTGTCATCTGCCTTCACCACGTATTCATAGGACTTCGGACCATCGTTCTTGATGAGCACATGTTCCGCGCTCTCGACCCGCTGATAGCCCGTCATCGAGGACGCATCTGCCGCGTCAGCCAACAGTTTCGTTGCAGGGAAAGGCCCCTCTGCCTCCTTCAGGGAAACGGGTGTCTTCCTGTCCGGCCCCGTACTGTCGACCCCCACCTGCTGCATCAGCATGGTTGCCAGCATGTCTCCACTGACCCCGGCCTCACTGACCGCTGCATCCGTCTGCTGCTCGATGGCACTGCCTGCCGGTTCAGGCATCAGGGTCCCCTTGGGCAAGGACCGCCAATACATCAGCCCTGCATCCTTCTGATGGATGGAACGATCATCGGCCACATAGGTCCCCAGATCGTCTCCGTTCTCCCCCCAGATATTGCATGTCAGACGCTTGACCGTCTTGATGTCCGTATTGGTGCAGATCCGGACCTCATTCCCGGTGCCCCCTTTCTGCACAAACAGTTCCGTGAAATTCCCCTCGGCATCCGCCCATCGCTGCAACAC
>CALIXC010000224.1 GCA_938046755.1 uncultured Lautropia sp. | reverse complement strand
GGGCTGCCAGACAGGCATTCACATCATCGGCCAGCTGCTGCGCGCGGGCCACCGTACGGTTGGCCACCACCAGCCGGGCCACGCCGGCCTGGGCCAGCGGCAGCATCAGGCCCCGGGCTGCGCCCCCAGCTCCTAGCACCGTCACCCGCAGGCCTCGCAGCGACACGCCCAGTCGCCGCTGGATGTCGTCGACCAGGCCTGCACCGTCGGTGTTGTCGGCGATGACCCGGCCCTCAACAAGGCAAAGCGTGTTGGCAGCACCCGCCGCCTCGGCACGCGGGCTGCGTTCATCGGCAAGGCGGAAAGCCGCTTCCTTGAAGGGCAGCGTGACGTTGGCGCCCCGCCCCCCTTCTTCCTGGAAGAAGTGCCGCATGGCAGCGGCAAAGGCCTCGGGGGGATCGGTCTCGATCAGGCGCCGTTCGTAAAGGATGTTCTGGCCGGTCTGGGCCGCGAAGGCAGCGTGGATCTCGGGCGAGCGGCTGTGGGCAATGGGGTTGCCCACAACAAGGTAGCGGTCAGGTCCGGAAGCCATCGGCATCACCGCTTGGCCGACTGCGTCTGCAGGCTGCCGTTGGTGAAGGTCCAGGTACGGACAATCTGTAGGATGTCGCCGTCCTTGCGCATCTCGGGCGTGAATTGGTCGTAGGGAGCGCCGGCCAGTACGATCTCCTTCACCTTGCGGTTGAGCACGTCGTAGCGGGATTTCTTGTTGATCAGCACGTCGACGACGTTGCCGTACTTGTCCACCTCGACGGTGACGGTGAGCGAGTCGTACATTTTGCCCCGGGCTTCCTCGGGGAAGCGCTCGGTGCCGATCTTCTCGATGCGATCGGCCCAGGAACTGACGTAACGGGCATAGTTGACGCCAGTGGCGTTGACGCCGTAGGTGAGGCGCTTGGGCCGGCGGGCGTAGTCTTCCAGCTGGCGGTCGATCTGGGCCTGCATGCGGGCGATCTGCCGCTTCAGCTCCTCCTGCTCGCCGCCATTGGCGTCCTGCGCCTGCTGCGGGTTGGCCTGCAAGGTGGCCTCGTTCTTGTTGTACAGGGCCAGCAGGCGCTGCTGCTCGGCTTCCAGCTGGCGGATGTGGGCCTGCTGCTGCTCCACGGTCTCGCCGTCGCGGGCCTGCGCCGAGGCAGGCAGCGGCGAGCGGGCCCGGCCCTGGTCACGATCGCCGCCGGCTTCCATGTTCACCTGGGCCAGCACCTCGGCATTAACGGGCTTGGCACGGGTAGAGGCGTTGAGCAGCACCACTTCCAGCTGCGATTCAGCAGGCAGGAAGCGGTTGGGATCAGCCGCGGTGAAGCGGATGACCAGCATGACGGCGTGCGCCACCAGCGACACGACGATGCCGACGGTAAGCGGGTCCATCCGGTTGAAGGCGCGGGCCCATGGCGTTGCAGCGGCCATTTGCAGAAATCACTCCGTATCGATCGAATCCGAGGGTACCACTCCGGGGTCTTGGATCCCGGGTGCCGGCGTTGCCTCCGCCCCCACGGGGTCGGAGTCCTGAGGGTCGGCAACCAGCCGCACAGCACGGGCCTGAACGGTCAGGTCCAGCTCGTCCCATTCCAGCAGATCCACCAGCAGAGGCTGACCCGCGCTCATGGGCGGCAGGCCAGTCACCTGGAAGTACAGGGGAGCAGCAGCCAGGCGCACCGTCTCATCGCGAATGGCCACGGCCGGGAAACGCTGTTCGGTCTGCTGCGCCACCCAGCGCAGGCACCAGTAGCGCTCCATTGTCTGCTGATATTCGCCCACCGTGCCATAGCGCGCCTCGAAAGCAGACACAATTGCATACAGCGATGTGTCATTCATGGTGAAGGGCGGGACTTCAGCCTCCAGAACGGCCACCAGCTGCATCTGGTTGATGAGGTCGACGTAGCGGCGCAGCGGCGAGGTGCTCCAGGCGTACTGGGGCACACCCAGGCCCTGATGGATGGCCGGGTGGGTGGACATCTTCACGCGGCCGAAGCTCTGCGAACGGTACAGGCCCGAAACGGCGTGATCGGCCAGCAGCCGGCCCCAGCGCGAATTGGCCAGGATGGCCATCTCGGCCACGATGCGGTCGAAGGGTGCGTCACGGCGGCGGGGGATGATGTCGACGTGCTCGCCGTCGATGCGGAATGTGAAGTCGACGCGCGAGCGGACTTCAGGACGACCGCGCACCTTGTCACGCTCGGCCGACAGCACCTGCGTGAAGCGCCACAGCAGCCGGAAGGCGTCGGCGTAGGGTAGTCCGGCCAGCGAATCTGCCTCGCCGGGCACAGGCTGGCAGTCCAGCTGCGCCTCGGTGTCGAAGGGCTCCAGTTCGTCGTGGCGAATGTTGCGCGCCACACGGATGCGGTCCACCTGGCTGAATTCGTTGGCGACCTGCAGGGTTTCGATGTTGATGTCCAGATACAGCGACAGAGCCGGCCGCACGTGCCCCTCGTCCAGCGAGAAGCTGCGCACCACGGCATCAGGCAGCATGGTGATCTTTTCACCGGGGCTGTAGACGGTGGTCATGCGCTCGCGCGCCACCTGGTCCACGCCGTCACCGGGGCGGATGCCCAGCGCCGGGGCGGCAATGTGCACGCCGATGCGCGCCATGCCATCGTCCAGCCACTGCACCGACAGGCAGTCGTCGATCTCGGTGGTGCTGGAATCGTCGATGGAAAAGGCCTCGACCGGACTTTCGGGCAGATGGTCGAACACTGGCGGCTGATACTGCGACAGCGCTGCCGGAAAATCGGTCCCCGCAGGGAAATGCGAACGCAGGAAGCGCTGTTCGTGGACAGCACGTGCACCGGGCAGCGCCCCCACCTTCAGCAGCAGCCGCTCGGGTGACAGACCGGTCTGCTGGCAGGCCAGGTCCAGCGCACGCCAGCCCACCGACTGGCGATCGGCCGCTACCAGCAGGTCGGGCACCTGGCCAGCGATGAGCGACGGCAACTTGCCAGCTTCCAGCTCGGCGGCGAGCCGGCAGATTTCCTCTTCCTGCAGGCGCTTGCGCTCGATGGCGGCCAGCGCGGCCTTGAGGGTGTCGGGCTGGGCCGGACGGTAGCGGCCACGCCCCTTGCGGTAGAAGTACACCGGCATGCCGTGCAGGCGCATCAGCATGGCGGTCTGCTGTACCACGCTGGCATTGTCGCCGTAGTACTCGGCCACCAGCAACTGGTAGTCGAACTCTTCCTGCGGGGCCACTTCCCACAGGAAGTCGATGTCGATGTTCTCGGCCTCCTGCAGGGCCTCGGTCAGCATCTCGGTCGGCCCGGGCGAGGCAAAGCGCAGCATGACGTTGGCCTGCTTGACCTTGACGCGCTTGCCGGTGGTGAGTTCCACCTGCAGGCTGGCACCGGCGTCCTGCAGGATGGTGCCCGTCTTGAACTGACCGGCCTCCTCGAATAACAGGTAGTTTTGGCTCATTGACGGGATGATCTGGGGGGGCGGTCCGCCGTTTGGAAAGATGCAGGGAAAATGACCGGTGCAGTGGCAGCGGGGAAATACCCGACCACCGCAGACCAGGGCCCTGACAGGGCCTTGTCCCGGTGTCTGCACAGTGTTGCATGGTGAAGACAACCGGCCATTATACGAGCGTGCCCCCGACCCTTTCAGGAAAGAGCCAGGCAGGGAAAGGTCAGGCAGCCCCCAGAACCGGTGCAACGATCAGGCCGCACCTCCGGAGATCCATCCGGGCCCTTCCCGGGTCCGACGGGACATGATCGCCGCCCTGGCAGCTCTCCACGCAGACGGGCCGACGGACGGCGCCAAAAGGCGGATGGAGCCACCCCTTTCGTTGCACCTGTTACTTCCCGTTGCCTTCGTGTTGCGCCGTTCCCGCCTCACGAGCTGCCAGTCCGGCCAGCAGGCGACCGTGAATGCCACCAAAGCCGCCGTTGCTCATCACCAGCACCTGATCGCCGGGGCGTGTTGCCGCCAGGATGGCGGCCTCCAGGGCCGGCATGTCGCGGAAGACGGCCACGCGCTCGCCCAGCGGAGCCAGTGCGGCCTGGGCGTCCCAGTCGATGCCTCCGGCATAACAGAACACCAGGTCGGCGCCCTTCAGGCTGGCGGGCAGCTGTGCCTTCAGCGTGCCGGTGCGCATGGTGTTGGAGCGCGGCTCCAGCACGGCCAGCAGTCGCCCGCCGGGATGGTTTCCCGCCTGCATGCGGGCCCGCAATCCGGCGATGGTAGTGGCGATGGCCGTGGGATGGTGCGCAAAGTCATCGATGACGGTCACGCCACCGACGGTGCCGCGCACTTCCAGCCGCCGCCGTACCCCCTGAAAGGCGGCCAGCGCCTCGATGGACTCGGCCGGCTTGATGCCGATGTGCTCGGCGGCCACGATGGCGGCGATGGCATTGGCCCGGTTGTGCTCGCCGGCCAGCGGCAGGCGCACGCGCCCCTGCTCGACATCGCCGCGCCAGAGCGTGAACACGGTGGCATCGGCCTCCTCGGTCACGTCACTGGCGTGCCAGCCGTTGGCGCCCAGAGCCTCGGTCTGGCTCCAGCAGCCACGGGCCAGCACCCGCTGCAGCGCCTCGGAATCCGAGGGCCAGATGATCCGCCCCTGCCCGGGCACGGTTCGCACCAGGTGATGAAACTGGGTCTCGATGGCGCCCAGATCCGGGAAGATGTCCGCGTGGTCGTACTCCAGGTTGTTGAGCACGGCGGTGCGCGGCCGGTAGTGCACGAACTTGGAACGCTTGTCGAAGAAGGCCGTGTCGTATTCGTCGGCCTCGATGACGAAATAGGGCTTGCGCCCCAGGCGCGCCGAGACTGGGAAGTTGCCCGGTACGCCACCGATCAGAAAGCCCGGCTCGCGCCCGGCAGCCTGAAGGATCCAGGCCAGCAGCGAAGCCGTGGTGGTCTTGCCGTGCGTGCCGGCCACGCCCAGCACCCAGCGTCCGACCAGCACCTGCTCGGCCAGCCACTGCGGGCCCGAGACGTAGGGTAGCCCGGCATCCAGAATGGCTTCCATCAGCGGATTGCCCCGCCGCACCACGTTGCCCACCACCCAGGCATCGGGATTGAGCGCCAGCTGGGACGGGTCCCAGCCCTCGATCAGATCGATGCCCAGCGCGCGCAGCTGGTCGCTCATCGGCGGGTAGACGTTGGCGTCGCAGCCGGTGACCTTGAAGCCCGCCTCCCGGGCAATGGCGGCCACCCCACCCATGAAGGTGCCGCAAATACCAAGAATATGTATGTGCATCCGACGATTCTAGCGGCAGCCACCCACACGATGGCATGGCGGGCGGCCTGGCGGTCACCGCTGTGCCCCTGCAGCGACATGGCCCGGATCCGGGTCACCGGCAGCCCCGGGAGACCGCACGGAAGGACAAGACGGCTGACCAGCCGATATCCCCGGTAAACTTGTTGCAGCCCGCACACGTTGTGTGCTGCGAGAGCCCGGGCAACGGCAACACATCAACGGACTGCACGCCCTGTCCTGATGCATCCCGGGCCCCAACCCGCCAGAGGCAGCACGCCCGCCCTTTTTCATGCCGATGACCGATCCATCCACCGTGCCGCTCCCCAGCGACGCCCACTCCGACCTGCGCGCCGAGATCGCCGACCAGGCGGCCCGGCTGATTGCCGATGGCGGACTGGACTATCAGAGCGCCAAGCAGAAAGCGTTGCGCCGTGCCTTTGCCGGCACCACGCCGTCGGCCGGCCTGATCCCCACCAACGAAGAGATCGACCGGGCGCTGCGCGAACATCTGGACCTCTTCGATCCGCAGCACGCGGCTCGGGTGCAGGAATATCGCCAGGCCGCCGTGGTGTGGCTGGAGCGCCTGGCCGATCACCACCCCTATTTAGTGGGTGCTGCCTGGAAGGGTGTGGTCACCGCCCACACCGTGCTACACATCCAGTGCTTCACCGACGAGGCCAAGGAACTGGAGTTCTTGCTGCTGGACGCCGGCGTCGATTATGACGTGGTGGAGGTCGCACATTTCTCCGGCCGGGGCGAAGATGTTCCCGCCCTGGTCTTTCACGACAGTCATGGCCTGCCGGTGATGATCTCGGTCTACCGGCATGACGACCTGCGCGGTGCCCTGAAGCGCGCCCAGGGCACTGAACGAGGCGACCTGGCCGCCCTGCGCCGGCTGATGAACGGACCCGCGCCCAAGCCCCTTCTTCCTACCCCTTCTGCCACGAGCCCTCTGCCATGATCCTGCATCGCTTCACCCGCCCCTCGCTGCGTCCCCTGCTGCCCACCCTGTTGCTGGGTCTTTCCCTGCCCCTGATGAGCCCGGCCATGGCCAGCGCCCCGGGCGGCGACCAACCGGCCCAGGCTGCCAGTACCGGTGCCACGCCCCTGGATCAGCTGGCACAGAAGAACTTCCCAGCCGCCGACGGTCCGACGCTGGACATGGCCACGCTGAAAGGCAAGCCCGTGGTGATCAACTTCTGGGCTACCTGGTGCCCGCCCTGCATCCGCGAAATGCCCGATCTGGCGGCACTGGCCCGCGAAATGGGCGATCAGGCGGCCTTCGTGGGCATTGCCGCCGATACCGAGGGCAACGTGAAGAAGTTCACCACGAGGAACCCCGGCATCGATTTCCCGCTGGTGCTGGCCGGCTACAACGCACTGAATCTGTCGCGCCAGTGGGGCAACGAGCGCGGTGGCCTGCCATTTACCGTGGTTCTGGACGCAAAAGGCCAGATCCAATGGCGTCACAGCGGCACGGTGGATATCGAAGCGCTGCGTTCGATGCTAAAATCCGGCGAACTGCGTTGAGCGTCCACGATCTTGAACGTATCTGGCAACAAAAATGGCCTCCTAATCATTCACGGCCCCAATCTGAACCTGCTGGGCACCCGTGAGCCCGAGGTCTACGGCCACACCACGCTGGCCGACATCAATGCCCACCTGGCCCACCTGGCCCGCCGGCATGGGGCTGCCTTCGACCATTTCCAGAGCAACCACGAAGGCGCGCTTGTCGACCGCATCCAGGCCGCCCGCGCCGACGGCACTGCATTCATCATCATCAACCCCGCGGCCTACACGCATACCAGCGTCGCCATGCGCGACGCCCTGGCTGCGGTCGCCATCCCCTTCGTTGAGGTGCACCTGTCCAACGTCCACCGACGCGAGAGCTTCCGCCACCATTCCTATTTTTCCGACCTGGCCGAGGCCACCGTGGTGGGCATGGGTGCCCATGGCTATGAGGCCGCGCTGCGCTTCGCGCTGCACCGACTGGGTCTGCTGGCCGAACCCCCACCGGGAGACTTAGCTGCTCCCGGGGCCTCTTCCTAAAAGGGAGCCATTATCCTGATATCTTCCCGCTGGGCGAGACGCGGTTGCCCTGCAACCCTTCGCTTTCGCCGGCCAGGCGCTTTGCCGGGTGCCCAACTTCCCGATCCGCCGATCCGACTGCCCCAGGCATCCGGACCGGATTCCTTCACAGACAACCGGCCCATGTGGGCCACCACCATCATTCATCAGGGACAAGCAGCATGGATTTGCGCAAACTGAAAACCTTGATCGATCTCGTTGCCGAGTCCAGCATTTCCGAACTGGAAATCACCGAGGCCGAGGGTCGGGTCCGCATCGTCAAGGCACCGCCGCCGTCGGCCCAGCCGGCCCCCGTCGCCCAGGTCGTACAGATTCCGGCCGGCCAGCCGGCGGCCGCCGCTGTCCAGGCCAGCGCCG
>CALIXC010000223.1 GCA_938046755.1 uncultured Lautropia sp. | reverse complement strand
ATCCAAATCAACCTTCCCCCATCCATGAGCACATCCTCCCCCAGCGCCCACTCACTTGCCACAACCACACAAGGGGCCAGCAAACCTACAGAATTGGCATAGACAACCCCTCCAACAGAAAGCACCTTTTGATATAAAACGTACACTGGAGCTGAAAGCAGGCCGCCCAAAACAAACAATTTAACAACATCGTCCAGCGAAAGACCCATCAACGAATCATGATGTGCCAGTACAAAAGGAATAAAAAAAACAAACGACATCAACGTAATCCATGAAACGGACACAATAATCGAGTCACGCCCCAACCAGATCCTGGACAGAAGCCCATAAACCGAGTAGGACAACGCACCAAGAAACGCAAACGCAATTCCCTGGACCCCACCAAAACTCACACCAGGACCCATATTGAACATGACACCACCAAGCGTCACCACAAGAACCCCAAAGAACTTCAACCAAGAAAAACTCAAAACTCCAAATAACACCCCAAGAACATACGTGAAGCCAGGAATGGAGGAAAGAAGCATGGTCAACTCACTCGCCTTCAGGTCCTTGAGCGCCTCGAAAGTTGAGATGAAGTAGGCAGAAAACCCAAAAATCGACAGGGTCGCAAACCTGACAGCGAACACTCTCCTCAAATAAAACGAGCCCTGCCGCCCTTCAGAACAGAACACCCATAGCCACAAAACCATTGTTGTAAATAACAGCCTTACGCCAGTCGCAAGAACAGGCGAAACACTTCCGACCACCTCTTTTGACAGAACCCAGCTACCCGAGAAAAGAATCAATATGGCTGCCGTCAACAATAGCAAATACGCCTTACGCACCTTGACCCTCCCACACTTCCCGGTCGCAGGCGACACACAGTAGGTCGTGCCCCTCGCCAAAACAAACATACACCCTAGAACGTGGCAAGCATATAACCTGACCTCTGACGAACGCCCCCAACCTTCAAAACATTGACACCCACCATAAAACCAGTAACGTTAACGCGTTAAAATTATTCAACACAACAGGGCAATTACCCTGTTCGGGACTTCCCTAAGCCCACACTCGGTGAAATGGCGATTCATGATCGATATGGCGATCACGCTTGCCAGAATCCTCGACCCCACCTCACAATGCTCTATATCATTCTGTTTCATATAAGGAATTTTCTATCCGGAGGTCTCGTCGCGTGAGCTCAGTCTTTACCATCGGCCTGACCGGCGGCATCGGCAGCGGAAAGAGCAAGGTGGCGGACCTGTTTGTCGAACGCGGCGCTGCGCTGGTCGATACCGACGAGATCGCCCATCGGCTGACGGCTCCGGGGGGCGCCGCCATTCCGGCCATCCGCACGGCCTTCGGCAACGAGGTGATTGCCCCGGACGGCCGGATGGACCGCGCCGCAATGCGAACGCTTGTCTTTGCCGCCCCGGTCCGGCGCAAGGAGCTGGAAGGCATCCTGCATCCGATGATCCAGGCCACCGTGCACGATGAACTGTCCCGGCTTGCCAAGAACGACTCGGTCTCCCGCCCCCCCTACGTGCTGATCGCGGTACCGCTGCTGGTTGAATCCGGCCACTGGCTGCACCGGGTGAACCGCGTGCTGGTGGTGGACTGCCCCGAGGAGGTTCAGGTGGCACGCGTGATGGCCCGTTCGGGCCTGTCCGAGGCGCAGGTGCGCAGCATCATGGCTGCACAGGCCAGCCGGGCGCAGCGGCTGGCGGTGGCCCATGCCGTTATCGACAACAGCGGCAACCTGGCAGACACGGCTGCCCAGGTGGGCCGGCTGCATGCACGCTTCCTGGCCGAGGCCGGACAGGCCTGAAAGCCACCATTCAGCGGCCCGCGCACCACGGTTGCCCTGCTCCCAGCAGCCCGGGTAGGCTGCCGGCGATACCGACAGGGTTATCATCGGGGCAGCGTAGGCCGAGCCATGCCTTTTGCCAGTGTCAGGCATCCCGGCTTCCTCACGGTTCCATCCGGGCGGCTACACCGCCCGGCCCATCCCTGCATGTGCCCATGATCATCTACCTGCATCCCTTCAACGAGCGTGTCCGCACCATGCTTCGGCTCGACGAGCTGTACCGCCGCTTCGAGCGACTGGTGTCGCGCAACGACTCGCTCTCGCACCACGCGGCGCTGGGTGCGCTGTTCGAGATCATGGAACTGTCGTCACGTGCCGAGGTACGCGCCGACCTGCTGCACGAGCTGGAGCGTCAGCGCCAGACGCTGGCCTCGTTCAAGAACGACCCCGATGTGGCCATTGACGCCCTGTCGTCGATCCTGGGCGAGATCGAGGATGCCGCGGCCGCCTTGCAGCACAATGCCGGCAAAGCCGGCCAGGCACTTCGTGAGAACGACTGGCTGATGAACATCCGCAGCCGCAGCGTAATGGCGGGCTGCAGCTTCCAGGTGGACCTGCCCTTCTACTATGCCTGGCAGCACCGCCCGCCCGAAGAGCGGCGCGAAGCCATCATCGAATGGGCCCGACCATTCGGTGCCGTGCGCGAATGTCTGACCATCGTGCTGCGCCTGCTGCGCGAATCCGGCCAGAAAAGCCGCGTAACCTCCCAGAACGGCAGCTACCAGCAGCAGCTGGGCGGAAAGACCTATCAGCTGGCCGAGATCCACCTGGACGAGACGCTGGGCGCCATTCCCGAGTTCTCGGCCAACAAGTACATGCTGTGGATCCGCTTCGGCCGTCTGGACCGCGAGTTCAAGACCCGTCCCTACGAAGGCAGCGTCGATTTCGAGCTGAGCCTGTGCAATCTCTGAGCCGTCATGAAACCCACCGACGCTCCGCCCCCTTCACGCCGCATCACCGTCAACTGCCCCACCTGCCAGGGACCGTCCCTGTTCGCCCCGGAGAACCGCTGGCGGCCGTTCTGCTCCGAGCGCTGCCGGATGATTGACCTGGGCGCCTGGGCCAACGATGAATATGTGGTGCCCGGCCAACCCGTTGAAGCCGACGACGATATCCCGCCTCCCGACTCCCGACACTGACGGGCCCTGCCCGCGCATCCGCCCCTGGCCACAACTGTCCCGGCGCGGACACGGCCCACACGCTGCACGGTGACAACGCAGCGTATCTTCCGCGCCATAGCTCCGGGCCATCGATCCCCTGCCCGTTTCCTTCGATCAATTCCGCTCCGGCGAGCTGTGCCCCGGTCCTTCGCAGACCCTATCCTTCAGATTGGCACCGAGCCCTTCTCCATGCCGCCACGCGGAACAGGGCCCATGCCGCCTCCGATGAACGGCCACCCCGGCCGATCGCTCTGGCAAGGATATGTGACGCGATGCACAAGCAGGTTTCCCGATCCTTCTCTCAGGCCCTGGCATTGCGCCCGGAAGACACGCCATGCCATCAAGCTGCAGCTTCGGCAGCCAACCGCTTCAAGCCCACACTCCTGGCTGCTGCGCTGCTGACTGCCCTGTGGGCCACACCGACCCACGCTGCGATCAACGCCGTCAACTACACGGTCGACTCCGACGGTACGCCGGGATGGGACGCCACGGATGGCCCCGGTCTCGACACAGGTCCGAACAACCAGCGTGTACGCACCCATGACGAAGTCACCTACCAGGTGGCCATCTCGTATTCCGGCGGTACCAAGAATGCGAAGGTCGAACTGACGCTTCCCAAAAGAGGCGACGGAAAGCCGCTCGCCGAGTGGCCCGCGACACCCCCTACCGATTGCGCGTCCAAAGACTCACGCGTTTCGAGCGATCGGCAGACGCTTGTCTGCGCCCTGCCGGACTACACCGGCTCCGGCACGAACTCGGGCAGGTTCAGGGCCCGTGTCCTGGGTTCCAACGCCAACGGCACCCCGATGCCACCCCCTGCACTGAAGGTCAGCTCGCTCAATACCCCCGCCATTGCTCCGGCAACGCTACCGCCGGCACTGACCATCACGGCCGCCCCGTTCTACGACGTGGTGGTCATGGACACCTTTCCCGGCAACCCCATGGCCTACGGATTCCAGGCTGCCGGCGGCCCCAACAAGGAGGACGGTTTCTACCATCGCATGCTGGTGGGCCTGATGGCTCGCAACCCCAACGGCAACGGCAAGAAAGGTGTCGAGCAGCTTGATCCCACCCAACCCATCGAGATCAGCCTCAATGTTGCCGGCTACCCGCAATCGGTGCGTCTGGACAACTGGCGCACGAAACAGGATACCGCCGAGGCCGATCTGCCCACAGGCAGCTTTGCCGACGGCTGCGGCAGCATCTGGCAGGGCGCTCCCAGCCAGTTGGCCGGCCGTGGCATCAACGCCCATCAAAGGGTCGGTGATGTAGGAGGGCCAAGCACGGAGAACTGGATGGTTGCCAACGGCGGCGACTGTGAGGCCGTGCCTACCGCCAATGGCCTGCCGGACAACCACACCGTCAAGATTCGTCTGACCGGCGTGGACACCAGTCTCGCCCATACGCCGACCCGGACGCGGGGCGGCGGCTCCATTCCTCCCGACGAACACTGGGTCGCCAGCAAGGTCCTGGTCTTCTGGACGGACCTCAACGACTATCCGCCTCAGCAGACCATTCAGCACACACTGAGACTGGCTGATTTCAAGGCGAGGTCCATCAGCAATCAGGCCGCCCAGAACACCCGAAGCAGTAATGATTCGTTTACGTACGAACTAATCAACCGGCCTGACGGTTACGCCAGCAAGATCTATACACCCGACTTTGCCCTGCGCCCCCCGATCGGTACCGTACGCGATCCGGCCTATACAGGGGATGACTTCGTCGACTACATGGCCCATGGCCAGATCGTCAGATCACGCGTCGTATTCACCAATAAAGGCAGCGTTGCCTTCAGGAACCTGTCGCTGTGCGAGATCATCGACAGGACCGCCTACGACCTGGCAGACCATTTCGGTGCGACCTTCACGCCCCAGAGCGGTGAAGGTGCCGTGCAATATGGCGTCCGTTCCGGCGGCCGCTACTTTGCCAGCACCGACAGCGCCCTCTCTCCCCGCCTGTCCGCAGGATCCGTCGCCGGCGCGTCGGAGTATTCCAAGGCCAACTGCTCGGACCCCTCCATCACCTGGTATCGCAAGTGGCAGGATGCGGAAGCGGCCGGCGGCGTCACCTATGTGAAAGGCACCGGCAACCTGCCGGGAGGCAAGAGTGCCTACCTGTACATCTCGGGACTGAAACTGCGCGAGACCTGGGCCGAGACCATCGCGGTCGAGACACCGACACCTTCGGTACGCCAGAAAGGTGCCGAGATTCCGGAAGGAGCCATCATCCGGAACAAGGGAGCTCTGGCCGGAGACAATCTGCCGGAAGACCTGGCGGACAGACTGCAGAGTCAATTGCGCGACCACCTGCAGGTCACCAAGGCGCGCACCACCACCCGCATCACCA
>CALIXC010000222.1 GCA_938046755.1 uncultured Lautropia sp. | reverse complement strand
GGGTGTACGGGAACGGGCCCAGTCACAGCATATCGAGACCGCATTCGATGCCGACCTGACAGACACGGCACCGCCGGCATGGGCCGACGCGCTTGGACAGCTGCGATTCCGGGGCAGCCAAGTCATGGAAGAAATCGTGTTCTTTCATCATGCCAGCCGCACGCTGATACTGGCCGACCTGATCGAGAACTTCGAAACGGGCAAATTCGACAGCCACTTCTGGGCAGGTGCCATGCGACTGGCCGGCATTGCCGATCCGGATGGCAAGGCACCGGTTGACTACCGCGCCACCTTCCGGGATCGGAAGGCGCCACAGGAAAGCCTGGCTCACATGCTGGCCTGGCAGCCGGAGAGGATCATCCTGGCGCACGGCCGCTGCTATGACACGAACGGCACAGAAGAACTGCGCCGCGCGTTCCGATGGCTGGACTGACAGTCAGCCCGCGAAGTAGAACCCGTCATCGGGCAGCTTGCCGCCCACCAGACCAGGCTGCATCTCCATCAGCTGCTGGTAGAAGAACTCCAGCTCGGGGCGTGCCTTGCTGGCCACCACCATGTCGGATTGGTCAGCACGGATGGCATCGGCGATGCCCTCCGGGGTCAGCATCTCGATGCGCCTGGCCACGATCTGGCCGCACTCGTCCGGGTTGGCCTCGCACCATTGCTGGGCTTCTTCGCAGGCCTCTTCAAAACGCCGGGCCAGTGCCGTGTTGCCCAGCTGGCTGCCCAGCATCACGATGCCGGCCTGCGGCATGCGCGGCGCGCGATTGAAGACACGGCCCCATTCCTCCTGCAGGCTGACGCTGCGATAGAGGCTGGGCGCCACGACGCTGATGGGGAAGGACTGACTCTTGCGCAGGCCCACGGCCACGGCCGGATCGGCCAGCAGGGCATTGTCGGCACGCCGCGTGATGAGCAGCTGCATTGCATCCAGCGGCGAGGCCACATAGCGCAGCGTCATGTCCTTGTCGGGATCGATGCCCTGCTTGCGGCACAGCAGCCGGAACAGCGCATCCGGCATGTCGCCACGGAAGGGCATCACCACTTCCTGCCCCTTGAAATCGGCCAGCGTCTTCAGGCCGTCACGGCGGGCCACCATCCAGAGGATGCCCCAGATGCCGATGTTCATCTGTTGCAGCTTGAGGCCGCGGTTGTAGAGGTTGGCCGACAGGTTGCTGGGCATGGCCAGGAAATCGGCTTCACCCTTCAGGGCCATGGCACGCAGCTGGTCGGGCGTGCGCCAGCTGACGAACTCCACCTTCTCGGCCACGTCGGCCAGCAGCCCGGCATCGACGCCTCCGGCATTCTCGACAACGGCCGTTTCAAGACG
>CALIXC010000221.1 GCA_938046755.1 uncultured Lautropia sp. | reverse complement strand
ACCCGCAGGCAGCGGATCCGGCGGGCAGTGACCCCCGAAACCTCATGGTGAACCCATGAGGCGAGAAGGGCGATCCAGCACTCAGATCCGCATCGGCATCAGCACGTAGCGGAAGCTTTCGTCACCCGGCAGCGTCAGCAGCGCACTGGAGGTGGCATCGCCGAAGGCCATCGTCACCCGGTCCGTCTTCAGCGTGCCCAGCACATCCAGCAGATAGGAGACGTTGAAACCGATATCGAGAGGCACGCCACCATAGTCGATATCAATCTCTTCCGAGGCTTCTTCCTGCTCGGTGTTGCTGCTCTGGATGCCCAGGCGGCCCGGTGCCAGGCCCAGTCGCACCCCGCGGAACTTCTCGTTGCTGAGGATGGACGCCCGCTGAAGCGCCTGGGCCAGGGTCTCGCGTTCCAGCTCGATGACCTTCTGGTAGCCCTTCGGGATCACGCGCTGGTAGTCGGGGAACTTGCCTTCCAGCAGCTTGCTGATGAATTCGATGTCGCCAAAGCGCAGCCGTACCTGGGTGCCGATGATCTCCATCCGCATCGGCTCGTCGCTGTCGCCCAGCAGTCGCAGCAGCTCCAGCACCGACTTGCGCGGCAGGATCGCATCCGCCTGGCCGGCGGCATGGACCTCCACGTCCTCGCAGAAGGCCAGCCGGTGCCCTTCCGTGGCCACGGCGCGCATTCCGCCCGGACTCAGCACCAGCAGCAGGCCATTCAGATAGAAGCGGATGTCTTGCTGGGCCATGGCGAAGTGGACCATCTGCAGAAGGTGACGAAGCTTCTTCTGAGAAAGCGTCACATCGGCGCGAAGGTCGGCCGTGTTTCCATCTCCTGCCGAACCCGATCCTGGGCCAGTCTGGTCGGTGGCCCCTGCCTTCATCACCGGAAAGTCTTCGGACGGCAGTGTCTGCAACGCAAAGCGTGAACGGGTCGTCTTCAGATTCAGTTTGTTGCCGTTGAGCTCGATGGTGACGTCCGTATCCGGCAGAGCCCGCAGGATGTCGATCAGCTTCTTGGCCGACACGGTCGTGGCCGTGGTGCCGGATCCGGCACCGATGCTGGCCTGTGTCCGAACCTGGATCTCCATGTCGGTACCGGTGAACGTCACGGCTTCACCTTGCTGACGAATCAGCACGTTGGCCAGGATGGGCTGGGTGTGCCGTTTCTCGATGATGCCTGCCACGGTCTGCAAGGGTTTCAGGATGGCGTCCCGGGGGGCATGAATGATCTGCATGGCGTCTTTTCCTGATGTCTTTCCGTTTCTGAAGGTCTATCTATATCTTTTAATGTTGTTGTTGTTTAGAGGCGTCGATGCCCTGTGGATAACCTTGGCGAGGCGCTTGTAGACTGGATTTTCACGATGAGAAACGATGTGGGGACGGCGGGATTGCCGAGTCGTCGGATTGTGGACATTTTCGGCCTCCTGCCCGAAACCCCGGTTTGTCCACATTTTGCCGGTCATGGGCTTACCTGCTTGCTGACCGGTTGTGCACAACCCGCGTCCGTTGCCCGTTATTCAGGCAGATTTGCCTAAATTCAAGGCATTCGATGACTCGAAATCCGGACATCCGGTGTCCAACATTGTGGATAACTCTACCACTGCCGCTTGCGATGCGCTTGTCGGGTGGTCTGGGGATATCTTCCGGTTATCCACAAACGGCGACGAGTTGCGATGTTAACCCGTCGTCAGGCGGGTTCAGGGGGCCTTCATGAAAAGCGGGTCTGCGGACTGTCGTCCCCTTCGACGCCGAAGCGCCGCGAGAGGCTGACAGAGGAAAGAAGATGGATGTCCAGGAGGTGGATGGAGGTGGGCATTCCAGAAGCCGGGTCCTGATCGCGTGGACCAGGAATCTTCTCTTCTGAAGAAGAAGCGTACCGGCGTGCGGAACCTGCCTGGAATGTTTCTAGAGGTACTCCCGCAGGGTCTGGTCCAGCACGTGGATCTGCTTGTTCAGGTCCTCGTCATGGGCTCGTAATTCTGTAATTTTGCGTACAGCATACAGAACGGTGGTGTGATCCTTGCCGCCGAAGGCATCGCCGATCTCCGGCAGGCTCTTCTGGGTCAGCTCCTTGGCCAGGTACATGGCGATCTGGCGGGGCAGGGCGATCTTGGCCGGCTTGCGTTTCGAGTACATGTCGGCCTGCTTGATCTTGTAGTACTCGGCCACCGTCTTCTGGATGAAATCGATGGAGATCTGACCACGATTGAAGGAGATGAGGTCTTTCAGCGCTTCCTTCACCAGTTCCAGCGTCAGGGGCGAGGATCTGAATGATGCATAATGAATGGCGCGCTGCAGGGCGCCTTCCAGTTCCCGCACGTTGCGGCGGATGTTCTTGGCGATGAAATAGGCCACATCGTCAGGCAGCCGGATGCGCGCCTGCTCGGCCTTGCGCTGCAGGATGGCTACCCGCATTTCCAGCTCCGGCGGCTCGATGGCCACGATCAGGCCCGAGTTCAGACGCGAGATCAGCCGGTCATCGATGCCCTTGAGCTCCTTCGGGTAGGTGTCGCAGGTAATGACGATCTGCCGCTGGTTGATCGTCATTGTCTCGAACACATGGAAGAACTCTTCCTGGGAGCGCTGCTTGTCCGACAGGAACTGGATGTCGTCGATCAGCAGCACGTCCAACGACTGGTAATAGTGCTTGAAGCGGTCGATGGCGTTGCGTCGGATGGCCTGGATCAGGTCCTGCACGAACTGGTTCGACGAGATGTAGCGGATGATCGCCCGCGATTCGCGCTGCTGGATGGCATTGCCCACCGCCTGCATCAGGTGGGTCTTGCCCAGGCCCACGCCGCCGTGAATGAAGAGCGGGTTGTAGGCACTGCCGGGCCGGTCGGCCACCTGCAGGGCGGCGGCCCGGGCCAGGTCGTTGGCCTTGCCGTTCACGAAGGCCGCAAAGGTCAACCCCGGATTCAGCCGTGAGCGCTCGTTGGGCATCTGCCCGCCCAGCCCGCCGAAGCTGCGGGCCGGCGCGTTGGTGCTGCCATCGTCGCCCGGACCCTCGGGGTCGGACCCGTCATCCAGATAGTCGCCCGTGCCGTCATCCAGCACGTCCGGCGCTTCCGGGACGTGCCGTGCCTCGAAGCCCTGGTGGCCCGCGTGTTCGGCACCGCCATCCATCCAACCCTGGGATCCGCCATAACCCGGTCGCTCGTGGGCCTGCTGCGGGACATGTGCCTGCGGCTGGAATGCGCCAGCGCCGTGCGGGCTGGCCACGCCCCCCTGAAAGCTGCCCACGCCTGCAGCAACGTTGCCCATGCCTGCAGGAATATTGCCTTGCCCGCCCCCGTGCGGGGCAGGGGGCTGAACACCATGCGACATGGAGTCCGAGTGAGTGGGGCCCGAGCTGGAAAATGAAGAGGGTCCCGCGTGCGTGGCTGCTCCTGCCCCAGCCCCCGCCACGGGCGCAGCCGAAGCCGCGCGCGGCGCGACCCCGATCTCCACCCGCATGGCCGGGTCGATCACGTCGCGCAGCACTTCCTGGATGAGGTTCTGGTACTGATTGCGCACGATGTCCGCCTTGATCTGGGTGGCAGCACCCAGCCGGATCAGACAGTCATCAGCGCTGAATTCCAGGAAGGCAAGCGGTTTTATCCACGTCTTGTAGGCCTGTTCGGGCATGCGCGCCGCGATGGCGGCACTGCACGCATCCCATTGTTCCTGCATGGCGGTCGAAGGCTCCGCGCCAGCCTAGGGAAGGCCAGCGGCTGTTTCTTGTAATTTGAGAAAATCGGATCAGTTTATGAATCTTGCATGAAATTCCATGCAAGATAGGCAATCTTGTCCACTTCGTGCCGACAGGGGAATCTGAGGTTCGACGTGATTGCGCCGCGCAGAAACTGCTGTCTGCCCCTGAGTGAGGCCGCTCGAAGAAGGGCGTTCATTCTAACTTATCCACAGGTTGTCCGCAGCTATCCACAAGCTTGTCCCCGAACACCGATCGTGCCCGTCCCGGCGAGACCCGGTAGCACGGCGTGCCTGCGTCTGGCGTCCTCCGAGGCGGCCCGCCAGCGTGAATCGGGGCGCCCCGGATCGCAGAAATAATTGACAAAACCCTCGTTTTACCTATCTAATAGCGAGTTTCTGGAAAATACGCCTGCGGCCTTCGCAAGCCCGCGATCCGCCGCGGCTCTTTTGGTAGCCATCATGAAGCGCACCTATCAACCCTCCGTCTGCCGTCGTAAAAGAACTCATGGCTTCCTGGTTCGCCAGAAAAGCCGGGGTGGTCGTGCCGTGCTACGCGCCCGCCGTGCCAAGGGCCGCAAGCGCCTGGCCGTCTGATTCCTCACGACGTTCATTGCCGATCAGTCCCGGCCCCGACCACGCCTGGCTCGGGGTAGAGGGCCTGTCATGACTCTTCCGCAAAGCCGGCCACCCGCAGGCCTGGCATCCGCAGAAAGCCCGTTCCGAGACACCGGGACTGCTTCTTCAGCGGCGCGCAAAGGCACCCGTGGTCGATCCGATCCGCCTCCCGTCCGCGTTTCCGGACACTTCTTCGAACTGACCGGCGTCCTGCCGCGTCTGCCAGGTGCCGCATCGGCCCTGCCGGCAAACCCGGCCGCTCGATCGTTCCAGGCCGCTGAGCCCGTCACCTCCGTGATCGCTTCGGCATCCGATGCTCTGGATCGCCTCCAGATCAGCGTTCCCAAGCGCCTGGTGCGCGCGGCCGTTCGCCGCAACACTGTCAAGCGCGTTGCCCGTGAAGCCTGGCGTTCGGCCCCTGGTGAATTGCTGGACAGCGGGCGCAGCTGGCGGCTGCGGCTGAAGGCCCATCCCATGGGATCGCTGGTTGCGAAGAGTCAGCATGCACGAGCCCAGATGCGCGCTCAGGCCCGGCGACAGCCGGGCGCAGCCGGATCGGGTGTTTCGGCGTCTCCTGGTTTTTCGGTCATCAAGCGGCAATTGCGCGCAGAACTCGACCGGTTGCTTGCCGATGCGGCAGGGCGTCTGAACCGTCGGCTATCCGGGCGCAGCACGCGGATCGATGCAGCCGACATGGCACGCCCGGCCGATTCGTCGGACATGGCCCGATGAGTGCCACGAAATCCGGCAATGCCGATGATCAGCCCTCCGTGGCTCAGCGTCCGCTCGTGCGGGCACTCACGGCCATGGTGAAGGGCTACCAGCGCGGATTCAGCAGCGTCTTTCCGCCCAGCTGTCGCTACTGGCCCAGCTGTTCGGAATACGCCATCGAGGCTCTGCAGCTGCATGGTGTGGCACGGGGCAGCTGGCTCACGCTCAGGCGTCTGTGCCGGTGTCACCCCTGGGGTGGGCATGGGGTGGATCCCGTGCCCTTGCCCGCTCCGTCGTCCGGCGATGTGAAGGCCTCGCATCATCGAACTTCCTGACGATTCACATTTTTTTGGTCCTGACCCGGTTTCGATCAAGATCAGGCCAGCATCCAGGCGCCAGCTCGGGTATTCTTGGCGCCACTTCATCCAACAGCAGAACCTGTCCCCCACGATGCAGCAGAGCCATAAGACCGTTCTCTGGGTAGTTTTCATCCTTTCGCTATTGTTCCTCTGGAACAACTGGCAGCAGTACAACGGCCAGCCCGCCATGTTCGGCGGCAGTCAGCAGCAGGTCCAGACGGCACAGCAGAACACCGCGTCCGCTCCGAAAGACGGTGCGGACACCAGCATTCCGGGTGCGCCCAGCCAGGCTGGCAATGATGCCCCGGCCAGCGTGCCCACCGACCAGGCCAACGACCAGGCCAAGGCTGGCCAGACCATCACGCTGAAGAACGACGTCATCGAGCTGGGCATCGACACCATCGGTGGCCAGGTTGTCCGCAGCCAGCTGCTCAAGCACGTCCACGACACCCGCCACCCCGACAGCGGCCACCTGGTTATCCAGTCCGACCGTAAGGGCAGCTTCTTCGTGGGTCAGACTGGTCTGGTGGGCGTGAAGGACGCACCCAACCACACCACGCCCATGACCGTGGTGCGCACCATCGAGACCGACGGACAGGTCACGGGTGTCGTGCTGGCAGCCGAAGGCGGTGGCCTGCGCATCGAGCGTACCTATCAGCTCAGCCCCGGCTCCTATGAGATCAAGGTCGACAATCGCGTCACCAACATCGGTGAGCAGCCGCTGTCGCCGTCGCTGTACCTGCAGTTGACCCGTGACACCCACGAGGCCCCGGGCCAGTCCGGCTACTACAAGACCTACGTCGGTCCGGCCATCTACACCGACGCCGACAAGTTCCAGAAAGTCTCCTTCGACGACATCGAGAAAGGCAAGGCCAAGCACTCCGGCCGCGCCAACGATGGCTGGGTCGGCATCATCCAGCATTACTTCGTCTCGGCCTGGGTGCCCAAACAGGGCCAGGCGCGTGAGTACTACACCCGCCGTGTCGGTTCCGGCATGTACTCGGCGGGTGCCTACGAGCAACTGGGCCAGATCTCGGCCGGCCAAACCGTCGATGCTTCCGAGACCCTGTTCATCGGTCCCCAGGACCAGGATGTGCTGGCCAAGGTCGCCCCGGGGCTGGACTTGGTGGTCGACTATGGCTGGCTCACCGCCATTGCCAAGCCGCTCTTCTGGCTGCTGACCTTCCTGCACGGCATCGTCGGCAACTGGGGCTGGGCCATCGTGGCGCTCACCATCCTGGTCAAGCTGGCCTTCTTCCCGCTGCAGGCCGCCAGCTACCGTTCCATGGCCAAGATGCGCAAGGTCCAGCCGCGCCTCAACGCCATCCGCGAACGCTATGGCGATGACCGCATGAAGCTCAATCAGGCCATGATGGAGCTGTACAAGACCGAGAAGATCAACCCGCTGGGCGGCTGCCTGCCCATCCTTGTGCAGATCCCCGTCTTCATCGCGCTGTACTGGGTGCTGCTGGCCTCGGTCGAGATCCGTAACGCCCCGTGGGTCGGCTGGATCCATGACCTGTCCAGCCCCGATCCGCTCTACATCCTGCCCATCCTGATGGCGGGCACGATGTTCCTGCAGACGCACCTCAATCCCAAGCCGGCGGATCCCGTGCAGGCCAAGATGATGACCTTCATGCCGCTCATCTTCTCGGTCATGTTCTTCTTCTTCCCGTCGGGCCTGGTGCTGTACTGGGTGGTGAGCAACATCTTCTCCATCGCCCAGCAGTGGGTCATCACCCGCCAGATCGAAGGCAAGCCCATCTTCGGCCGGGCCGCCTGATCAACAGCTCCGTGTTTCACCCCCTGGCCTGGACCCCCGTTCAGGCCATTTTTTTGGATAGACGCCGTGCAGGACAAACGCCCCATCTGCGCCATTGCCACCGCCCCTGGCCAGGGCGCCATCGGTGTCGTGCGCGTCTCGGCGCCCGAGCCTGACATCATCACTGCCCTGGCCGCCGACATCCTCGGCCCCGAACGCCGCCTCGTTGCCCGCAAGGCCGCCTATGGCCCCTTTCTGGCGGCCGATGCCCAGCCCATCGACTACGGCCTGGCACTCTGGTTCCCTGCCCCCCATTCCTACACCGGCGAGCACATCCTGGAGCTGCAGGGCCACGGCGGCCCCGTCGTCCAGCAGATCCTGCTGCGCCGTGTGCTGCAGGTGGGCGCTGCCTTCGGCATCCGCCTGGCCGAGCCCGGCGAGTTCACCGAACGCGCCTTCCTGAACGACAAGCTCGACCTCGTGCAGGCTGAGGCCGTTGCTGACCTTATCGAAGCCAGCACCGAGCAGGCCGCCCGATCCGCTACCCGATCGCTTCAGGGCGTCTTCTCGCGGCAGATCGACGAACTGGCCGAACAGCTGCTCACCCTGCGCATGCTGGTCGAGGCCACCCTTGACTTCCCCGAAGAAGAAATCGACTTCCTGCAGAAAGCCGATGCCGCTGGGCGCCTGGCCCGCATCGACGACACCCTGCGGCGCCTCTTCGACACCGCCCAGAGCGGTGCCCGCCTGCGCCAGGGTCTGAACGTCGTGCTCACCGGCGCACCCAACGTCGGCAAGTCTAGCCTGCTCAACGCCCTGGCCGGTGCCGAAGTCGCCATCGTCACCCCCATTGCCGGCACCACCCGCGACCGCGTCATCGAGCAGATCAGCATCGAAGGCGTGCCCATCAACCTCATCGACACTGCCGGCCTGCGCGACACCGACGACCCCGTTGAGAAGATCGGCATCCAGCGCACCTGGGCCGAGATCGAGAAGGCCGATGTCGTCGTCCACCTGCGGGCGGCTGACGAGCTGGCGCGGGAAGCCCGGAGCCACGCTCAGCCGTCAGGGCAGGGGGGTGAAGGAGACCCATCATCCGAGCCGATGCTGCGGAGGGAACCGGAAGCCGTTGCCGCACCAGCCGACATGGCCACCCTAGAAGCTGCCATCGATGCCCGTGTTCCTGGAAGCGCCCGACGCCTGACCGTTATCAACAAGATCGACCTGGTGGATGGAGAAGGGCGACTTACGTCCGAGATGTCAGGCGGGGAGTCTCGCCCGCAATCGTCAGCGGATGAAGGCGGTGCCAGTCCATCCACTTCCCGAATGCCGCCGGGAAAGGACACTTCTGCTTCGGAAGCGGAAACACCGTCATCCTCCGAGACATTGCGCCTGTCCGCCCGAACAGGGCAGGGCATCGAAGCTTTCCGCCGCAAGCTTCTGGACATCGCCGGCTTCCAGCCCGGCCAGGAGGGCGTCTTCATCGCCCGCGAGCGCCATCTTCAGGCGCTTTCCGAAGCGCTGACCCACCTTCAGAACGCCCGACAGCATGTGTCCCTGGGCGACCAGGCGCTGGACCTCTTTGCCGAAGAGCTGCGCCTGGCCCATCAGGCCCTGGGCCGCATCACGGGCGCCGTCACCGCCGACGACCTGCTGGGGGTCATCTTCAGTCGGTTCTGTATCGGGAAGTGATGCCTGCTCGGGATGCTGCCCCATGGGGGAGGCATGGAGCTCAAGTAAACTTGGCTCATGACCTTCCATGAAGCCCAGTCGTCATGCCCCTGAACACGACCCATCTGCGTCGGACTGTCGATACCCTGGAACAGGCCATCATTCATCTGCAGGCCCTTCCTGTCACGAAAGCCGATGCCTCTGCTGTTTCCAGGGACGCAAAGTCTGGATCCAGCATGACGACCCGCGAGGTGCTGTACGACCTTTACCGGAATGCCGCCATCAAGAGTTTCGAGCTGTCCCTGGAAACCGCCGGCAAGTTGCTGCGCAAGGCCTTGAAGCCCTATGCTGTTCAGCCGCGTGAAGTCGATCGTCTGGTGTTCAACGATGTGTTGCGTCAGGCAGGAAGGCATGGGCTGCTGGAGATTGAGGAGGTTCCCCGATGGCTGGAGTACCGTGCCAACCGCAACACCACGACCCACGACTATGGCGAAGACTTCGCCAATGAGACCATGAAGCTTCTGCCCACCTATCTGCAGGATGCCCGGGCATTGGCCGACAGACTGGACGAGGCTGGCGATGCCACGCCTTGAAGATGATCGGTTGAACCTGCCGGCCTCCTGGCGAAAGATGCTTGAAGCGCTGCTGCGCACCCACGTGCCCCAGGCCGAAGTGTGGGCCTACGGAAGCCGAGTTACCGGCGGCGCCCATGAAGCCAGCGACCTGGACATCGTGCTGCGCAATCCAGTCGATCCTGCACAGCCTCTCAAGGCAGCAGCTGCACTTCGACAGGCACTGTCCGGCAGCATGCTGCCCATCATGGTGGATGTGCATGACTGGGCCAACCTTCCCGGATATTTTCGGGATGAGATCTCCCGAGGTTATGTCGTGCTGCAGGACCATGGATGATCCCGGCCTCATTCAAAGCCGGAGATGATCCCGTGGATGGTTGAAATGGACTGCTTCCGTTCATTCAATCGGTCCAGGGCTATTCTGGTACGCTCATGACACATATTCCGGATATGGGACACAGGTCAGCAGATGAGCAATCCAGCAGAGAGGATCGTCAAGCAACTGGAAGAGCTGTCCGACGATAGGGCATTTGCCACGCGATTGAGTATCAAGGGAAATCCAGGAATCAATGTCGTCGGGGTGGGTCCGATCGGAATTCCCGTGGACAGTCGTACCGCACACCGGTTGTGCGCCGTGGCAAGTCCTGCCCATCACGGCTACAAGGATGAGACCAGAATGGATCCCTGTGTGCGCGACACCTGGGAAATCCCCGCCGATGCCATCGAATTCGATGACGGGAACTGGCAGAACGTCCTAGGCAAGGCATTGCGACGCATCGAAAGGAATCTTCAACTCCCGAAGGGAGTCCGTTTCCGGGCAGAACTGCACAACATGCTGGTGTATGGCCCTGGTCAGTTTTTTTCCGTCCATCAGGATTCCGAAAAGGCCGATGGCATGCTGGCGACCTTGGTGATGATCCTGCCATCCAGGTTTTCCGGTGGAGAGTTCGTGGTTTCCCATCAGGGCAAAAGCCTGGAGGCGAAAGGCGACAAGAACCGCATATGCCTGATGGCCTTCTATGCCGATTGCCTGCATGAGGTCAAACCCGTCAAACACGGCTACCGGGTTGTTCTCACCTATAACCTGATCGTCGATCAGAAGCTTCCTTCCGTCACTGCCATATCCGATGACCAGCTTGGTGCATTGACCTCGGCAGTGCGCGACTTCTTCGACACGCCAGTGCCGACCGCCTGGGCCAGGGACTCCGTCGGAGAGTGTCCGGACCGGCTTGTTTATCTGCTGGATCATCAATATACGAGTTCCGCCCTTTCCTGGAAACGCCTGAAAGGTGCCGACATCCGTCGTGCCAAGGCACTCCGGCAGGTGGCCGGCGCACTGGATGCCGAGATCTATCTGGCCCTGGCCGACATTCATGAACGATGGACGGCAGAAGATGATTATGGCTACGGAACTTCCGGTAGTTACCACGATGAACACACCTTCTTCGATGATGATCTTGCCGACGACTGGCTGGCAGACGCCCTGCTGGAAGCTGAAGAGGAGATGCCGGATGATGATTCATTCCATGATGATGACAGTCCCTTCGACGATGATGAGCCATGGGATGAAATCAGTCTTCTGGAATCACGTCTGGCCAGGAAAGAACAGCGTGGCAGAGAAGGCGGCCCTTCTAGGCAACAGATCATGGAACCGGATCTGGGAGAGCTGATCGAAGACGAGGTGGCGTTGCGCCATTGGGTGGGCGAAAAGGGCAGGGTTCCCGTCTTTGGCTCCAGCGATGTCGAGGACAGGGAGCTTCTGTACATCCGTCCCACGGTGGACTTCAAGCCCTTCGAGTCGGAATACGAAGGCTACATGGGAAATTATGGCAACACGGTGGATCGCTGGTATCACCGCGCTGCAGTGGTGATGTGGCCCAGAAGTCGAGAGTTCGTCATTCGTGCCAGACTGAATCCCGACGAGGCCATGATGATCATTCTCGATTTGTTCGAAGACGAAGAAACAGATCTGGCCATGGAACGCCTGCGACAGCTGCTGCCGATATGGTCCAGATGGCGGAGAGCCTATGATGCGGAACCACCGGGAGAACCGGGTTATGATGAAAGTCTGCGCCATGCCATGGCAGCGGCCGAACGGATTGCAGACCAGGAAGACAGGAATAACATTGCTTTTGCGCTTCTGAAGCCATTTTCGCTTTGTCAGCTGCGTCCGGACCTGGTTCCCATGCTGAAGAGCATGCAGAAGATATATGGCTTGGCATGGCTGAAGGACATGATGCGGTCATGGCGGCAACCGGTTCACCGCTCCGGATTTGATTATTTGCTCATGTTCGGTGACCTGCCGGAAGTTGTGGCGGCATTGATGGATGACAGTGGTGACAAATGTCGTGAACTTGCTGTCTTCCTGACGGAGCTTTGTGCGCAAGCGTGGTTCGGGGCAATCACCCGGGTCGCAGGCATGGGCAGCATGTCGATCAAGGACATGAAGAAAGAACTCGTCAACATGGCTTCCTGTACCCAGCAGGTGCTGTGGATGTGCTGGGTGACCGATTTTTCCGATTCATCGGGAAAGATCATCGAGAAGATCCTGAGTGTCGATCACTCCCTGTCCTTTGTGCTTTCCCTGTTGAGCGGACAGAACAGGGAAACGCTCATAGCGCCCTGGTTGAAACCGATCACCGATCATTGTCTGAAGACACTGGCTTCCCTTCTGGAAAAGCCACCACGTGCGCGGAACGACTGGTCCATTCCTGTTCCGCCCCCGGAAGATCTGCAGGATCTCTTTCAGCCGCTGTCTGAATTCCTGAGATCATCCGAGATCCGGGAACTGGCCTGGCCCCTGGCGGCGGAAAGACGCCACATCGTTCATCAGTATATTCAGAGATACGATCTGCCTGTCAAGCATAAGACCCTGCGCAAGGGCAGGCCCTATACGCTGATGCTGGAAAAGACCGGGGCGCTGTTCAAGCAATCGTCCGAGCAGCGAGCCGTCTGGCGGCGGGAGCTGGTACGGCTGAGGAAAAAGCTGGGGGTGTGAAGCAGCTACCTTCCAGTGATAATAGCAATCTATCAAGATGAGAGAGATTCTACCGGCAGACTCTGCTTGAGGTCATTGAACCACCTGTAATCGATGATCCCCTCATGCTGCAGTCGGCCAACCACAATCCCGGGGTGGATATTGAGTTGATCAGCGAAGTCGATGATCTCCTCCTTGCGATTCAACCAACGCAGTGCTTCTGCATGTTCCGGAGGGATCAGCCAGTCCCGCGCCCATTCGTTCGCTTCATGCTCCTTGGGATCATCAGCATAAGTAGTGCCGAGGTCATCCAGGAAAATGGAACTCTTCTCTTCTTTGTTGGAGGCATGCAACAGAAGGTGAGCAGCCTCATGGAAGAAAGAGAACCAGAACCGGTCATTGAGTTTTCCATAGAGCGATAGCTGGATCATCGGCCGTTTGTTCAGCCAACGGGCAATGCCGCTGACGTGTGCCTTGGGAATGGATGGCACCATGACCAGAAGCACACCGGCCTCATGCAGCTGCTGTTGCATGGTGGGCCAGAATTCCCCAGGGTCCTTCCGGGTAAGTGTTCGGATATCCCGCAGTGCTGCTTCAAAAGTAGCCTTGTCATAGCCAGGCAAGCTCAGGGCCTCTGCCTTCTGCTCTCCCAGCCGTAGCCAGGCCGAGATGGCGCCCACGTCGCTCTGCTCTGTGCGGGTACGACGGAAAGCCACCTGCATGCTGGCGTAATGTTTCTCCCAGGCGGCAGATGATTGCACGCCAAAGAGCCGCAGGCATGCTTCCACAATCTTGGGTTTGTTCTTTCCGTCGTTGCGCATGCGTGGGATGGCACCGCAATCCATCAGCTCCTTGACGGGCATTTTGTCAAGCCAGCCGACCTCTTTTGCACAGCGTTCTTCGGATTCAAGCCTGGCCTTGTGCTGCTGGTACTTGGCTTCTCGGGTTAGCCAGAACTCGGCCGTGCCGCCCAGTACACGTTCAAGACGCTGGGCAGCATCCACGGTCAGGGGAACCTTGCCATGAATGAGCAGGCTGAGGTGCTTCTCGGTGTAGCTCAGGCGACGAGCCAGCTCACCCTGGCTCCAGCCGCGTTCCTCAGCAATGTCACTGATGGTCTCGCCCGGAGGAGATAACCAGTCGGGCAGGAAGGGAGTGTTGGTATCAGCCATGGTAATCAACGACTTCCTCGATGCGGATGATGGTGACCTTGGTCCAATCGGTTGCGCCACCTGGAAGGGCAGGCCGGGGATCATTGGCTGCGATGAAGACCAATCGCCAGCCCCCGGCAAGACGAATGGCGAACTCGCCTGATCTGTCCCCTTTCAGGGGGTGGGGGTTGCCGACAGGAGGGAGTTCACGCACCGTGCGGGCCGATTCAAGATCCTGAAGGCGGGCCCGGAGCTTCCTGGCGCAGGGATCTCCCAGCTTCTTGATGGCAACGGCCTTCTTCTGGCACAGCTCCTGGACCTTCTTGTCTTTGAACCGGATCTCCACAAGGCCTGCCTCTATGCACTATGGTAGATATTTTTACCTATCAGGTAAAGAAATTATTGCATAAAGTGCTCTGAGTTTTCTACTGGGGTCTACCCAGGCGACCGTCGGCAGAACAGGGTGGACGCAAGGTCGCTTCTCTGATCCATTCGTCGGCCCATCAGTGCCTTTCATCGGGGTATGGAAGGGTGCCCGCTGAACTTAGAGCCCACCTGTCCCACCCCTGGGCTACAGTTTGAAACACTACTCTCGGGGTGTATATCATCCGAGGTCTTGGCCTTTGTTTGTTCAAAGGATCGACATCCGTTGATGTCGCCTGGTGTCTGACCCTTCCTGTAGCCCAGCTCATGCCAGCCAGTCACAAGCCCCCTTCGGCGGGCGCCCGAGTCCTCATCCGTGATGAAGAATGGATCGTTCAGCGTAGTGAAAGCTGGCAGCAGGGAGGCTGGCAGCTGACCTGCGTCGGTGTATCGGAAACCGTGCGCCACCGTGTGGCGCTGTTTCTGACCATGCTGGACGAAGTGACGGTGCTGGATCCGGCAGATACCCAACTGATCCCTGACAGTTCGGCTGGTTTTCTAGCCGGAAGGCTGAACATTGAGGCCAGATTGCGGCAGTCAGCCGTGCAGGACGATGCATTGGTGATGGGGCATCAGGCTGTCATGGATGTCATGGACTTCCAGCTGGAGCCGGCCCTCC
>CALIXC010000220.1 GCA_938046755.1 uncultured Lautropia sp. | reverse complement strand
GCCGACATCCTTGGCCGATTGCTGAAACTGCTTGACGGCCGACAGGAAGGCCCAGTGGCAGGCGTCAACATCGCTCTTGCCAAAACCATTGGTCTTTCTGTTGCTGACCATGTCGGCCTGCAGGATATTGCCGCCACCATTACCATGCCCGAAGACCAGAGCAATGCTCGGATCAAGGATTTCCTTGGCAGAACCTTTCTTGCCGACATAGTTGAGGGCCTCCTTGATGGGCAACAGCAGCTTGGTGTCACGCGCCTGCACACCCGTGGCGCTGCACAGGACGGCCAAGCCCACGGCCAGCAATGTCAGGGACTTCTTCACGGTTCTACCTCTTGAAATCGACGGCTCTGGCCCATGATACGCACAAGCCCCCCGCCTGGGCAACCAACAGGCGTTCGCATCGGGGCATAATCTCGGTCCCCCTTTCCCGGAGTCCATCACTTTCCACCCGCCATGAACGCTACGCAACAGATGGCCGCCTTCCGCCCCCAGATGCTGTCCTATGCAGCACGTCAGCTGGGCGATGACGAGCTGGCCGAGGACGTGGTGCAGGATGCCTTCGTGGCGGCCTTCGACCGTGCAGACGCCTTTCGGGGGGAGGCCGCGCTCAAGACCTGGGTCTTTGCCATTCTCAAGCACAAGATCACCGATGCCCTGCGCGGCCGCTATCGCCGTCAGTCACGCGAGGTCAGCTACGTGCATGACGAGGATCCGGAGGGCGACGATCTGGAAGCCCTGCTGTTCCGGGCGGATGGCCACTGGGAACAGGACGCCGGCCCCGGTACCCTGAACTCGCCCGAGCAGCTGTGTACCAACCGTGAGTTCTGGCAGGTGCTGCAGCGCTGTCTGGACGGGCTGCCCGGCATCCAGGCCCAAGTCTTCATGATGCGCGAACACCTGGGGCTGAGCACGCAAGAAATCAGTACCCAGACCCGGCTCACTGGCAACAACATCAACGTGATGCTCTACCGGGCACGCCTGAAGCTGCAGAAGTGCCTGCAGCAGAACTGGCTGGGCGATGACGGCGCCCGCTCCCCGCGAACCCGCAAGACGGACGGTCACGCCGCATGAAGTACGAAGCCCCCGCCAACCGGAAATGCCTGCGCGTGACCCGGCTGATTTCCGAAGCCCAGGACCAGGACGATGCGCTCACGCTGGCAGAACGGATGAGAGTGCGGCTGCATCTGCTGTTCTGCGCCGATTGCCGCCATTTCAGGCGCAACACCGAGGCGCTGCACCAGATCATGAAGCGCTATGCCGACATCAACGAGGACGGCCAAGCAGCGGGCAGTGACGCTGCGCCCCAGGATGCCGGCGATGCGCCGTCCCTGCGCAAGCCAGTCCCCTGAAATGACGAAGGGCCTCGTGACGAGGCCCTTTTCGGTCTGAACGCAGGCTTAGTGCGCCTTGCGATGCAGCACGACTCCCAGCAACGCATCCAGGCTGATCCGGCCAGCCCCGAAGAACATGAGCGGCCACAGCATGACCATGAAGATCAACGGCAGCTTGAAGTTGCCATGGCCATCGTCGGTGATGACATAGCCCTGCGCCAGCTCGGCCAGCGAATGCCATTCGGCCGGCCAGTGCACAGCAGCCGTGGCCACCACCGTGACCACCAGAAGCGCCAGGGCAAAGAAGCGCGTGCCCAGCCCCAGCATCAACGCCAGGCCTCCGACGATCTCGAACCACATGGCCAGCTGCCAGTTCAGCTCGGCCGGCAGCCGGTTGAACGGGAACAGGAACTGCTCCTGGATGTCGGCAAACCAGTTCTCGCCGCCCAGTTTCTCCAGGCCGGACTCCAGGAACTCCCAGCCGATCAGCAGACGCAGGAACAGGAGGCCCACCCAGGGGGCAAGGCTATCGAGCGCACGACGGACACGGCAAGGGTGCCGCGACAGCCCGCAGCGTCCGCCCCCGCCTTCGCCATCTGGGGCAGAGCCGGCGGGGTTGGAACAGGAAACACGCATGATCATCTCCAGATGAATGTCGGAAAACGCGGGATTAGCCGGCCGCCACGGACTGAGCGGTGCCTGGGCGCAGCAGCAGCTCCTCGGCCAGCCACTGCTGTTGCAACGACGCAACATGCTCCGCCAATTCATCCGCTACCAGCCCCCAATGGGAGGCCAGCTGCTCACAGGCTGCCTGCCAGTCGCAGCCGTTGTCCCGCAGGGCATCCAGCAACTGCGCGGCTGCCGGGGTCAGCACGTTGAAGCGCACCTGGTGCTGACGGTCCCGGTATACCGCCACGAAGGTGGTGGCCGGCACCACCTCGGCGTCCTCGGCGCCAATGGTGTGGACAGGGTAGGCATATCCACCCAGCTGCAAGGCAGGACACAACGCCAGCCCCTGCGGACCGACGCGAAGCGGTACGTCCGGTGCCGTCTCCACGGCCAGCTCCAGCCACTCGTAGTGCGCCAGCTCAGCCAGCCAGGGAGGCAAAGACTCATCGGCAGGCGAGTCCTCTGCCTGCAGGAAATCCACGAAGGCCTTCGGGATCTCGTGAAAGAACGGTGAGGTGTGCCAACGCTCTTCTGCAAAGAAGCGGTCGATGAGCCCTTCCCAGCGTGACGTGCCGACCAGCTCCTGACACAGGGGAAAGCACTGATGGATGAAGCTCCCGATGTTGTTGCGCAGCAGCGAGACGTAGACATCGATGCGGCGCGGCTCCGTGCCTGTCGGTCGCGGTACGACGCCGGGTTGCCGGAAATAGTTCGACCAGTCGCCCTGCATGCGAGCAAGGCCGGGGGCTGGCGACGCCTGGCCCACGCCTGCCCGGGGTGCGTCCGGTGCAGGCACAGCATCCGATCCTTGGGCCTCGATCGGCCCCTGATTGCCTGTCATGGCACCAGCACTCCCCGATCCTGCCGGGCACCACGTTCCGTTCCCGCCGCCCCGTTTCCAGCGGCGGCCGATCCGGGCACCTCGATGCCGGTCTTCTCCATGCCAGCCCTCCCGACCTCGGCCTGCATTCGCGCCGCGCGACGCGCCGAGGCCTCGCGCTGCATCCGGTCGATGGTGCCGACTTCATCCACCAGCTCGGCCAGCGGCGGGAAGTTGAAGTCCCGTTCCAGACAGCTGGGAATCGCCACCGGGTCCAGCCCGGCGTCGACCAGCCGGTCATAGGTAAATTCCAGCAGCTGCCAGACCGGATCGATCACCGGCATGCCGTGCGTGTCGATGATCAGTCCATCGTCTTCGACGTGATGGCCTGCGACGTGCATGTAGCAGGTGCGCTCCAGCGGCAGCTGCCGCATATATTCGTAGGGGTCGAAGCTGTGGTTGCAGCTGTTCACGTAGACGTTGTTCACATCCAGGTGCAGCAGGCAGCCCGCTTCCTTCACCACCTCGCGCACGAAGGTGGCGTCATCCATCTCGGCGCCTTCTGGCGCCGCATAGTAGCTGGCATTCTCGATGCCGATCTGCTCGCCCATGTAGTCCTGCACCTGGGCGATGCGTTGGGCCACATGACGCACCGTCTCGTACGTGGCCGGCAGCGGCAACAAGTCGTAGAGCTGCCCTTCGTGCCCGCACCACGACAGGTGCTCGGTATAGAGAGAGATCCGGTAGGCCCGCATGAAGGCCTTCACTTCGGCCAGAAGCTGCATGTCCAGACCGTCACTGCCTCCCAGGTTCAGTGACAGGCCATGACAGGCCAGCGGCCGGTGCTCGCTGATCGCCGACAGATCCCGCGAAAAGCGCCCGCCCAGCCGGCTCCAGTTCTCGGGCGCCACCTCGAAGAAGGCCACCCCGTCCATCGTGCCTGTTTCCAGCATGGCCAGCGTGTCGGCCAGCAGACTCCGTCGCAGGGCCAGCCCGGCGCGATGCAGCAACCGCACATCCCGGGAATCTCTCGTCATGACTCCTTCTCCCCTTTTCATGCCTCACCCTTCACCCCGTGTGACCCGGCCTGCGGCCCCCATAGCCGGCAGCCTGACCCAGGGCTGAACGATTCGGAACACGCCCGGACCGCGCCGGGCGTGACAGAGCCGACCCATCGTGAAAGGCGGTCGGCAGGACCGGCCGCCCCACGATGAATGGCTCAATGACTTACTTCATCTTTCGATTACCGCCGCACTTGCCCTCGCCGCACCGGCCTTCCATGCCCTTGCTGGCCTTGGTAGGCTTCTCGGTCTTGGCAGGCTTGTTGCCCTTCTCGGCGCCGCACGAACCTTCCTTGCTCTTGGCATTGCTACCGTGGGACCCTTCCTGGCTCTTGGCATTGGCGCCGCAGGAACCCTCCTGGCTCTTGGCATTGCCACCACAGGAGCCTTCCGGCGTCTTCTGGTCGGCAGCAGCCACCTGATAGCCTTGGGACAGGCTCTGCGCCGCAAACACCGGCGTCGAAGCCATGACGGCACCCGTGGCCACCGCACTGGAAAGAAGCGCTGCAAATTTCTTGTTCATGAAGATCTCCAGAGTTCCAGACATAGAACACAAAGTTGGAAAGAACGCGGGCAGCACCGCGCTGCGCCGACCCTCGTATGGTCGCTGGATTCCTGAAAACATTACACTCTTAACTAAATTTATTTTTATTGAAATATTGTTTCTACAGGACTGACCTATCGATGGGCATACCCTAGCCAGATGTGTGCGACCTGCCCGCTGCGCATGACTCGTAGACATGACTACGGTGAGACCCGTGGGCGTGACTCTGGCAGGACTCGTGGACGCGACCGCGACAAGACTCGTCAGCATGGCCGTAGCAAAACTCATGAGAGAGCACCCTCATGTTGTATAGCTTGACTCAGGCGCACGACCTGGATGTCACTGCGGACGCGTGCCCCATCCTGCGAAGTGGCCCATGGCTCCATCGGTCCCGGATGGGCTGGCGTCACATCACGCCAGCCCTCTGAACAAACCAGATATCAGTAGAAAAATCATTACCTTGTGAATGAGTTTCCCTTAGAAAGCTCTTCTGCGAAATAATGACCGCAGATAATGGGCAATGAATACCGCCATGAGAAACATCAACATGCCAGAATGAAGGCGATTACTCATGACGAAATTCGTTCAGCTATTCATCATTATAAGAATCTCGACACCTGATTCGCAGAACTCATCCTTGGCTCCCTGACTTCTTGATAAAAGTCAACCCGAAAAGGAGAAAAGGTTTTTTATAATCACCTAGATCGGCAGCGTCCAAACAGACGGCAAACAGCGCTGCGCGATATGGATATTCATGAAGGCCTGAAATGACGACATGGCACCCGCTCCTTCGCGAGCCTGCCTTTAGCTGCCTGCTGAACGTCATCGAGCCCAAACGTTAAAACAACAATAATTATCTTCCCGGCGATTGCTGCCCGCCTCTCCTTGGAGACGCGGGCAGTTTTTTTTGTGCATCCGAAAACGCTTGCGCTTTCATGACGGCCGGGTTTTTCATGCCCCGCACGCGCAATCTTGCGATACAGCCCACGACAAGGCGGCACGGATTACTGCTCGGCGATGGTCTCCGTGCTTGCGGAGTGCAGCTCGACCGACACCCGGCGATCCGGCTGCAGGCACTGCACCGTTTTTTCTGCGCCCGCATGGGCCTGGTGGCAACCCTGGGAGAAATCTTCCGTTGCCCCCATGGCACGTACCTCCATGGGCAGACGGACACCCAGCCGCTGCAGCTCATCGCGCACCGTCACGGCACGTCGCATGGACAGGCGCTCGTTGTAGGCGCGGTTGCCCAGCCGGTCGGTGTGCCCCATCAGCTTCAGGACCTGATGTTCGTTCGGCCCCTTGCCTTTCAGCTCCTCGGCAAAGTCCATCAGTTTCCGACGATCTTCAGGCAGGATGTCAACCACGCCCGAACGGTCGAAGCGGAAGCGCACATCAAGCTGCGGCATTGCTGGCGCTTCGATCACTGGCGTGGGAACAGCCGGCTTCTCGACGGACGCTGCGACGACCTGTTTGGGCTTGCACTGCAAAGCCAGCTTCTCGGCCTCTTCCGTCAGGTCTTCGGCGATCTGGATATAGGGGCTGGCATGTCGCCAGCCGCCTTGGCGAATCTCGTTACCGGCATGCACCAGTTCCACCTCGGCGCACGCCAGGCGTGCCGCGGCACACTGCATGCCTTCGGTATCCTGACGCAGACGGTCATGACGCGCCCAGAGATCGTCACGCAGGCGGCGTGCATCATTGACCAGCGGCGTCTCACTGACGTCCGGATTCTGACCGGCCTCCAGCTGGTCCAGGATTCCCTGGGCCTGTGTCAACGAAGCCCGGGGGAAACCGCCACGGTCATTGCGCGTGTATTCGTGGAAACTCACATCCAGCCAGCACTGGGCCTTGGCCAGCGCATAGCTGCCCAGTCGGACACCTCTCTGGGCGTTAAGTTCCGCGATACGTGCCTGCGTGTCCCGATAGATGCCCTGGTCACGGGCAATCTGCGCGTCTTCCATCTTCTGGAACGGCGTGTAGGAACTCGCGTTGGCAGCCACTTCCTGCCCGGCCATCAATCCGGAAACCTGTGCACTTCCGTCCTGGCCCCTGTCGGCCTCTACGTGCGTCCCGGCGCAGGCTCCCAGCATCAGCGACAGCAAGATGGTGGCAGGTGCGCAATGTCGGCGTGACTTCATGGTGTAAGTAGCGGTCAAGCGCAAAGCCCCAGCGTCGCCGCAGCGCGCTCGGCATGCATCGGCATGACCCATCCTGTTCCTGTGGTTGGACTGATGGCGCAAGGTTAAGACACCCCATGCCCCCCCTCCCGTCTGCCCCGACAGGTGGGCCACAAGGCCCGACATGCAGGTAGAAATGACCGGATGCTCGCTGTCCGGACGCGACACCCGAACCGGGTGCCCATCCTTGGTCCGGATACGCGCCAGAAAGACGAACCCCGTGCCGGGACACATCCCGGCACGGGGTTCGATGGATCGGTGCCCCCGCCCGGCCCAAGAGCCGGACAGGAGAGCCAACTACCCGATCAGAGCGGAGCCTTCTCCGAGGGGTTGATGCGAATCATCCGGGACTTGGACGGCACACCCGCCTTGTTGAAGGCAAACACGTGGTAGAAGCCCGGAGGCGTCAGGTACTTGTTCTTCGGCAGTTCGATGTCCAGACCGTTGCCGTTGACGCGGAACTTCACTTCGTTAAAGCGCTGCTCCATGTCGAACGAGTGCGTGACGGCGCCTGTCTTGACCAGCGTGACCCGGGCGATGTCGTTGGCGTCGGCAGTCTCGATATGGAAGGTACTGGCCGGCTCGGCCACCATCGCCACCGCCCCGCTGCCAACCTCCCCCTTCAGCACCGGACGTTTCGCCAGCGTACCGTCGGCATTGAACAGGTACGGCGGACGGTAGATCTGAGCGTTCAGATTGTCGACCGGACCCGGCTGGCCACCACCGGTGGACAGCACCGTGGCATCCGGCAGCAGCAGGGTCACGCTGTGATAGAGGCGTTTCTCGCTGATGTTGGCGCCCGGCGTCCACTGACGGGTGTCGGGGTTGAAGAGCATCGTGGCATAGTTGATCTCGCCTGCATCTTCGTTGATCGGCTCTTCGACGTCAACCAGCAGGTTCTTGGTCGAACCACCCGAGACTAGCACATTACCATCGGCCAGGACCGTGGCATTGCTCCAGTGATAGGTTTTGGTCATGGGCGGCATGTCGATCAGCTTGGGACGATCGCCATTGATGTCGATCAGCGTGGCCTTGGACGGACCGCCGTTGGCCAGGTTGCCGGTCGGGTCACCACCACCGAACTGGAAGATCAGGCCCGGGCGAACCATGACAGCCGTGGACGTGGCCTGCCAGCCGCGGTAGAAGTCCCAGTCTTCCTTGCCGTCCTCGGTGATGCGCGGATAGTCCCAGTGGGCACCCAGCATCTTCACCGAGCCCTTGCCGGCATTGCCGTACGGGTCGATCTCGTACATGAAGTGCGGATCGAAGCCGAAGATCTTGCCGTTCGGAGCAACGAAGTTGCGCGGATAGTTGTTCTCGAACGCCGCCATTTCGGTAGCGCCAGTCTTGATCTTGGCCAGCGTATCGATGGTCAGCGCCTTGAAGGTGCCGTCGGCCTTGCGGATCTCGGGGTGCTTCTCACCATCGGTACCACCCTGAATGTAGACCTCGCCGGTGGGCAGCGTGGTGGCCGTGCCGTACCAGCGTGGCAACGTCATGTCATTGCGCGCCGGGGTCAGCAGGTTGCTGCTCGGATCGAAAATATTGACATCCTTCACGCCACGGTTGGTGACGCGGCCATCCTTCAGCAGGTCACCACCCAGGATCATCATCCGACCGTCCTGCAGCAGGATCTGCGCCGAACAGAACAGGAAGGTCTTGGTGGAGTTGAGCAGCAGCATGTGGGACGCATCGTCCGTGCCCAGCTCAGGA
>CALIXC010000219.1 GCA_938046755.1 uncultured Lautropia sp. | reverse complement strand
CGGCGACGCCGTCGTCATCAGCGTTTCCAGGGCCTGGCGGCCAATGGTCAGTACGGTCTCGGGGGTCATGTCGCAAAGCTCGCTACCAGGGAGCCCACCAGCAGGTTCCAGCCGTCAGCCAGCACGAACAGCACCAGCTTGAAGGGCAGGGCCACCAGCACGGGCGACACCATCATCATGCCCAGCGACATCAGCACGCTGGCGCAGATCAGGTCGATCAGGATGAACGGAATGAAGATCATGAAGCCGATCTGGAACGCCGTCTTCAGCTCGCTGATCACGAAGGCCGGCACGATGGCCTTGAACGGCATGTCCTGCGCCGACAGTGGCTTGTCGTCCGGGGCCTTCACGCGCGCCAGACGGGCGAAAAGCTCCAGGTCCGAGGCACGCGTCTGCTTCAGCATGAAGTCCCGCAGCGGCACGCTGCCCTTCTGTAGGGCCGTCTCGAAATCGATGCGCTTCCCGGCCAGGGGCTGATAGGCCTCCGTGTAGATGCGGTCCAGTGTCGGCGACATGATGAATGCCGTCAGGAACAGCGAGATGCCCACCAGAACCTGATTGGGCGGCGAGGCCTGAAGGCCCAGCGCCTGGCGAAGCAGCGACAGCACGATGATGATTCGCGTGAAGCTCGTCATCAGCAGCAGCACAGCCGGAATGAACGACAGTGCCGAGAAGAACAGCAGCGTCTGGACCGGAACCGACCAGGTGGTGCCGCCATCGGCAGCAGCCGCGCTCTGCAGGCTCAGTGTGGTCTGGGCCCATACGTCCAGCGGCGCGCCAGCCAGCAGCGCGCCCCACAGCATTCGTGGCTTCATGGGGTATTCTTCTTCTGCAGGCCCGCCAGCAGCGAGCCGAATCCCTGACTCGCCGCCTGGGGCAGGTCGGACGGTGCGGGCAGGTCCCCGGCATCCAGCTCGGTCAGCAGCTGAATGGACTGGCTGGTGATGCCCACCAGCATGGCCCGTTCGCCCACCTTCACCACCGCAATCTGTTCGCGAGGACCCACCGACAGCGTGGCGGCAATCGACATCAGGCCGTTGGAACGGCTGGCCGGCAGCTGCGACAGGCGTTTCACCAGCCACAGCACCAGCGGAATGGACAGCACCACCAGCAGCAGCACGCCGAAGGAGGTGAGTGCGGCAGACATCGACGACATCCGTCAGCCGCGGTTCAGACGACGCATGCGCTCGGCAGGCGTCACGATGTCCGTCAGTCGGATGCCGAAGCGGTCATTGACCACCACCACCTCGCCCTGCGCAATCAGATAGCCGTTGATCAGCACATCCATCGGTGCACCGGCCTGGGCATCCAGCTCCACCACCGAACCCGGTGCGAGCTGAAGCACATTGTTGATGGTCGTGCGGGTGCGTCCGATCTCCACCGACAGCTGGACCGGAATGTCCAGAATGCGCTCGATATCGGCACCGCCCTCGGCACCCTGGCCCAGTCTTGCCATCACGCCAGGCAGGGCCCCCGTGACGGACGGATCGACAGCAGAGGACGCCGGGGCGCCGGCCGATTGCACGATCTCCCCGCTTTCCGGGCTCACGGTATTCTGTTCAGACATGAATCAATCCTGGTGGGAATCGGTATAGGAATGCACGGTGTCGATGCGCACCGCATAACGGCCGTTGTGCTCGCCATAACGACCATTGAAAATCGGAACCTGGCCAATCTTCAGCATGGCGCCCGGACCGGTCTCGATCTCGATCACGTCGCCGGTTTGCAGCTTCATCAGCTCGCCCAGCGTTAGTGTCGCCGTCGTCAGCTCGGCCACCAGCTCCACCCCGGCAGGCTTGATCTCCTTCGACATCTGGCCCAGCCAGCTGCGCTTTTCCTCGCCACTGTTCGTGTTCAGCGATGATGACAGCGTGTCGCGGATCGGTTCCAGAACGGTATAGGGAATGCAGACCTGGATCGTGCCCGACTGACCATTGAAATCCAGCGTGAACGTGGTGCTCACCACCATCTCGGCCGGAATGGCGATGTTGGCAAACTGCGGCTGGCTTTCAGACCGCGTGAACACCAGCTCCATCGGGTGGATGCTTTCCCATGCGCGGCTGTACTCGCTGCTGCTCAGATCGATCAGCTTCTGAATCAGGCGCTTTTCCGTCATCGAGAACTCGCGCCCCTCGCTCTTGCGCATCGGACGACCCGTGCCCCCGAACATCAGGTCCACGATCGTGCTCACCAGCTGTCCGTCCAGCACCAGCAGGGCAGAGCCGGCCAGCGGCCGGGTCTGCATGATGTTGATGCTGGCCGGCAGCTGGATCGTGCCCAGAAAGTCGCTGTAGCGTCCCACGACCGGATCAGAGTGGGTGATTTCCGGGTTGCGCTGCATGAAGGCGAACATCGCCAGCCCCAGACTGCGCGCAAAGCGCTCGTGGATCAGCTCAAGTGCCGGCATCCGGCCCCGGATGATCCGCTCCTGGCGGGCCAGGTCGTAGGGCTGAGGGGCAGAACGATCGTCGGCTGCCACCTTGGTCGCGGCGGTGTCCGCCCCGCTGTCGCCGACGGCCTCCGTCCCGGGCGCTGCGTCGGCAAGCGCATCCGTGGCGCTGCCTTCGGGCGCATCCAGCAGTGCGTCGATCTCGTCCTGCGACAGGTACTGCTCGCTCATGTCACTGCACCAGCATCTGGTTGAAATGCACGGCAACCACCGAGTCAGGAACTACGATCAGCGGCTTGCCTGCCGGTGCCGCCGCAGCAGCATCCTTGTGCTCTGCACCCTGGGCAGGAGCAGAGGACTTGTCCCAATGAATGGCCTCGATGGTGCGCTGCTTGATGGCCTCAGCCACGGCTTCCTTGCCCTTCTCGGTCAGCAGCTGCTCGGATTTCTGCGATGACAGCAGCTTCAGGAGCTTGCTGCGAACCACCGGCATCACCTTCTTCAGTTCACTCTCGGCGTAGGCGTTCTGCATCTGCAGGACCACGGCCACCTGAGCCATGCGATCACCGCCTTCATCGGCCAGGTTCACCGTGAATGGCTCCAGCGTCACGAACACCGGCTCGGGCGAAGGCTTGAACAGGGCCAACTTCTCAGCGTCGGGATCATGTGGGGGCTTCAGGAAGAACCATCCCGCGCCGCCGCCGCCAGCCAGCACCACGGCCAGGATGCCGATCAACAGGCCCTTGCCACCTTTCTTCTTGCCTTCTTCGGCTTTCTCGCTCGTATTGCCTGACATGAGATAAATCCAGTTGATTCAGGAGAGATGCCGATATTCTCTATGTCTGCGGGGCGTTCCGATCGGCCAAGAAGGGGCGTTGAACCCCCTTTGTACTCATGGGCCGACCGACGGCGGGATTACCGCCGTCGTGTGTCGGCCCAGGTGCTTCATGCAAACAGGTCCAGACGGCCGTTCGATGGGGTATTGCCCACACGGGCGCTACCACTGGTGCTGCCGGAAACCGCCGTCGGGCGACTGCCCATCGTGCGGCCGGCCCGCCCCGTGTCGGGGCCGCCATCGGCCTGCAGGCTGCCAGATTGACCCCCGTTCTGACCGAAGGCGGTGCCGGACTGTTGCATTCCTGCTCCGTTTTCCTGGCCGGACTGGCGCTGCTGCGACAGGAAGGCCGCATTGTTGCCCTGGTCCATCCGGTAATCGGACAGGCGCAGGCCGTGATCGGCCAGCATCTGCTTCAGCGTCGACATCGACGACTCGATGGCGGCGCGCGTGGCAGCATGCGCGGCAGAGATGTCCAGCGCCGCATCATCGGCATTCAGCGACACCCGGATCCGGATCGGTCCCAGCTCGGCCGGCGTCAGGCGGATCTCGGCGCGGTCCTGTCCCTGCACGACCACACCGGCCACCTGGCGGGCGAACTGTTCCTTGAACTCGGCACTGTGTATCGGACTCTCGATGCGGCTGGACAGCAGCGGGCTGCCGTCCGTGCGGATCGGAGAATGGGCGCCCGATGTGGGCAGCGCCATGCCCAGGCTGATCGAACCACCTTCTGCTCTTCCCGTCGCCACAGCGGCCGTCGGCAGGGGCGTTGGGTCTGCGTCCGTTGTTGTCGGGCGAGAAGTAGACGTGGTATCGGATGCCGGGCTCATCGGGGGCAGGGCAGCCGAAGCGCCCGGGCGTCCCATGGCTGCCACGTGTCCATCCAGTGCGGGCTGAGCCGCGCTGGCCGATGTCGCCTGTGCACGCCGTGAGGGAACGGTTGCCATGGCGGGGAGCACTGTGGCCGTTCCTTCGCTGCCTGCAGGCTGGTTCTCGGTCGTATCGGCCACCGTGATGTCCTTCGCGACAGCGTCCGGATCGGCAGACATGGCGTGTGCCTCGGTTGCAACGATCCTGTCTGCGGTGGCGGGCTCATCCAGTCCCATCTGGCGGGCCAATTGCTGCAGTTCGGTCTCGCTGACCGGAGAGGCCTCCACCTGTGCCTGGGCATCCTGGCGCATCTGATCAGCCAGTAAATCACCCGTGGCCGATGCGCTCGAAGGTTTTGCGGACACATCCGCGGCGGCCAGCTCTGTCGGTTTGTCGATGCGTTTAGATGCCTGACCGTTGACGGCTTTCGTCGTCTGTCCGGAAGCAGCTCCATTCACCGTGGAATCGGATGCAGCAGGCTTGGGGTTGGCCGCTGCGGCAGAAGCCGTGCTGTCGGCATCAACCGCATCACCGGGGGAGGTGTTCGACCTGGATTCCGAAGCTGCTGTCTGCGTGGTGGCCTGTTTGGCCGACGGGCCAGCAGGACGGGCTTCCTCCGCACGGGCAGATGCCGGACGTGCCTCAGTGGCCGATGTGCCGCGTGCCGACGCGTTGTCGGCATCGCGGTTGCGGGTCGTCGTGGCACGTTCCGCCTGGCGCGAAGCCTTGGTCACGCGCTCGGCCTGGCGCATCTCGTCGGCCTGGCGAGAACGCTGGGGCTCGGCAGCAGGGCGTTGCATGACCTGGGCGCTGCCGTGCAGATCCTCGGCACGCGGCCGCTCGCGCTGGCGTTCCTTCTCCAGGCGCTGCTGCTCGGCACGTCGTTCGGCCATGCGCTGCGTCATCTCCTCGAAGCCGCCAGGCCGGATGTCGGCCATCAGCGTCCGGAAGGACAGCGACGATGCGGCATCCCGGCCCGCCTTGGCGGGTGTCCTGGATGCGCTCAGTTGTTCCAGCACCGATTTTCCGGAGGAAACCGGCGAGCGGGTGCCCAGAGAGGATTCGGTCTTCATGCGATGTAGAGCTCTTCCTGATCCAGCGGCACCGGAACTCGGGTCTTGCTGATGTCCGGGAGGCTGGACTGGTTCAGATAATGGATGGTGGCCTGTTCGTCGGTTTCCAGACGCTCGCGGCGTGCCTCGGCTGCGGCCTGTTGTTCCGCGCGCTGCTTCAGGATGGTTTCCACCGCCTTCAGGCGCTTCTGGCAATCCAAGAGTGCAAGGCGCTTCAGTTCGGCACGCCGTACGGCCTGCTCGATGAAGCGCTCCTGCTGCTTGACGGCGCTGTCGATGCGGCCAGCCAGGTGCGTGTCCAGTTGCAGCGACGTGGCAGAATGGCTCTTGCCGTCCGATACGCGGCGACGGTCCTGCAGCGTGCTGCGATAGCTTTCCAGTGTGGCCAGCGTATTGCGCAGCGACGACAGTTCCTTCTGTGCGTGTGCCATGGCGGCTGCGGCTTCGTCACGCAGACGCTGATAGTTCTCGACGGCCAGTTCCAGGGCGGGTTTCATGCAGATTCGGTTTCAGTTGTTCTGTTCGGGGAAGAGGCCAGCAGATCGCGCATCGCGGTCACAGATGCCTGCAGGCTGGCCGGATCGTGCACCTCCTGGCACAGGAACGCCTCGATCATGGGCATCAGTTCGATGGCCCGGTCGATGCGTGCGTCACTGCCCTCGGTATAGGCGCCAATGGTGATCAGCTCGCGGCTGCGCCGGTAGGCCGACCACAGGGATTTCAGTTGCCGGGCCAGCTGCTGCTGCTCGACAGGAGTCACGGCCGACATCACCCGCGAAATCGATTTCTCGATGTCGATGGCCGGGTAATGGCCGGCATCGGCCAGTTCCCGGGAAAGCACGATGTGTCCGTCCAGGAAGGAACGGCTCGAATCGGCTACCGGGTCGTTCTGATCGTCGCCTTCGGCCAGCACGGTGTAGAAGGCGGTGATCGAGCCCTGGCCGCGTGCGCCCATGCCGGTGCGTTCCAGCAGTGCCGGCAGGCGGGCGAACACTGAGGGCGGATAGCCCTTGGTGGCCGGGGATTCGCCGATGGACAACGCAATTTCCCGCGCCGCCATGGCGTAGCGGGTCAGCGAGTCCATCAGCAGCAAAACGTTCATGTCCTGGTCGCGGAAGTACTCGGCAATGGCCGTGGCGTAGTGCGCCCCCTGCATCCGTGCAATCGGAGGCAGATCAGACGGGGCGGCCACGATCACGGCACGATGGCGGTCCTCTTCGCCCAGGATGTCTTCCAGAAACTCCTTGATCTCGCGGCCGCGTTCGCCCACCAGACCCACCACGATCACGTCGGCGTCGGTGTAGCGGGCCATCATGCCCAGCAGCACGCTCTTGCCCAGGCCGGCGCCGGCAAACAGGCCGATGCGCTGGCCACGACCGATGGTCAGAAGGCCGTTGATCGCCCGTACCCCGGTATCCAGGGCCTCACGGATCGACTCGCGGTCCATCGCATTGATCGTCCGGCCGTGGATGGGGCGGCTTTCCACATTGCGCAGCGGTCCGAAACGGTCCATCGGCCGGCCATCGGCATCTACCACGCGGCCCAGCAGGCCACGACCGATCGGCAGGTGGCGCATGCGGTCGGACTGGCGCCGCCACGGATGACTGGCGCGGGCCAGGGTGGGGGCGACCACGGCCGGCTCCAGCGGGCAGACGCGCGTCTCGGGAGACAGTCCGCTCGTGTCGCCCGAAGGCATCAGGAAGACGTGGCCATGACCGAAGCCCACCACCTCGGCCTCGACGGCATGGCCGTCGGGCTGCTTCAGCAGGCACAGCGCGCCCACGGGCAGTGCAATGCCGGCGGCTTCGACCAGCATGCCCGATACCTTCACCAGGCGGCCTTCGGTGGCCACCGGGTCCACATGGGCAGCCAGTTGCTGGCAATTGCCCAGGAAGGCAGAAAGCTGGTCGGCAAGGCGCATGGCAGAAAGGTTCAGCCGGTCGCGGACACGATCGGGGCAGCATCCTGCGCGGGCAGGGCAGCTTCCTCGGCATGAGTGTCCACGGTATCGGCCACAAGGGATTCGGAAGCGGTTCCGTCCATGGGGGACGGTTCCGTCGGTCGGGCAGGGGATGCGTCATCGGCACGGGCGTTTTCCCGGCGCGCACCGTTTCGTTCATCATCCAGGCCCAGGGCGGCAAAGGTCCGGGCCACGCGGGTTTCCAGCTGACTGTCCACCCGGGTACTGCCTGCGGCCAGTGTGCAGCCGCCGCGCGCCACCTTGCCAGATGCCAGCACCTTGACGGCGATTTCCGGGTGATTGGCGGCAAACCACTGTTGTGCAGTCTCCACATCGTCCGGATGCACGCTTGCTTCCAGGTGGCGGTACCGTTCGCTGACGTGCTTCATCGACTCGGCCAGTACCGGGGCCAGTGCATCCTTCGAGATCCGGATCTGTTCGCAGGCGATACGTTCTGCCAGCTGCATGGCCAGGGCCATCACCTCGTGGGCCAGCCCTTCCTTCAGCGCATCCAGTCCGGATGAGAAGTCGGCCAGCAGCGAACCGGCACGGGCGCGAACCGTCATGCCGTGCTGTGCCTCTTCCTGGCGCTGCCGCTCGGTGGCTTCGGCCAGACCGGCCTGGTGGCCGCTCTGCCACGAGGCCTCCAGCTGGCGCGTCAGTTCCTGTTCGGCCTGGCGTGCGGCTTCCTCGGCCCTTTGCGCCGGGCTCTTGTGCGTGGCGGGGTCGTCGAAGGACATGACCGCCATCGGCTGCCAGGCATCCTGCCGGCTGATGCGGGCAGGGCGGGGCGAGGCAGGGGTCAGGGAATCAGACCAGCGCATCGGCGCCTCCGCTGCTCACCACGATGGTGCCTTCGTCGGCCAGGCGCTTCACGGTCTTCAGGATCTCCTTCTGCTGGGCCTCCACCTCGGACAGTCGCACCGGACCGCGCGACTCCAGGTCTTCCTTCAGCGACTCGGCCGCGCGAGAACTCATGTTCTTGAAGATCTTCTCGCGCAGTGCAGGCTCGGCACCCTTCAGTGCGATGATCAGCTGATCGTTCTGTACCTCGCGCAGTACCGTCTGCACGGCGCGGTCGTCCAGGCTCAGTAGGTCGTCGAAGGTGAACATCAGATCCTCGATCTCCTGCGCGAGCTCGGCGTTCTCGGCGCGCAGCGTCTCCAGCAGCGAGGCCTCTTCGCCACCGCCCAGGAAGTTCAGGATCTCGGCGGCTGCCTTGCTGCCCCCCAGGCGGGGGCGCTTGACTTTGTCGCCGCCGGTCAGAACGCGTGACAACACTTCGTTGAGCTCCTTCAGGGCACTGGGCTGGATGCTGTCCAGCGTGGCAATGCGCAGCATCACGTCCGAACGGGTCTCGGCCGACAGCTGCTGCAGGATGCTGGAAGCGTGGTCACGCTCCAGGTGCACCAGGATGGAGGCGATGATCTGCGGGTGCTCATGGCGGATGAGCTCGGCCACCGAGGCCGCATCCATCCAGCGCAGGCTCTCGATACCCGATACATCGCTGCCCTGCACGATGCGGTCGATCAGCATGCCGGCCTTGTCGTCGCCCAGCGCACGTTTCAGCACGCCGCGCACGTAGGCATTGGGATCATGCACCAGCGTGCTCTGCTTCGAGGCCTGCTGATGAAAACGTTCCAGAACCTGCTCGATATGGTCCTTGGTCGTGTACTGGGTCCGGGCCATCACTTCGCCCAGTCCCTGTACCTCCTTCGGCGTCAGGTGCTTGAAGACTTCGGCTGCCGTTTCCTCGCCCAGGGCGAGCAGCAGCACGGCGGCATCACGGGTGCCGGCTTCATCGAAACCACTCATGCTGGATTGTCCGGGTTGGTGCCATTGACCCAGTTGCGGACCACGGTGGCGACTGCCGTCGGGTCGGTGCGGGCCAGTTGAAGGGCGTTGTGCTGTGCAATCGTCATGCCCATTCCCTGCTCGGGATTGACTTCAAGACGCTGGACGACGCCCTTGGTGCTCCCTTCGAGGCCGGGCAGTTCCAGCTGCTCGTCGACTTTTGCGTCCAGGTTGTTGCCGGCGGCGGGAGTGGGCTTCTTCATCGCCTGCAGGGCAGGGCGGATGAACATCATCAGGATGATGAGCGCCAGCAACACGAAGCCGAACTGCTTGCCCAGATCCTTGGCAAGCGAAACGGTCTCGGGGTCTTTCCAGAGCGGCACTTCGGGGTCGACCACCTCAGGACGCTTGGTGAAGGCGGCGTTGACCACCTGCACCGAATCGCCACGCTCGGCTGAGAAGCCCACCGCCTGTTTCACCAGTGCCTCGATGCTCTGCATCTCCATCGGGGTCAGCGGGGTGGAGACCTCCTTGCCGTCGTCGCCCGTAGTCTGCTTCTGGTTCACCAGCACGGCCACCGACAGGCGACGGATGGTGCCTGTCTGGTTGCGAGTCACCTTCACCGTGCGGTCCACCTCGTAATTGGTGACTGATTCCTGCCGGGTGGAAACGCCGGCACCGCCATCGGCAGACGATGCGCTGCCGGCTGCTCGCGTAGCCTGTGCTGCCCCGTTGATGGGGGCCGACACGGTGGCAGGCGGCTGGTTGGACAGGGCTCCCGGAACGCCGCCAGCGGCATCGCTTGCGCCCGAGCCGTCACGGCTGGCCATCGTCTGCTGGCTGCGCATGGCGGCGGCGCCCGGGTTCTGGTTCGGTGCGTAGGTCTCGGCCGTGGCCTCGCTCTGCGTGAAGTCGATGTCGGCGGCTACCTGGGCACGGATGTTTCCGTCACCTACGATCGGCGCCAGCAGGTCGTCAATGCGGCGGGCCAGCGTGCTCTCGATCCGGTTGCGGTAATTGATCTGCGCCGTGTTCATCTCGCTGCCGTCACCGTCCAGGTCCGACAGCAGCTTTCCGTACTGGTCCACCACCGACACCTGTTTCGGGCTCATGTCGGGTACCGACGAGGCCACCAGCGCCAGGATGCCCTGCACCTGGCCACGCTCCAGCGTGCGGCCGGGGTAGAGCGTCAGCATCACCGAGGCTGAGGGCTTCTGCTGCTCGCGCAGGAAGCCGTTCTGAACCGGCATGGCCAGATGGACTCGTGCCTGTTTCACAGCGGCCAGTGACTGGATCGAGCGGGCCAGCTCGCCTTCCAGACCCCGCTGGAAGTTCAGGCGTTCCTGAAACTGCGTCGTGCCGAAGCGCTGCTTTTCCAGAAGCTCATAGCCGGTGGTGTCGCTGGCCGGCAATCCTTGGGCGGCCAGGCGAAGCCGGGCGTCGTTGACCATGTTGGCGGGCACCATGATGGCGCCGCCCCCTTCGGTGTACTTGTAGGGCACGTTCATCTGCACCAGCTGGGCGATGACTGCGCCACCTTCCCGATCGGGCAGGTTGTTGTAAAGCACCTTCCAGTCCGGCTGCTGGGACCAGAGCCATGCCGAGACGGCAACGGCGCCCAGGGCAATCACACCCGCACCGGCCTTGATCTTGGTGGCGGCAGGCATCTGGGCGAAGGGGCTGACGGATGCAGGCAGAGTGTTCGTAGCCATGGCAGGATTGGATGTACTCATGCGGCACATTATTCGGCAGCGCATGCCATGGAAATTTGCCAAATACCGGGCTGGATACCTGCTATTTCGCTGAAGACGCCCGGGTCGCGCGGGTACGATGACAATAACCGGCAAATGGTTTGCCGACTGATGGAGAAGGGATATGCAAGTGGAATTTCCCAGTTCTGCCCTGAAAGCCGCCGCCGATGCTGCTGCGGCTGCCGCCCGTCCGGGGGGCATGGAAAGGCTGGGCGCCGGCATGATGACAGGCCAGGTGGAGGGCGCAGCCAGTGGCTCGTTCGGCAGCCTGTTGATGGATGCGCTGCGCAGCGTCAGCAGTGCCCAGAACGTTGCAGACAGGCAGCAGCGCGCCTTCGAGGTGGGTGACGCCGGTGCAACACTGGAGAGCACCATGCTGGCCATGCAGAAGGCACAGATCGGCTTTCAGTCCGCCGTGACGGTACGCAACCGCCTGGTGCAGGCCTACTCGGACATCATGGGAATGCAGGTCTGATGAAACGACAAGGCCCCGAAGAGGCGCTGCCTCCCGGGGCCTTTCGAGCCAGTCAGGCTGACTTGCTTCAGGCATCCAGCCGTGCACTGCGCATCCGGCGCTCTACATCCATGACGTACACCTGGACCTGGCGGCCCACGCTTTCGGGCAGTGACTGGAACCGGCAGCTCACCAGCATGCCGTCACCCCGCTCGGACGGGGCGATGCGGATCACCTTCAGGTCGCAGGGCAGGGGAGATGCGCGGAAACGCTCGATACGGCAATGCAGCAGCGGCTGGCCCACCTGAGGCAGGTCGTGGCCGGCTGGCCACTGGAAGCTCAGTCCGCCGGCCGAGATGTCATGCAGCCGACCGCGCGCCTCGCGGTGTCCCACCACCCGTACGGCCACTTCGGCACCGTCGGCAGCAGGTGGCTCCACGCGGAAGGCCTCGCGGCGCTGGATGCGCCACCCATGGGAGGGGATGGCGGCAATCAGCTGCCGTCGTCCCTCGTCCTCGCGCAGCGACACGGCCGGGATGTCCAGCTGGATCTTCACTGCGTTGGTCAGACCCACCAGGGTCAGGCTGCGAGCTTCCAGCAGTGCTCCCATAGACTCTTCATCACCCGGGAAGCCCAGCCGGAAGTCGTTGGCCTCCAGCCCCTCGATGCGCGTGACCAGGTGCAGCTCGTCATCGGCGTGGGCATAGAGCACCACATGCTCGCGGGCGCCCTGTAGCTCGCGCAGCAGCGAACGTACCGCCATGGTGCCGGACACCCGGAACTGGTCCAAGCCATCCTGCGGGGACATGGGCAGGAAACCCGGCACGAGGCCGTGGTGGGTACCTGGTTGTTGGTTCGGCGTATTCATGATCACACTCGGGACACGCAGGGTTCGGGGGAGGCGGGACGCACCATCGGGCGGGTAGCCAGCCAGGGCAGCATGCGACGGTAGGCCGGGGTACCCAGCTGGCGGATCTGTTCGTCCACGCGCAGGATTTCGCGGATCATTCTCGCCCGCTTCCCCTCCAGCAGGGCACAGGCGTCCGGATACACGGACCGCAGTTCCTGCCAGGCGATTTCCAGTTCCCGGGCCATCCGGGGCAATGAGCCGCGAAGCCGCCGGACCTCATCCCAGTCGCCATCCCGTGCGGCACCCAGCATGGCCTCGGCGAGCTGCAGGGCCTGCCCGTACTGGAGGGGCAGCACGATGTCGGATGCGATGTCGGTCGTCATGTCGTCACCCGCTCAGGCGTAAAGCGGCGATTTCACCACCTGCGGGCGGATCGCCTGCCAGGCATCACGCAGATCCTTCAGCAGGCGCTCCACTTCCTCGTATTTCTCCAGCTCGTTGTGCAGGTTGGCCTGCAGCAGCGTCTGCGTCATGTAGTCGTACAGCATGCCCAGATTGGTGGAAATGCTGCCCACGGAAGGGTCCAGCGAGGCCTTCAGGCCTTCGTCGATGATCCGGATGGCCTTCGAGGTGGATTCTCCCTTGGCCGCGAAATTGCCCTGCTTCAAGGCCATGCCGGCCTTCATCACGGCGGTGACGGCGCCGTCAAACAGCATCTCCACCAGACGGTGCGGGTCGGTGTGATGTACCGCGCTCTCGATTTCCACGGCGTGGTAGGCGGCGGCAGACGGTCGGTGCATGCGAGCAAACATGGGCTTTTTCCTGGGAAGAGGGCAGAAGCCGGTCAAAGCGTCGACGAGGCGTCACGTGACGTGAGGGCATCATGCTGCCATCCGTCGGCGACAGCCGGTCGTCAGTTCCGGCGGTGTCTACCCCTCCTTATCGGCGCATGGACGCCGGACTTTAGATGCCAGCCAAAGTGGACGGCTTTGGTGCCGCTATTCATGCCCGCCACCGGGAAGTGAAGGAAACACGAATGCCCCTGGCAAGAGCGCTGTCATCGACACCTTTCCGCCTGGGCATGGTGCCGGTGATGACGCCCTTGAACAGGGGCATTCCCGTGACGCGGCCGATGCTGATGCCGCGTATGAAGCGTATGATCAGCGCAGCAGCGCCGCAATCGACGAGAACGAGTTCGTGATGTTGCTGATGTTCTTGTCCAGCGCTGCGTACTGCTTCAGCAGACGTTCTTCGGTGCGTTCCAGCTGTTCGTTGAGGCGGTCGGCGCGCGACGTGCTGGCGTCCAGGCTGCGACGCAGGGCCTTGGTGGTGCCGCTCAGGCTGCCATCGTCATCCAGGATCTCCTTCAGACGGGCGCTGAGCATCCCGGCCACGCCGGATCGGCTGCCGGCAGAGCCCGAGAGCAGGGCGGCCGTGGCAGCGCTCATGGTGCCCATGGTCGCGCCCGGCGCAGCCGCCGTACCTGCAGCCCCCGCTTCTCCCGTGGCACCTGCGCTTCCTGCGGATGCTGCACCTGAAGCCTTCTGCGCGCCGGCAAACACGGTGCGCATCTTCTCGGGGTTGTTCAGCAGGTCCTTCAGCTTGGCGTCCTTGATGCTGAGTGCGCCGTTGCGATCCAGCTCGAAGCCGGCGCTGGCCAGGCCGCTGCCGTCATCCTGGGCACGAACCAGGCTGCGCACCTGCTGCTGGATTCGGACCAGCGTGCCATTGCCTTGCAGGGTGCCGGCCTGCTTGGAGGCAGGATCATACTTCGTCTGCTCGGCAATCAGGCTGTTGACCTTGTTGTAGGCCTTCACGAAGTTCTCGACATCTTCCTTCAGACTTTCCTTGTTGGTCTCCACCGTGATGTTCACCGGTGCGTTGTCGGCCTTCTTCAGGTTGAAGGTCACCCCCTCGATCATGTCGGTAACCTTGTTCGATGCCGAGCTCACGTCCAGACCATTGAGCTGCATCTTGGCATCGCGCGCCACCTGAGTGCGCTGACTGCCGTTCGCACCGGCCTGGGCAGTGGCCGAGACGTTCAGGGCATCCAGCCCGTTGCCCGAGGCCGAGATCTCGAAGGCATTCTTTGCACCGCTCTGCGAGCCGGTTAGCATCAGGCGCACACCATTGCCGTCGTTGACCAGGTTGGCGCTCACGCCGCTGTTGCTGCGGTTGATGATGTCGCGGATGTCCTTGATGGTCGCATTTTCGGGAACCGTGATCTCCAGCGCCTTGCGCTCGCCATCGGCCGTGAAGCTCGTTCCGTCCTCGTTTACGCTGCCCATCTGGACGCGCAGCGTGCCACCGCCCACCACGGTATCGGCATTGGCAAAGCTGCGGGTTGCCACCGTCTGGCTCTGTGCCAGCTGCTTCACCACTAGCGAATGGTTGCCCGTGGCGCCGCCCTTGCTGTTTCCACCCGTTGCCTGCACCTGGTCCTCGTTGCTGCTGCTGGCCGTGGTGGCGTTCCAGGTGTCCTGCTTGATCAGCTTTTCTGCGGCCGTCTGCAACTCGGAAAGTGCAGACTTCACCGTGCCCCAGGCCGAGAGCTTGGTGTTGATGCCGGCCTGTTCCTTCTGTAGCTTGGCCAACGGTGCACGCTCGACGTTCATCAGCTGCGAAACGATGCTGTTGACATCGAGGGAGCCGCCCATTGCCGTGATCTTTCCAGCCATAGGGACCTCCAGTGGGTCATTGACGGTTTTCGATGCTCATCATATCGGCGCCGGCACTGCCTTCATAAGATCCATGCCGACCGGTGGGGCAACGGCCATGCCTATCGGTCGGAGCAGCCTTCGGAAAAACTGGGCGAAACAGGGGCTGACCTGGGAGATTGCTGACGCTTCAGGGCTTCGGTGGATGATGTCATGACTCGGAAACGCCGCCGGCCGGAAAGCCCGATGAGGGCTTCCCGGCCGGGGAAGGGCAGGCGGCCGAAGCCGCCCGGTGGCCTTGTCGATCAGCGCAGCAGCGACAGCACGTTGTTGGGCAGGGAGTTGGCCTGCGACAGCATCGCGGTGCCGGCCTGCTGCAGGACCTGGGCGCGGGTCAGGGCAGCCGTTTCGGAAGCGAAGTCGGCGTCCATGATCCGGCTGCGGGCAGCGGTCTGATTCTCGGCGCTGACCTGCAGGGTCTGGATGACGGCCTCGAAGCGGTTCTGCGTGGCACCGAACTCGGCGCGTTTGGAGTTGACCTTGGCCAGCATCGTGTCCAGCTTGGCCAGTGCGTCAGTGGCGAAGGTGAAGGACGTGATACCGGGGGCCGAGGCCGCGTTGGCACCCATGGCGCCCAGTGCGCCCGCGAAGTCGGCGTCAGTCGTCATTGTGGCCAGGTTGACCGTGATCTGATCCGTCGTAGCGTTGTTGGCGCCAACTTGGAAGGTCAGGGCAGAGCCAGCAGCGAACAGCTTGGTACCGTTGAAGGAGGTGCTGGCCAGGTTGCGCTTGATCTCCTCAGCCAAGGCCTGATACTCCTGGTTCAGGCTGACACGGTCGGAGTCGTTGTTGGTGGCGTTGGCCGACTGCACGGCCAGTTCACGCATGCGCTGACCCATGTCGTTGATCTTGGACAGGGCGCCTTCGGCAGTCTGCGACAGCGAGATGGCGTCGTTGGCGTTGCGGATGGCGACGTTCATGCCGCGCACCTGGGTGTTCATGCGCTCGGCGATGGCCAGGCCGGCGGCGTCATCCTTGGCGCTGTTGACACGCAGGCCGGTGGACAGACGCTGGACCGAGGTGGCCAGGGCGCTTTGCGTGGCGCTCAGGTTGCGCTGAGCGTTGAGCGACATGATGTTGGTGTTGATGATCTGGGCCATGGCTTTTAACTCCTGTAAGTGCGGATGGGTGGTTGTCCTGTTCCCGCTCTGTTTCGGTTAGGACGGCGGGAAACGTTCCCGTTGCCATGAATATCGACCCCGAAAAGTGTTGCTTTAAGACCGAAACAGGCCGTCCGGGTCCTTCAAGCCTCCGTCTATCCGTCATCGGGAAAATAGTGTGCGTTTTTGCATGCCAGCCCGTGCATTCGCGCGTGTCGCTTTGGGTGTTGTGTACGGCATGAACTCCCGCTTTTCAGCGCTTTGGGTGGGGTGAGGGCTGGTCAGAATGCACCCGGATCTTTCTTTCTGTGGCTGTCGGCAGGCTGCAACGCCCTGTTGCTTGTCCGATACTCTTGCTTCGTCGGTGGCTGGGCAGCCATTCATGCAGCACCTTGTGCCGATCGTCCCGGGCTGTGGCAGGCTCGCATCGGGCAGTCGGGGCCAACGGACAGCCGCGCCCGATGAGTGCGCTTGGTGGCATTTCCGCCTTTCCGGATCTGACCCGTAAAGGCCGGGAGCCGCTCGTTCCGCCGGTCGGCCTGCGGTGGGCGCTTCCCCGAGCCCGGGTTCATAGTCTGCTCCATGCTGGGTGCGCAGCCACCCAGCCACTTCTGAAACGCCGACATTCAGGAAAGAGCAGGTATGAACGAAGACCGAATCCTTGCAGAGATCAGAGAGACGAATCTTTCCTATCTGATCCTTGCGCAGTCGCTGATCCGGACGGATCGGGTCCAGGCGCTTTATCGCCTGGGGTTGTCCGAAGAGGTGGCCGATCTGCTCGACCAGTTGTCGCCGGCGCAGATGATGCGCATTGCCCAGGGCAACATGCTGTTGTGCCGCTTCCGCTTCGATGACGTCATGCTGTGGTCGCTGTTGGCTGATCATGGCGAAGGTGAGCAGGAAGAGGGGGGCGAGCGCAGCGCATCGCGACTGCATGCTGCCATCCTGCGTTCGGGCCGATTCGAGGAGACGCTCGATGAGCGCGCGTAGTCTTCTGGAAGACAGCCGCCAGATCGTCAAGGCGATCCGGATGATCGAGCTGGGTGCCCGACTGCAGATGCTGCAGTCGGAAACCAACCTGCCTTATGAGCGGCTGCTGAAACTGTACAAGGAGGTGGCGGGCAAGTCGCCTTCCAAGGGGCAGCTTCCGTTCTCGACCGACTGGTTTATGACTTGGCAGCCCAACATCCATGCATCCCTGTTCTACAACATTCATACGTACCTGATGAAGAGCGCGCCCATTGATGACTCGGACGCGATCGTCAAGGCGTATGAGCTGTATACCGCTGAAGTGAAGAGCTATGGGGTGGAGCCCATGCTTAGCCTCACCCGCGCCTGGCGGCTGGTGCGCTTCATCGACAGCGGCCTCGTGACAGCCATGCAGTGTCGGCGCTGCAAGGGTCAGTTCATCAACCATCCTTATGAGCTGGAAGACCGCTTCGTATGCGGATTGTGCGAACCGCCGGCCCGTGCGGGCAAGGCACGCAAGGCGGGCGCGATCCACTGACTGGCCGGGCCGCATTCCGGATGGCTGGCCGCCTCCGTTCCGTCTAACGATTTGATGGCTCAGATCGTTGCATGACGGGCAAGGTGTGTTAGCACAGAACATGCGAAGCATTTTTTGGCATTCGGACGGATCCTTCGGGATCCGCCCGAATGCCTTTTTTCATAGGCGCTTCCTGTGGCCTTGGGGAATGTGGCCATGGGTCGAGCCTGAACGTGTTTCACTTGATATCTACTGCCCCTGCAAGGTGTCCGACCTGACGCCCGTTCCCGCTGGGTGTCCGTCTGACCGTCATCGGTGCCGCAAGGCAGGGCAATGCTCAAGAATGCCGGGTATCGACCGAAAAGGAGAGGAGCCCCGGGTCCATGCCCGGTGTGAACCAGTCAAGGGATACACAACATGTTTGTCATCATCGGATACATCGTCGTGGTTGCGTCCGTCATTGGCGGTTATGCGATGGCGGGCGGCCACGTCAGTGCGCTGTTCCAGCCGCTTGAGCTGCTGATGATCGGTGGCGCGGCCTTCGGTGCCTTCATCGTGGCCAACCCCGGCAAAGACCTGAAAGCCTGCATGGCTGCGCTTCCCTCGGTGTTCAAGGGATCCAAGTACACCAAGGAGCGCTACCTGTCCGTGATGGCCATGCTCTACGACATCCTGTCCAAGGCGCGCAAGGAAGGCCTGATGGCCATTGAGAACGATGTGGAGCAGCCTGAAAGCAGCCCGCTGTTCACGCGCTACCCGGATCTGCTGGCCGACCATCACCTGATTGAGTTCGTCACCGACTATCTGCGGATGATGATCTCCGGTAACCTCAATGCGCTGGAGATCGAGAACCTCATGGACAATGAAATGGAAACCCACCATCATGAAGCGATGGTGCCGGCCCATTCCATCCAGAAGATGGCCGACGGCCTTCCGGCCTTCGGGATCGTGGCGGCCGTGATGGGTGTGGTGCATACCATGGGTTCGGTGGGGCAGCCGCCAGCCATCCTGGGTGAGATGATTGCACACGCTCTGGTGGGTACGTTCCTGGGCATTCTGATGGCCTATGGCTTCGTGGGGCCGCTGGCTGACGTGCTGACGCAGAAGACCAACGAGGCTGCCAAGGAGCTGCAGTGCGTGAAGGTGACGCTGCTGGCCAGCATGCAGGGTTATGCGCCGGCTATCTGCGTGGAGTTCGGTCGCAAGGTGCTGTATTCCACCGAGCGGCCCGGGTTTGCCGAGTTGGAAGGCCACGTCAAGCAGAAGAGGGCGTAAGCCATGTCGGGTCCTGCCGCCAAGAAAGTCCAGCCCATCGTCGTCAAGCGGATCAAGAAGGCTGCGCATGGCCACCACGGCGGCGCCTGGAAGATCGCCTATGCCGACTTCGTGACGGCGATGATGGCCTTCTTCCTGCTGATGTGGCTGCTGAGTTCGGCCAGCGAGAACACGCTGAAGGGTATCTCCGAGTATTTCCAGCAGCCGCTCAAGCTGTCGCTGATCGGCGGCAGTGGGGTCGGGGATGCCACTGCGCCGGTGCCTGGAGGCGGCACCGACCTGACGCGCAAGGACGGCCAGGTCAACAAGGGCATCACCAAGGGCAAGGACCCGAAGAAGGACGTGAAGCTGCAGAAGCTGAAGGAGCGGCTGGAGGCGTCCATCATGCAGGTGCCGGCGCTGGAGGCCCTGCGTGATCAGATCCGCCTGGAGATGACGGTGGACGGCCTGTCCATCCAGATCGTGGACGCCAGCAAGAAGCCGTTGTTCGCTTCGGGCAAGAGCACGGTGCTCTCGCCCAACATGCGGGACCTCATGCGTACCATCGGCAAGCTGCTCAACGAGGTGGAGAACCCTGTCAGCCTCAGTGGGCACACCGATGCGACTCCCTATGCGGGCGGGGCCACTGGCGGCTATTCCAACTGGGAGCTGTCGACCGAGCGTGCCAACTCGTCGCGGCGTGAGCTGGTGCAGGGGGGAATGGACCCGAACAAGATCTTGCGGGTACAGGGTCTGGGTGCGGTGGTCCCGCTGGACAAAACCAATCCCAATGACCCGATGAACCGGCGCATTGCCATCGTAGTGCTGAACGAGGCTGCACAGGCACGCATCCTGGGCGGTACCGAGATGACAACTTCTGACGAGGAGAGTGCGGCGCAGAGCATCCGCGACGCTGCTGCCGTGGGGGCTGTCCAGCCGGCCAAGGCTCCCTGATTTTCCGTGGCCGCCGTCCAGCCGGCGGCGCCTGCCGCCGGTGTGTCGCGGGCCTGAAACGGTCGCGGTTTCCCGGCTTTATCCGGGCATGAGGAGGGCAGACCCTTCCTGATAATGCGGGCATCGTCGTCATGAAGCCCGCATTCAATGGCCGAGACCAGCAAGGAAGATCGCCAGTTACCTGCTTCGGAGCAGCGCCTGAGGAAGGCGCGCGAAGAGGGTAACGTTCCCCGTTCGCGGGATCTGGCGCACCTGCTGGTGATGGGCGCCGGCATGGGGGCGCTTGCCCTAATGGGCCCGTCGCTGGCCGACGGCATGCGACGGCTTATGGCCAGCACCTTCGCCTTTGATGGCCAGGTGCGGATGTACTTCCTGGATGCGCTGCAACCGACGCTGGCGTATTTTGGCGATCTAGGCTGGCGCACGCTGGCCATCCTGCTGTCGGTCTGTGCGGCCGCCATTGCCGCCAGCACCATCCCCGGGGGCTTCAACCTCAGCGTCAAAGCGCTGGGTGTCAAGGTCTCGCGCATCAATCCGGCCAGCGGCCTCAAGCGCATCTTCTCGCTCCGGAACCTGGTCGAGTTCTTGAAGCTGTCGCTGCTGGCCAGCCTGCTGGGGGCTATCGGCAGCTGGTATGCCATGGACCGTTTCCCCGAGTTCGCAGCGCTCTCGCATGGATCTTTGGCGGGCTCGGTGGGCCATGCCATGTCGCTGGTGGTGGGCGGCCTCGGGCTCTCGATGCTGCTGCTCTTCGCGCTGGCGCTCTTCGACGTGCCGTTCCAGTGGTTCCGGCACCGGGCCGACCTGCGAATGACCCGGGACGAGGCTAAGCGGGAGCACCGCGAGTCCGAAGGGGACCCCCAGCTGAAGGGACAGATACGTTCGCGACAACGTGAGGCCGCTCGTCGGCGGATGCTGTCGGCGGTCCCATCGGCGGACATCGTGGTGGTCAACCCGACGCATTATGCGGTGGCAATCCGTTATGACGAGGCAGCCGGGGGGGCGCCGCGCGTCGTGGCCAAGGGGCTGGACGAGCTGGCGATGCGCATTCAGGCCATCGCGCGCGAGTCGGGGGTTCCGGTGCTGTCGGCCCCGCCGCTGGCACGGGCGCTGTATGCGCATGTGGAGCTGGATCAGGAGATCCCGCAGGCGCTGTACGTGGCCGTGGCCCAGGTGTTGGTCTATGTCTACCAGCTCAAGCGCTGGATTCCGGGGCGTTCGACTGCGCCGCAGGCGCCGGTCGACCTGCCGGTCCCGACGGAGATGGATCCGAAGCATTCTGAAAAGGGTAAACACGCATGAGCGCGCCATTGACGGACAGCGGCCAGGGCATGGCACCGGGAAGGGGCTGGCTGCGGCTGCCTACCCAGCTGCGCATTGCCGGGCAGGAGGTACCGCTGCCGCCATTGTCTTCGCTAGCGGTACCGATGCTGGCCGTAGTGGTGCTGGCCATGATGCTGCTGCCGTTGCCCGCGCCGGTGCTGGACTTTCTGTTCACCTTCAATATTGCGTCCTCGCTGCTGGTGCTGCTGGTGGCGGTGTACACGGTGAAGGCGCTGGACTTCGCGGTGTTTCCGACGGTGCTGCTGGTGACGACGCTGATGCGGCTGTCGCTGAGCGTGGCCTCCACCCGCGCCGTGTTGCTGCATGGCCACACCGGTACCGATGCGGCTGGCAAGGTGATCGAGGCCTTCGCCAACTTCCTGATCGGCGGCAATTATGCGGTGGGCATCATCGTGTTCGCCATTCTCACGGTGATCAACTTCATGGTGGTCACCAAGGGGGCAGGGCGTATTGCCGAGGTGTCGGCGCGCTTTGCCCTGGATGCCATGCCGGGCAAGCAGATGGCCATCGATGCCGACCTGAACGCCGGTCAGATCGATCAGGCCGAAGCACGCCGTCGCCGTCAGGAAGTGAGCCGTGAGGCAGACTTCTATGGCTCGATGGACGGTGCGTCGAAGTTCGTGCGGGGCGACGCCATCGCCAGCATCCTGATCCTGGCGATCAACCTGGTGGGTGGCCTCATCATTGGCGTGGTGCAGCACAGCCTGCCGCTGGCCACCGCCGCCAACAACTACGTGCTGCTGGCCATCGGTGATGCGCTGGTGGCCCAGGTGCCGTCGCTGGTGATCTCGGTGGCGGCCGGTCTGCTGGTCTCGCGCGTGGGTGACGGCAACGAGGACATCGGCAAGCAGGTTGCCAGCCAGCTGTTCTCGCTGCCGCGTGCACTGGGTCTGGTGGCGCTCATCGTGGGCGTTCTGGGCGTGATCCCGGGCATGCCGCACATCGCCTTCCTGTCTCTGGCCGCCATACTGGGCTATGTCTCCTTCAAACTGTCGGTGGCGGCCAAGGAGGCCCCGGCGGCGGCCGAGGAAGTGGTGCCGGCTGCCGCTGGCGACGGCGACGCTACCTGGGAGGACGTGCAGCCGGTGGACATCCTGAGCCTGGAAGTGGGATACAAGCTGATCCAGCTGGTGGACAAGTCCAACGGTGGTGACCTGCTGATGCGCATCAAGGGCGTGCGTCGCAAGTTTGCTCAGGAAATCGGTTTCCTTCCGCCACCGGTCCACGTGCGCGACCAGCTGGACCTGCGGCCGAACAACTATCGAATCGGTCTGAAGGGCGTGACGGTGGGCACTGGCGAGGCCTATCCGGGCATGTGGCTGGCCATCGACCCCGGTCATGCCGACGTGCGCCTGAACGGTCTGCAGACCCGCGATCCGGCCTTCGGCCTGAATGCCTACTGGATCCAGTCTTCGGAAAAAGACATGGCGCAGGCGGCCGGCTACACCGTGGTGGATGCCTCCACTGTGGTGGCCACGCACCTGCACCACCTGATGCAACTCTACGCCTGGCGTCTGCTGGGGCGTGGCGAGGTGCAGCAGCTGCTGGACCACCTGGCACAGTACTCGCCCAAGCTGGTCGAGGAAGTGGTGCCCAAACTAGTGCCGGTGCCGATGTTCCAGAAGGTGCTGCAGAACCTGTTGGAAGAGTCCGTCCACATCCGCGACCTCAAGTCCATCGTCGAGTCGCTGGCCGAGCATGGCGCCAAGATGCAGGATCCGGGCGAGCTCACCCGCGAAGTGCGGGTTTCGCTGGCGCCGGCCATCGTACAGGGTATCTTCGGGCCGTCCTCCGACCTGTCAGTGGCTGCGCTGGACCCTGCGCTGGAATCGCTGCTGATGCAATCGTTCGGCCCCGGCTCCAATGGGGCACTGGATCCTTCGGTGGCGGACTTCCTGGCGACCGAAGCCGCCCGGATCTGCCAGCAGCAGGAAGCGCTGGGCCTACCGGCCTGTCTTCTGGTGCCGGACCGGATCCGTCCGCAGGTGGCGGCCATGGTGCGCAAGGCTGCACCGCGCCTTCGTGTGCTGGCACACGCCGAAATCCCTGATACCCACACCATCCGTATCGGGCAACTGATCGGGAGCAATCGATGAAAACCATGACCTTCAGTGGCCGCACTATGAGGGAGGCCATCGCCCAGGCCAAGGCGCGCTTCGGAGGCGATGTCGATATCCTGGACAGCGATGCCGTCGGTGATGAAGTGCAGGTGACGGTCGTGGTGCCGATGGCTCGCTCGGCACGTCGCCGCCGCACTCTGGAGCAGGTCTCGGCCAGCATCAACGCACTGGCTGCCTCTGGCCGTACAGCGGCCAATGGCACCGAGAACCGTACTGTCGCCGGTGTTGATTCGCGGCCGACGGCACCCGCCGTGGCATCCACGCCTGCGAACGCTGTCGCTGCTGCCTCTGCTGCCACGCCGTCTTCGGCAGACAAGGTAGCGGCGACACTGGTGTCGGGTGTGCCCAAGGATGCCAGGCCGGCTGTGGAAGCGCCGGATGCGGCCACCGTGGCGGCCGTGCCGAAAACTGCCGGAAGGAACTTGGCCGACGTCGTGGCAGAGCCGTCTGCCACCCGGAAGAAAGGACGCAAGCGGCGCGCGGCTTCGCAGGAAGAGAACGTGGCTCCGGATGTGCCGATGGCGGCCAATGCCGATGAGATCAATCCGCCAGCGGCGACGGCCCTGGAAACGCCCGAAGCGGTTGCGGCTGCCATGGCAGGTGACGCACCGCTGCCGCAGTACCTGTTTGCAGCCGGGACCGATCTGAAGCCGGCTGCTGCCAACGATGCCGTGGCGGCCGAGCCATTGCCCCAGGCCAAGGCAATCGAAGTGCAAGGCGCACTTAGCACGCTGGAGTTCCAGCGCATGCGCCAACAGCAGCAGGCCGAGAAGGCGGGCGGGGCCGTCCGTCCTAGCGAGACCGCGGGTTCGGACACGGCCGCCCACAACCTGAAGGACGACCGTGTGCAGGCATCTTCCACGGAAGGCGTGACCGACGGCAGTACAAACAGCGCGTCGGAAACGCCACTGCCCGACTTTTCTGCATTGCTGCAGAAGCAGCGCCAGGGCATTCCCATCGACCTCTCGGCGCTGCAGATGCCAGGCAGCATGTCGGATTCCGCCGGTCAGAACGGTTTCCTGGGGGGGGGCGTCATGTCGGGGGCAGCAACCGGTGCTGCATCCGGAAGCGCTGTGCCGGGTGGCGTGATGGGGATCTCGCATGCCACGACTGCAGGCGCGGTTGCTGCGCTGTCCACGCCGACCTCACAGGTCGATGCACAGCCTCAGTCCGTGATCACGAACGCCCAGGCAGCTGCAGAGCACGCCCGGGCCCATCCCCGTTCCCGTCTGTGGCAGATGGTGGACTCCGCACGCCGGATGCTGGGCTTCGGTCGCCGCCGTCGTCTGTGGCACGAGATGGAAGAAGCGGCTGCCACTGCGGAAGGGAAGGAGCAGGCAGGGGCGCCGTTGGCCGGCTTTGCCGCCTCTTTGCCGCTGTCCCTGTCCTCCACGCTGGCGGGCCCAGCCACTGACTGGCCGGTACTGTCCCTGCCGACCGAGATGGCTGTAGCCGGTACGGCCGAAGATGCTCGCGAGGCCTGGGCCACGTCGGGCATGGGCTGGTTCGAGGCCACCCGTCGCCGGCCGGGCCAGATGCGCCTGTTGCGCAACCTGCTGGGTTGCCACTTCTCGCCCATGCTGGCCCGAACCCTGGTGGAGCTGCTGCCGTCGGACTATGCCGATGCGCAGGCCGACGAATGGCTGCGTCAGATGCTGATGCGCGCATTGGCCGGCGTGAACCAGGGGGTGGGGCTGACCCTGGGCGAGGACAGGACGCTTTTCGATGCCGGCGGCGTGTTTGCACTGATCGGTCCCACGGGCGTAGGTAAGACCACCAGCATTGCCAAGATCGCTGCCCATCATGTGCTGCGCCATGGGTCGCGTTCACTGGCCCTGATCACCGCTGATGTCTATCGGATCGGCGCACAGGAACAGCTGCGGGCCTTCGGCCGGATGCTGGGCGTGCCGGTGCAGGTGGCGCAGGACCGCGAGGTGCTGCAACGCCTGCTGAAGGAACACGAAGGCTGCCGACTGGTGCTGATCGATACCGCAGGTATCGGCCAGCGCGACGACCGCGTGGGACAGCTGACCTCGGCGCTGGAAGTCTCGCAGGTGCGGCGCGTGCTGGTGATGAACGCCGCGGCCCAGCCGGGTAGTCTGGAGGAAATGCTGGGGGCTTTCGGCGCGCGCGACACGGCCGGTGTGCTGCTGTCCAAGGTGGACGAGGCCGTGGGACTGGGGGCCTGCCTGGATGCGCTGGTGCGTCACCGCCTGCCGCTCCTGGGGTATGCCGATGGCCAGCGCGTGCCCGAAGACTATCACGCCGTGAACTTCGGCCGCCTGGTGGAAATGGCTCTGGATCGACAGGCTGTAGCCCGCTTCCCGGCCTTGTCCATGACCGACAACGAACTGCGCAATCTGTTCGAGGGTTCCCATGTTTGACGCAGCCGTGGACCAGGCGGCCGGCTTGCGACGCTTGTTCAGGACCGAACGTTCCCGTCTAATCCCGGCGGGGTGTCTGGTGCCGGAGGCCCAGGCGCGGGTCTTCATCGGACAGATGGCGGCAGCAGCCGGACCCGAGGACGCACGCATGCGGGTCGTGGATCGCAGGGCGCTGCACCAGTGGCTGCGCCATACTCATGCCGGCGAGGCCGATGTTCTGGGAGAGGAGCTGCTCTTCTGGCTGGATGATCCGGTGGAAATGGCGCGCTGGGTGCATGCACAGGCCGGCGATCGGCTCCTGCTGATCCTCAGTCATCGACGTGATGCAATGATGGCGCAATATGCCAAGATCAAGCATATTGCCGCCACCACCGGCATCCGACGCTTCGGCGTGCTTTTTGTCGACGTGGAACAGGTGGCTCGGGGCCGGGAAAACTTCCTGAACCTGGCAGGATGCGCTCGACGTTTTCTCAGCGTGCAGCTCGATGTTGTGGTAGGCAGCTGCCGCGACGAGACCGGATTGCGCACCTGGTCGGGACTGTCGCTGGCGGAACTGGCGCAGTTTCAGTGGTCCACATGGTCCGGTGCCGGCATGCCTGCGCTGGAAGAGAACGGTTTTTCTGGCGGGGTGGCACATTGAAACCGGAGATCCAATCGATGTATACCCCGCGCGGAACGCTTGACCGCGATTCCGTCATCGAACGCTATGGGAAGATGGTGCGCCGCGTGGCCGTGCAGATGGCCGCACGCCTGCCTTCCAGCATTGAACTGGATGACCTCATCCAGGCGGGGCTTATTGGATTGGTGGACGCTGTCTCGCGCTTCGACGCCGCCATGGGCGTGCAGTTCGACACCTTCGCCATGCAGCGCGTGCGGGGCGCCATGCTGGATGAGCTGCGAAACGCCGACTGGATGCCGCGCTCGGTGCGCAAGAGCCAGCGCAGCATCGAACAGGCCATTCATGCGGTGGAGCAGCGCCTGGGCCGTCCGGCGCAGGAACGCGAGATTGCCGATGAGCTGCAGGTGCCTCTGGAGGAGTATCAGCGCCTTCTGTCGTCGGCCAAGGGGTCGCAGCTGCTGTACTTCGAGGATAGTGGCAGCGAGGACGACGACGAAGGCCGCATCGAGCAGATGTTGCCCGACGATTCACCCACCCCGGATCGTCGTCTGGAGGATGCGCGCTTTCGCGAGTCGCTGGTGGCCGCCATCGATGGCCTGCCGGAGCGCGAGAAGCTGCTGATGAACCTCTACTATGTGGAAGAGCTGATGCTGAAGGAGATCGGCGAGGTGCTGGGCGTGACTGAGTCCCGTGTCTCGCAGCTGCACAGCCAGGCCGTTGCGCGGTTGCGGGCGAAGCTTGGGGATTGGATGTAACGGGGCTTGCGTGGCCGTTCTGCCGCATGCAACGGACGGCCAGGGGATGGATCAGGCTGGCAGTTTGCGAAGACCGGCCAAGGGGACTGCGGCATCTACCTCCTCACAACCGCAAGCGGTAATGGATTCGTCGGCAGATACCTCCGCCCCCTTGGCCTCTCGGCTTGCGGGTGGAGAGAATCTGGAAAAGTCGTCTTCCATTG
>CALIXC010000218.1 GCA_938046755.1 uncultured Lautropia sp. | reverse complement strand
CGTACTCATTGAGACGCACGGTGATCTTCGTGCCCAGCTCGACCTCGCCGTTGTCGTAGGCGCGCTGCACTTCCTTGATGTCGGCCAGGTACATGCCCTCGCCCTTGCCGTTGACCTTGGCACGGGTGGCGTAGTACAGACCCAGCACGATGTCCTGCGACGGCACGATCGACGGCTCGCCGTTGGACGGGAACAGCACGTTGTTGGAGGCCAGCATCAGGGCGCGGGCTTCCATCTGCGCTTCCAGCGACAGCGGGACGTGCACGGCCATCTGGTCGCCGTCGAAGTCGGCGTTGAAGGCGGCGCAGACCAGCGGGTGCAGCTGGATGGCCTTGCCCTCGATCAGCACCGGCTCGAAGGCCTGGATGCCCAGACGGTGCAGCGTCGGCGCCCGGTTCAGCATGACCGGGTGCTCGCGGATGACCTCTTCCAGGATGTCCCAGACGATGGGTTCCTGCGTGTCCACCATCTTCTTGGCCTGCTTGATGGTGGTGGCAGCCGACATCGCCTCCAGCTTGTTGAAGATGAAGGGCTTGAACAGCTCCAGGGCCATCAGCTTGGGCAGACCGCACTGATGCAGCTTGAGCTGCGGGCCCACCACGATGACCGAACGGCCCGAGTAGTCGACGCGCTTGCCCAGCAGGTTCTGACGGAAGCGACCGCCCTTGCCCTTGATCATGTCGGCCAGCGACTTCAGCGCACGCTTGTTGGCGCCCGTCATGGCCTTGCCACGGCGGCCGTTGTCCAGCAGCGAGTCGACCGATTCCTGCAGCATCCGCTTCTCGTTGCGGACGATGATCTCGGGGGCCTTCAGCTCCAGCAGGCGCTTGAGGCGGTTGTTCCGGTTGATGACGCGACGATACAGATCGTTCAGGTCGGACGTGGCAAAGCGGCCACCATCCAGCGGCACAAGCGGACGCAGCTCGGGCGGCAGCACCGGCAGCACTTCCATGACCATCCACTCGGGACGGATGCCCGAACGCTGGAAGCCTTCCAGCACCTTCAGGCGCTTGGCGATCTTCTTGACCTTGGCTTCGGAGCTGGTGACCTGAATTTCCTCGCGCAGGCGATCGACCTCGCGGTCCACGTCGATGGACTTGAGCAGCTCGCGCACGCCCTCGGCACCCATCGCGGCCACGAACTCGTCACCGTACTCCTCGGTCTTGGCCAGGAAGTCGTCCTCGGTGAGCAGCTGGTTGCGCTTGAGCGGGGTCATGCCGGGCTCGACCACGACATAGGCCTCGAAGTACAGCACGCGCTCGATGTCGCGCAGCGTCATGTCCAGCACCATGCCCAGACGTGACGGCAGCGACTTCAGGAACCAGATGTGCGCGACCGGGCTGGCCAGCTCGATGTGGCCCATGCGCTCGCGGCGCACCTTGGCCAGCGTCACTTCCACACCGCACTTCTCGCAGATCACGCCGCGATGCTTGAGGCGCTTGTACTTGCCGCACAGGCACTCGTAGTCCTTGATGGGCCCGAAGATCTTGGCGCAGAACAGGCCGTCACGCTCGGGCTTGAAGGTCCGGTAGTTGATGGTCTCGGGTTTCTTGACTTCGCCGTAGGACCAGGAGCGAATCTTGTCGGGAGAGGCCAGGCCGATGCGGATGGCATCGAAGTGGTCGCTCTCCTCGACCTGTTTGAAGAGATCCAGCAATGCTTTCATGGGTTCTCCGTTGTGTTCCTCAGCTCAGTCTCAGGCGCGTTCGAGATCGATGTCGATGCCGAGCGAGCGAATTTCCTTGACCAGCACGTTGAACGATTCCGGCATGCCGGCGTCGATGGCGTGCTCGCCCTTGACCATGTTTTCGTAGACCTTCGCACGACCGGTCACGTCGTCGGACTTGACCGTCAGCATCTCTTGCAGCGTGTAGGAGGCACCGTAGGCTTCCAGCGCCCAGACCTCCATCTCGCCGAAACGCTGACCGCCGAACTGGGCCTTGCCGCCCAGCGGCTGCTGGGTCACCAGGCTGTACGGACCGGTGGAGCGGGCGTGCATCTTGTCGTCGACCAGGTGGTGCAGCTTCAGGAAGTGCATGTAGCCCACCGTGACAGGTCGGTCGAACGGATCGCCGGTGCGGCCGTCACGCAGGATGAGCTGCGTCTTGCTGGGCGTGAAGCCCAGTTTCTCGGTCCGCGGGTCATCCGACGGGAAGGCCAGATCCAGCGCGGCATGGATTTCCTGCTCGGTCGCACCGTCGAACACCGGGGTGGCAAACGGCACGCCGTCACGCAGATTGTTGGCCATGGCCAGCAGCTCGTCGTCGGACAGCTCGGACAGGTTGGCCTTCTCGCCACGGTCGTTGTAGACCTTGTCGAGATAGCGACGCAGCTCGGAGACCTTCACGTGGCGATCGAGCATCTCGCCGATGCGCAGGCCCACGCCCTTGGCGGCCCAGCCCAGGTGGGTTTCCAGAATCTGACCCACGTTCATCCGCGACGGCACGCCCAGCGGGTTCAGCACGATGTCACACGGGGTGCCATCAGCCATGTAGGGCATGTCCTCGATCGGCACGATGCGCGAGACCACACCCTTGTTGCCGTGGCGGCCGGCCATCTTGTCACCAGGCTGCAGGCGACGCTTGACGGCCAGGTAGACCTTGACCATCTTCAGCACGCCCGGGGGCAGCTCGTCGCCCTGGGTGAGCTTCTTGCGCTTCTCTTCGAAGGCCAGGTCGAACTGGTGACGCTTCTGCTCAATGGCGTCCTTCATGCCTTCCAGCCAGCGGGCGTCGTCCTCGTTGGCCAGACGCACCTCGAACCAGTGGTAGCGGTCCAGATCCTTCAGGTAGTCGCGGGTGACGACCGTGCCCTTGGCCAGCTTCTTGGGTCCGCCATTGGCTTCCTTGCCGTCCAGGAAACGCTCGATCCGGCTGAAGGCGTCGTTCTCGACGATCCGCAGCTGGTCGTTCAGGTCCAGACGGAAGCGCTTGAGCTCGTCGTCGATGATCGACTGCGCCCGCTTGTCCCGGGTGATGCCCTCGCGGGTGAACACCTGCACGTCGATGACAGTGCCGTTCATGCCCGAGGGCACGCGCAGGCTGGTGTCCTTCACGTCGGAGGCCTTCTCGCCGAAGATCGCACGCAGCAGCTTCTCTTCCGGGGTGAGCTGGGTCTCGCCCTTGGGCGTGACCTTGCCCACCAGCGTGTCGCCGGCCGAGACTTCGGCACCGATGTAGACGATGCCGGACTCGTCCAGACGGGCCAGCTGGCTCTCGGACAGGTTGGAGATGTCGCGGGTGATCTCCTCGGGTCCCAGCTTGGTGTCACGCGCCAGAACCGACAGCTCCTCAATGTGAATCGAGGTGTAGCGGTCGTCGGACACCACCTTCTCCGAGATCATCACCGAGTCCTCGAAGTTGTAGCCGTTCCAGGGCATGAACGCGATCAGCATGTTCTGCCCCAGGGCCAGCTCGCCGAGGTCGGTCGATGCGCCGTCGGCGATCACGTCGCCGGCAGCCAACCGGTCGCCCTTGGAGACAATCGGACGCTGGTTGATATTGGTGTTCTGGTTGCTGCGGGTGTACTTGACGAGGTTGTAGATGTCCACGCCCACTTCACCCGCCGTGGCTTCCTCGTCGTTGACGCGAATCACCACCCGGTTGGCATCGACGTAGTCGACGATGCCGCCACGCAGCGCGGTGACGACCGTGCCCGAGTCCACCGCACAGGTGCGCTCGATGCCGGTACCGACCAGCGGTTTCTGCGGACGCAGGCAGGGCACGGCCTGACGCTGCATGTTGGCACCCATCAGCGCGCGGTTCGCGTCGTCGTGCTCAAGGAACGGAATCAGCGAGGCGGCCACCGACACGATCTGCGACGGGGCCACGTCGATGTACTCCACGCGGTCGGCCGAGACCAGCTGGGTCTCGCCGTTGATGCGCACCGACACCAGCTCGCCGGTCAGGCGGCCTTCCTCGTCCAGCTCGGCGTTGGCCTGGGCGATGACGTAGCGACCTTCCTCGATGGCCGACAGGAAGTCGATCTGGTCGGTGAGCTTCTGGTTCTCGACCTTGCGGTACGGGGTCTCCAGGAAGCCGAACTCGTTCAGACGGGCATAGAGGGCCAGCGAGTTGATCAGACCGATGTTCGGACCTTCCGGCGTCTCGATCGGGCAGACACGGCCGTAGTGGGTCGGGTGCACGTCACGCACCTCGAAGCCGGCACGTTCACGCGTCAGACCGCCCGGGCCCAGCGCCGAAACACGGCGCTTGTGGGTGATCTCCGACAGCGGGTTGGTCTGATCCATGAACTGCGACAACTGGCTGGAGCCGAAGAACTCGCGAATGGCAGCGCTGATCGGCTTGCTGTTGATCAGGTCATGCGGCAGCAGGTTCTCGGTCTCGGCCTGGCCCAGACGCTCGCGCACGGCGCGCTCGACACGCACCAGACCGGCGCGGAACTGGTTCTCGGCCAGCTCGCCCACGCAGCGCACGCGACGGTTGCCCAGGTGGTCGATGTCGTCGATCTCGCCCTTGCCATTGCGCAGGTCCACCAGCAGCTTGATGACGGCCACGATGTCGTCGTCTTCCAGCGTCATGGGGCCCGTGGGCTCCTCGCGGCCGACGCGGCTGTTGAACTTCATCCGGCCCACGCGCGACAGGTCGTAGGTGTCCTCGCTGTAGAACAGGCGATTGAACAGCGCCTCGACGGCGTCTTCGGTCGGCGGCTCGCCCGGACGCATCATGCGGTAGATGGCGATGCGGGCCGAGATCTGGTCGGCGGAATCATCCAGGCGCAGGGTCTGCGAGATGAACGGGCCCGCGTCCAGGTCATTGGTGTAGAGCGTGCGGAACTCGTGGATGTTGGCCGCGCGCAGGCGACCCAGGCTGTCCTCGGTCAGCTCGTCATTGGCGCGCATGACGATCTCGCCGGTCTCGGGATCGACGATGTCGGTCGCCACGGCACGACCCAGCAGGAACTCGTCCGGCACGCTGATCAACTTCAGGCCGGCCTTTTCCATGTCGCGGATGTGCTTGGCGTTGATCCGCTTGTCCTTGGCAACGATGACATTGCCTTCGCGGTCGGTAATGTCGAAACGGGCCGTCTCACCCTTCAGGCGCTCGGGCACCAGCTCCATCTTGGCGCCTTCCGACTCCAGCGTGAAGGTGTCGAAAACGAAGAAGTGGGCCAGGATCTGCTCGGGCGTCATCCCGATGGCCTTCAGCAGGATCGTCACCGGCATCTTGCGGCGACGGTCGATACGGAAGTAGAGGATGTCCTTGGCGTCAAACTCGAAGTCCAGCCACGAGCCACGGTAGGGGATGATCCGTGCCGAGAAGAGCAGCTTGCCGGAGCTGTGGGTCTTGCCGCGATCGTGCTCGAAGAACACGCCGGGCGAACGGTGCAGCTGCGAGACGATGACACGCTCGGTGCCGTTGATGACAAAGGAGCCGGTCGGCGTCATGAGCGGGATCTCGCCCATGTAGACTTCCTGCTCCTTCACTTCCTTGACCGTGGGCTTGCTGGCCTCGCGGTCCATGATGACCAGGCGCACGCGGGCGCGCAGCGGTGCGCAGAAGTTCAGGCCGCGCTGCTGGCACTCCTTCATGTCGAAGGCAGGCTGGCCCAGCGTGTAGCCGACGAACTCCAGACGCGCCATGTCGTTGTGCGAAGAGATCGGAAAGATCGACTTCAGTGCCGCCTGTAGCCCCACATCCTTGCGTTGGTCGGCGGGCACGCCTTCCTGCAGGAACTCGGCATAGGATTCAAGCTGCGTGGCCAGCAGGTAAGGCACTTCCTGCACGGCACGGGCACGCCGGTGGCCAAAGCTCTTGCGGATGCGCTTCTTTTCAGTGAACGAGTAGGTCATGGACTCTCCGTGAGACGTCGGGGTCACGATAGGCGAACGGAAGCCGCGCAGCGAAGGGCACCGCAGCTTCTGATTCTGGATCCGGGGCGGGAAGGCAACATGCGGCTGGCCGGGCAGCCCGCAACAAGGCCCTGACAGGGCGAAACGCGCCGTTTCGCGGTGTACTGCATGTGTATCCGTGGAAGAAACCCGCTGCAGGACCCGACTCGTTGGCCTTCAGATGCCCGAAAGGGACAATCTGGCCAACGAACAGGGTCTTGAAGCGAGTCTGGAAAGGACTGGAGGCTCCCGGTCTGGTGCAGCCGCCACAACCACCGTGCTGCGACGACAAAGAACCGCGCCAATCAACAGGCTCGAACGCGAGAATCCGGAATCTGGGAAACTGGCCGAACACCAGGGCGAATGAAAGCGCTTTGGAGACGGCTGCCGGGAAACACCTGCCCCCCTGCCCTTCGACAGGATGATGACGGGGTTTCCCGGTAAGGCAAAGCCACCGGATACACGGCAAACGACCGAGGCCCCTGACAGCAGACCCCGGTCCCTTGGCCGATACCCGGCAGCAAGTCGATTACTTGACTTCGACCTTGGCGCCAGCGTCTTCCAGCTGTTTCTTCAGCGCGTCGGCGTCGGCCTTCGAGATGCCTTCCTTCACAGGCTTCGGAGCACCGTCGACCAGGTCCTTGGCTTCTTTCAGGCCCAGGCCGGTAGCGGCACGCACGACCTTGATCACCTCGACTTTCTTCTCGCCAGCAGCGGCCAGAACAACGGTGAACTCGGTCTGCTCTTCGGCAGCAGCACCACCAGCAGCGCCACCAGCGGCCGGAGCGGCCACGGCGACAGCAGCGGCAGCAGCCGACACGCCGAATTTCTCTTCCATCATCTTGATCAGTTCGGACAGTTCCAGAACCGTCATGCCTGCGACTGCGTCGAGGATCTCTTCTTTGCTCAGTGCCATTTGGAATTACTCCAGTTCGATTGCGTTTGTTACGTCGGATGAAGCCCGACAGTCAATGTGAGTGCGGGGATGCTCAGGCAGCTTCCTGCTTGTCGCGCACGGCCGCCAGACCGCGAACGAACTTCGTCGGAACCTCGTTGAGGGTACGAACGAAGGTAGCAACCGGTGCCTGCATCGTGCCCAGCAGCTTGGCCAGCAGCTCTTCGCGGCTCGGCATGGTGGCCAGGGCCTGAACCCCGGCGACGTCCATGACCACATTGGGCATGGCACCACCCTTCACCACGAGCTGGTCGTTGGCTTTTGCAAAGCTGGCGATCAGCTTGGCGGGCGCGACCGGATCAGCGGAAATGCCGTACATCAGCGGACCGACCATCTGGTCAGCCAGCTTCTCGTAAGGCGTATCCTTGACGGCGCGACGCACCAGCGTGTTCTTCAACACGCGCAGATACACACCCGATTCCCGTGCCTGCTTGCGCAGCTGGGTAATCTTCTCGACTGTCAGACCACGGTACTCGGCCAGGACGATCGAGCCAGCCTGTGCCACCTGGGCACTGACTTCCTCGATGACGGCCGCTTTCTCTTCACGATTGAGAGCCACGGTCTTTCCTTACAAATGAGATGGTTGCGCCGAAGCACTTCCATCGTTGACAACACGGCGATCAGGTGTGAAGCCTTCAGCCACAGGCGCTGCATCCTCAAGGGGGGAAACCCCATAAAACGCGTCGTCTGCAATCGAACACTTCATTCTTCAGGACCGCCATCTGCGTATGGCGCTGGAAACCGGATGGCGAACCACCCTGCTCCTGCATTCAAGACCGCCCTCGCCGGCAAGTCGGCTTGCTTGGTCCCATACGGTCTTTGACAACACGTACCCGAGGGTACGGCCCAAAGCTTGGTGGGGGAAGGCACTGGAACCACCGGCAGGGCCGATGAATACCTGGTGGGACCTTCGCCCCTAATCACTTCAAGATCACATCAAGCCTTGAAGGCTGCTGCCGGTTGCATGCCCCGGCAGTTGACGCCGGGCGATGCGCCGCGACAAACCTTCGTGGCCGTGGGATCAGGCCCCGCTGCCGGTGACGGAAGCGGTGTCGACCTTGACACCCACACCCATCGTGCTGGAAACCGCAACCTTGCGCAGGTACAGACCCTTGGAGGTGGCGGGCTTGGCACGGACCAGAGCCTCGACCAGGGCTGCTAGGTTCTCCTGCAGTGCGGCCACGTCGAAGGAAGCACGGCCGATGGTGGAGTGGATGATACCGGCCTTGTCGGTACGGTACTGAACCTGACCCGACTTGGCGTTCTTGACGGCCTCAGCAACGTTCGGCGTCACGGTACCGACCTTCGGGTTCGGCATCAGGCCACGGGGACCCAGGATCTGACCCAGCGAGCCGACCACGCGCATGGCGTCCGGCGAAGCGATGACCACGTCGAAGTCCAGCTGACCGGCCTTCACTTTCTCGGCCAGGTCTTCCATGCCCACGATGTCGGCGCCGGCGGCCTTGGCTTCTTCAACCTTGGCACCCTGCGTGAACACCGCTACGCGAACCGGCTTGCCGGTACCGCGGGGCAGCACCACCGAACCACGCACCAGCTGGTCGGATTTGCGAGGGTCGATACCCAGCTGCACGGCCACGTCGACGGACTCGTCGAACTTGGCGGTTGCGCATTCCTTGACCAGGGCCAGGGCGTCAGCGGCAGGGTACAGCTTGGTGGCTTCGACCTTGGCGCTCAGCGCCTTGGCACGTTTGCTCAGCTTGGCCATTTACACGCCCTCCACGTTCACGCCCATGCTGCGGGCAGAGCCGGCGATGGTACGCACGGCGGCATCCAGATCGGCAGCGCTCAGGTCAGGCTGCTTGGTCTTGGCGATCTGCTCCAGCTGTTCGCGGGTCAGCGTGCCCACCTTGTCGGTGTGGGGAGTCTTCGAGCCCTTGTCGATCTTGGCAGCTTTCTTGATCAGGATGGACGCCGGCGGCGTCTTCATGATGAAGGTGAAGCTCTTGTCGGCGAAGGCGGTGATGACCACGGGGATCGGCAGACCGGGCTCCATGCCCTGCGTCTGGGCGTTGAACGCCTTGCAGAACTCCATGATGTTCAGACCGCGCTGGCCCAGGGCCGGACCGATCGGGGGCGAGGGGTTGGCTTTGCCTGCAGGAACCTGCAGCTTGATGAAGCCGACGATTTTCTTGGCCATGAATGGCTACTCCTGTGAGTACGACCGCCTGTGCCAGAATGGCGAACCTTTCTGGCACAGGCTCCTCAAAACGCTGTTGTCTCCTTGCGGAAGGCAGCAGCCTGAAACTGTCTTGCTGCGGAAGGAAACGCCTTCCGGGATCAGAGCTTCTCGACCTGCCCGAACTCCAGTTCGACCGGGGTGGCCCGACCAAAGATGGTGACGGATACCGTCAGGCGGCTCTTCTCGTAATTGACTTCCTCGACGTTGCCGTTGAAATCTGCAAACGGACCTTCCTTGACCCGAACCATCTCGCCAATCTCGAAGAGGGTCTTCGGACGCGGCTTCTCCACACCCTCGGCCATCTGGTTCATGATCTTGTCGACTTCAGCCTGGGAAATGGCTGCAGGCCGGTTGCCGCTGCCGCCGACGAACCCGGTGACCTTATTGGTGTTCTTCACCAGGTGCCAGGTGTCATCGTTCATTTCCATCTCGACCAGCACATAGCCGGGAAAGAAACGGCGCTCGGTGATGGAGCGCTGGCCATTCTTCATTTCCACCACTTCTTCGGTGGGAACAAGAATCTGGCCGAAGAGATCCTGCATGCCCGCACGCTCGACGCGCTCACGAATGGCACGGCCGACGCTCTTCTCCATGCCCGAGTAGGCGTGCACCACATACCAACGTTTGCTCATCAGCGACTCCAGCCCAGCACGAGATCGTACAAAACGAACTGCAGCCCGGAATCGACGAGCCACAGGAAGATGGCCATGACGACCACGAACAAGAAGACGTACAGCGTGACCGACCAGGTCTCCTTCTTGGTGGGCCAGACGACCCGCCGGATTTCCTGCCAGGATTCACGCAGGAAGGCGAGCAGACGACGACCCTGCGTCGACGTCCAGGCAATGACCCCCCCCAGCACCAGACCGCCGATGACGGACAGCACTCGGAAGATCAGCGCCTGATCACGCAACAGGTAGAAGCCGACGACGCCAGCCACCACGACCAGAATGGCAAGGATCAGCTTGACTCGGTCGCCGCCGGACGTGACATCTTCGACTTTATGCTGCGCTGCCATGTATCCAGCCTGGAAGTATGCAGTCTGCGACTGCCATGAATGACTCTTGTTCTGACGAAAGCGGGCCTTGTCGGCCCGGCTTTCTTGCTACATCAGGAAAAGTGGCAGGGGCAGAGGGAATCGAACCCCCAACCTTTGGTTTTGGAGACCAACGCTCTGCCAGTTGAGCTATGCCCCTACGTTTCCTTTATCTTGGTATCAGGCGATGATCTTGGCGACCACACCGGCACCGACGGTACGACCCCCTTCACGGATGGCGAACCGCAGACCCTGCTCCATGGCGATCGGCGCAATCAGCTTGACCTTCATCTGAACGTTGTCACCCGGCATCACCATCTCGGTGCCTTCCGGCAGCGTCACCGAACCCGTCACGTCCGTCGTACGGAAGTAGAACTGCGGACGATAGTTCGAGAAGAACGGCGTGTGACGACCACCTTCGTCCTTGCTCAGAATGTACACCTCGGCCTCGAACTCGGTGTGCGGCTTGATCGTGCCCGGCTTGGCCAGCACCTGACCACGCTCGACATCCTCGCGCTTCGTGCCGCGCAGCAGGATACCCACGTTGTCGCCTGCCTGACCCTGGTCCAGCAGCTTGCGGAACATCTCCACGCCCGTGCAGGTCGTCTTCTGCGTGTCACGGATACCGACGATCTCGATCTCGTCGCCAACCTTGATGATGCCACGCTCCACACGGCCGGTAACCACCGTACCACGACCCGAGATCGAGAACACGTCCTCGATCGGCATCAGGAACGTACCGTCCACCGCACGCTGCGGCTCGGGAATGTAGGTGTCCAGCGCCTCGGCCAGGGCCAGAATGGCCGGCTCGCCGATCTCGCTCGTGTCGCCTTCCAGCGCCTTCAGGGCCGAACCCTTGATGATCGGCAGATCGTCGCCCGGGAACTCGTACTTCGACAGAAGTTCGCGAACTTCCATCTCCACCAGCTCCAGCAGCTCGGCGTCATCGACCATGTCGGCCTTGTTCATGAACACGATGATGTAGGGAACTCCCACCTGACGAGCCAGCAGGATGTGCTCACGCGTCTGCGGCATCGGGCCGTCCGCCGACGACACCACCAGGATCGCGCCGTCCATCTGGGCAGCACCCGTGATCATGTTCTTCACGTAGTCGGCGTGGCCCGGGCAGTCCACGTGCGCATAGTGGCGCGTGGCGGTCTCGTACTCGACGTGCGAGGTGTTGATCGTGATGCCACGGGCTTTCTCTTCCGGTGCATTGTCGATCTGGTCATAGCCCTTGGCCTCACCACCGAACTTCTTCGACAGCACCGTGGCAATCGCCGCCGTCAGCGTCGTCTTGCCATGGTCCACGTGACCGATGGTGCCCACGTTCACGTGCGGCTTGGTCCGTTCAAACTTGCCCTTTGCCATAACTGGAGACTCCTGATGTCTGGGTGGGGAGTGGCTGACCGACCCGGGATCCGTCAGGGGGCATCCCTGACATGACGCGCTGCCAGTGTTGGCAACGCCTTGGAATAGTGGTGCCCATGGCGCGGATCGAACGCGCGACCTCTCCCTTACCAAGGGAGTGCTCTACCACTGAGCCACATGGGCATGACCTTCGGCAACCTTGCTTGCAGCAAACAAGGCGCAGACAGGCTTGAGCTTGCACCCCGGTCGACAAGAGGGCAAAGCCCTCTTTCGCGACCAGAACGCTGCGTGCCTGCCCGGTCAATGGGACATTATGAAGACTTTCTCTCTGCGATGCAAGGGGGTGACGAAGTTCCATCATCGACACCCGATCTGCGCTCGCGCGGATAGCTCCACGAGGGCGTGATGATAGGGCAAAAGCGGCTTCCCAGCTGCGCTGTTCCGCGCCTGTCCGATCTGGCAAGATCAGCAGTTGCCCATTCGACAGACTCCTTTGGAATCCGCGACATGAACAACACCCACAAGACCCTGGTTGCCGGCGCCCTGGCGCTGGCTTTTGCCCTGACAGGATGCAGCCACCTGCCCAGCACCGCCGACACGGCACCTGCCACCGGCATGAAGAAAATGGCCGAGGCGCCGCTGACGATCCAGACCTACAACCCTGGCGAGGAAGCCATCTTTGCCGTGTCTTCCACCCTGGTGCAGGGCAAGAAGGAAGCCATCCTGATCGACGCACAGTTCTCGGCCGAGGATGCCCGCAAGCTGGCCGCGCAGATCAAGGCCAGCGGCAAGAAGCTTGTCGCCATCTATGTCAGCCACTCCGACCCGGACTACTACTTCGGGCTGGATACGCTCAAGAGCGAGTTTCCCGAGGCGCGGATCGTGGCCACGCCGCAGACCGTCGCCGCCATCAAGCAGAACAAGGACATCAAGCTGAAGGTCTGGGGCCCGCAGCTGGGCGAGAACGCCCCAAAGGACATCATCATTCCCGAACCGCTGGACGGCGACCGCCTGAAACTGGAAGGGCAGTCGCTGCAGGTGGTGGGCCTGGATGGCCCCACTCCAGACCGCACCTTCGTCTGGATCCCGTCAATCCGTGTGGTGGCCGGTGGCATTCCCGTGGTGGCCGGTGAGCACGTATGGATGGCGGACACACAGACGCCGCAATCGCACGCCGACTGGCTGGCCACGCTGGACCGCATCCAGGCACTGAATCCGTCCGTGGTAATCCCCGGGCACTATGCACCGGGCAGCGCGCTGGATCTGAGATCCGTCCAGTTCACCGGCGACTACATCCGCGCATTCGACGAAGAAACCGCTAAGGCCGCCAACTCGGCCGAGCTGATCTCGGCCATGAAGGCCCGCTATCCGCACCTGGCCGGCGAAGGGTCACTGGATTTGAGCGCGAAGGTGGCCAAGGGCGAGATGCAGTGGCCCTGACGGGCATTCAGGGCTGCGTGGCACTCAGCTCGTCGAGCAGCGCCAGCAGCGCCTGAACCTTCTCCTTGCCGAATTTCTCTTCCAGGCGCCGGTAGTCGTCTTCGACCTCGTCCACCATACCGCTGAAACAAGCCTGACCGGCAGGACTCAGACTCACGTAGACGCGGCGCTGATCATGCCGGGGCTTGCGGCGCTGGACGAGGCCGTCCCGCTCCATGCGCTGCAACACCCCCGTCATGCTGGGCTTCAGGATACAGACCAGTTCGGCGAGCTGGTGGCTTTCCAGTTCGCCGTAGCGACGCAGCACACGGATGATCCTCCACTGCTGCTCGGTGAGCCCATGCCGGTTGAGCGACGGACGAAAGAAGAGCATGGCCGCTTCCCGGGCCTGCAGCAGCGCCATTGTGAGGGAAGGACGCACGGTGGCGGGCGGCGGCGCCGCAATATCCGGCGCGGGGATGGGAGGATCAGGCGCGCGTGTCGGCGTCATGCGACCCGTCCGGGGCCTCAGGGCGTGCTGCTCTCCGTCGAGCAGCCCTCTTTCATCGAGTGCCGAGAAGGGATGGGCGCTGGCATCAGCACCGGCGTCCGGCAGTGCAACGGTCGATGTGAATGCTTCCATATCCATGGGAATTGTCAAAACATGTCATCTGAATAATACCGGCAGGATACCCCAGACCGCGCCATCGGGTGGAGATAACCAATCGCTTTCCCGCTCCGAATGGCCAGATGCAGTCCGTTTTCCAGGAAAAGAAATCTCCCGTTCGGGAATTTTTTCACATTGAATCCACCGCTCGGACGATCGAGGACAGGCAAGGCGCCGCCTCAGCAGCCCACGATGATCCGCTTCAGCATGTCGGCGAACAGCGACTTTTCTTCGTCCGAGAAGGGGGCAAACACCCTGTCCTGCTGACGTCGGGCCATGTCCCAGACGGCCTGCGCCTGACGATGCCCCTCCGGGGTCAGCACGAAGCCAGCCTCCTCCTGCCGGACCAGCCCCCGCTCACGCAACAGGCGAAATACTGGCTCGACTTCGCGCGCCGGCATGACGGCCTGGTGCACCACCGTGGCCAGATCGGCCGGCTGGTCGGCATCCAGCACCAGCAGCACGCGTGACTCTCCTGCGCTCCAGCCTCCCTGCCGGCGCTCGGGCTGACAGGCTTCCTGGTGGGCACGCATTGCCTGACTCATCAGATAGAAATAGTTGTCCACTAGGCGACTGTGAAACTCGGTGCGGGGGGCGTTCACCTCGTCCCGCTCCTCCAGCTCCGGGTGGGGCAGCACCATCGAGTAGGCGCCCTGGTGGTAGAGCAGCGGATCGCGCCCGCTGTCCTCGTAGGCCACCACCTTGCCGATCATGATCCAGTGGTCGCCCCCGTCGATGATCTGGTGCTTCTCGCACTGGAAGCTGGCGGCGGTGTCTTCCAGCAGAATGGAGCCCCCGATGCCAGGCCGGTGCGGCACGCCCGCATAGCGGTCATCCCCGGGGCGGGCAAACTGGTTGGACAGCGCGATCTGGCCCACAGCCAGCACGTTGACGGCGAAGTGCGAAGCCTGCGCAAAGACCGGGTAGCTGCCCGAGCGCTTGTCGATGCTCCAGAGAATGAGCGGCGGATCCAGCGACACCGAATTGAAGCTGTTGGCGGTGACCCCGACCTTCCGGCCATCGGCACTGGCCGTCATGATCGTAACGCCGGTAGCGAAGTTGCCCAGCGCCCGGCGGAACTTCCGGGGGTCGGTCACGGCCTCTGCGACCGAGGCCGGCTGGCCGTCCGCCCCCGAACGCTGCGCCGCGCCAGCAGCCTGTCCACTGCCCCGGCCATCTTCCTGGCCATTCTGCGTGGCAGCAACGGCCTGTGCTGCGGGGTTTGTCGTCATGTCCTGTCTATCTCCAGAAGAACCATTGGCCGGCACGGTGGATCTCTTCACGGCAACGTATCGAACGCGCGCGGCGACACGCGCCGCGGACCTGATGGGGCTGTCAACAAGCAGGCCTGCCTGCGCCGACGATCACCCGGCAGGCCTGCAAAGGCGATGGATTCTGCCAGACGCTCCCTCGGCGGTGTAGCCACACCGGGAAATGGCCGTGCAAGGAGGTCGGCTTGGCCAACCCGTCGGCTGATAAAATCGATCGGGAATTATCCCCCTGATACGCACCCATCCGTGCCCTGGGGTCAACCCGTACGCGCGCGATACCATGCGACGTGCCCTGTTGCGGGAACTCATGGGCCGGCTGCACCGGGTACGCCACAGTGTCATGCCAGGTTGTCCTGCAAGGGCACGGGGGATACCCCGCTCGTCTTACCCAACCAAGACACATGAACGCCATCGCCCACCGCGTGGTGATCGGCTATGGGTCGGAGTCGGGCAATGCCCGCGCTCTGGCCCAGCAGCTGGCCGCCGACCCTGCCCTGCAGCCCTTCTCCCCCCAGGTCCTCACCCTGAACGAAATCTCGCCCGGCATGCTGCAGGACGGGAACCCGCTGTTCATCATCTCCTCGCAATTTGGCGACGGGGAACCGCCCTCCAATGCGGAGGCCTTCCTGGCACTGGTTCAGAAGACCGAATCGCTGGCCGGGCTGCGCCACGCCATCTTCGGGCTGGGCGACACCGCCTACCCGCACTTCTGCGGCTTCACCCGGCAGCTGGACGAGCTGCTGCTGGCCCGTGGCGCCACCGCCCTGATCAACCGCGTCGATGCCGACAGCAACTTTCAGCAGTTCTTTGCCCAGTGGATGCCCGTGGTGGGCAAGGTCCTGAACGGAGACGCCGAAGCCGGAAAGGCGCTGCACCTGCAGGTCAGGGCCTACGGTGCAGGCTCGGCCTACGAGGCGAAGCTGCTGGAGCGCCGGCCGCTGAGCACCAGCAGCCCGGCGGCATACCACCTGCGGCTGGACACCACCGACAGCGGCATGGTCTGGCGGGCGGGTGACACCGTGTACGTGATGGCTGAGAACGATCCCCAGCTGCTGGGCGCCCTGGCCAAGTACTACGGATCGTTCGATGCCACCGCGCTGCTTCGCCACAAGGAGCTTCGGCAGATCAGCAAGGGCGTACTGCGCGATCTGGGCAAGCTCACCGGCAACGAGAAACTGAAGGACCTGCTGAAGTTCAAGAACCGCAAGGCCCTGGAAGAGTACCTGTGGGGCGCCGATATCCTGGACATCCTGCAAGACTTCTGCAGTCCCCAGAGCGTGCCGCTGGCCGAGCTGGCCAAGCTGCTCTCGCCGTGCCTCATCCGCGCCTACTCCATTGCCTCGCACGGTGAGGCGGGCCACATCGACCTGTGCGTGCGCGAGGTGGACTACGAGCGCAAGGGCCGCCGGCACCGGGGGACCGCCACGCGCTTCCTGCTCACGCACGAGGGGCCGTTCCGCATCTACTGCCGATCCAACCCGGGCTTTCACCTGGCGGGCAGCGCCGACACGCCGCTGATCCTCATCGGAACCGGCACCGGCATCGCCCCGCTGATGGGCCTGCTGCGCGAGATGCAGGCCAGTGGCGTGAAACGCGAGAACTGCCTGATCTTCGGCGAGAAGCGCCGTGCCGAGGACTTCCTCTATCAGGAAGAACTGGAGACCCTGCAACAGGAAGGCGTGCTGGGCGAGCTGATCACCGCCTTCTCGCGCGATGGCGCCGAGAAATACTATGTGCAGCACGCTATTGCCAACCACGCCGACCGCCTGCGGCCGATGCTGGAGAAAGGCGCCCACGTCTACGTCTGCGGCAACAAGGCCCACCTGGAGGAGGCCGTGGCCCGGGCCTTCGACACCCTGATGGCCGACAGTGACCGGCTGGCCGCCGATGACCGCTGGTGGAAGCTGATGCAGCGTGAAGGCCGGGCGCACCTGGAGCTGTACTGAGCCTCATGGCCGACGGAGGGGAGCATCCCCACCCATCGGCGACCGTTTCCGGGCCCACCCGGAAGGTGCCACAATGGCACCCCGTCCACTTGACCTGCGCCACCGCACCATGCCCGCCGACATCTGCACCGAAGAAGACATCACCCGGATGGTGTACACCTTCTATGACCGCATCCGCAGTGACGAGATCCTGGGACCGGTCTTCGACCGTCACATCGATGACTGGGACCCGCATCTGCTGAAGATGGTGGACTTCTGGTCCAGCCTCTTGCGCCGTACCGGCCGCTTCGAAGGGGCACCGATGCCCAAGCACATCGCCCTGCCCGATCTGGACGCCGATCTCTTCAAACGCTGGCTGTCGCTCTTTGCCGACAGCCTGACCGAGCACCCCAACCAGGTCATGGCCGCCCAGGCCAACGAAATGGCCAACCGGATCGCACAGCGCCTGTGGCTAGGCTACCAGATGGGCAACTTCCCCGACAAAGAGCCCACGCTGCTGTCAGCCTGAGCAACACTAGTACACAATACCACCACAGACACCTCGCCCATTCCTGCGCAGTTTTCCGCGGCGCACCAGAATCTTCGGCTGTTTCCTGATGATTTGCAGCCGGATCTCTCGCTGGCAAGGCACGGTGCTGTGGCATGAGCAAGACCCTGACCTACCTCTTCGACCCGCTCTGCGGCTGGTGCTATGGCGCCAGCCCAGCACTGGCAAGCGTCGTCGAAAGCACCGGGGTTGGACTGGAACTGCTACCCACTGGTCTGTTTGCCGGCCACGGCGCACGCCCCATGGACATGGGCATGGCCAGCCACGCCTGGACCAACGACCAGCGCATCGAGCAGCTCACCGGCCAGATCTTCAGCCTGACCTACCGTGACCAGGTGCTGTGCAATCTCCACCAGCCCATGGACAGCACCGCCGCCACGCTGGCGCTCACCGCTGTGGCCCAGACCCAGCCCCAGCGGGAATTCGAGGCACTGCAGTGCATCCAACATGCGCGCTACGTGGACGGCTGCAACATCACCGAGCTGAGCACCCTGGGTGAACTGCTGCGCAGTCTCGGACTGAGCGATGCCGCCGAGCGGCTGCAGACAGCCACACCCGAACTGCATGCAGCCACCAACCAGCGTATCGACCGGGCCTGCTCCCTAATGAACGAGCTGTCAGCCCGTGGCGTGCCTGGCTTCGTCATCCAGGACGAACGCGAGCAGCGCCTGCTGCCCTCCAGCATGCTGTTCTCGCAGCCCATGCACTTTGCGCGCCAGGTGCGCGGCATCAGCCAGGCTGAGCTGGACAACCTGCTCTGAATCGGAAGAGGGCGCCGGCCGGTCCCTGTCGCAGGCCTGGCCGGGCGCAGGAAGCTCAGAGGAACATCCGGGCGAACAGTAGCCCCAGCGCCAGCGAGAACGCCATGCTGAGCAGACCCGGCAACATGAAGCTGTGGTTGAAGATGTAGCGCCCGATGCGCGTGGTTCCCGTGGTATCGAAGTCGATCGACGCGATGATCGGCCCGTAGTTGGGAATGAAGAAATAGCCGTTAACCGCTACCAGCGTGCCGACCAGGATCGGTGCGGGCACGCCCAGCGCAATGCCCACCGGAAAGAGCGTGGCCACCGTGGCGCCCTGACTGTTGACCAGCACCGACAGCACGAAGAGCGCGAACGCGAAGGTCCAGGGGGCCGTTTGCACCAGCGATGAGACTGCGGCCTTCAGTTCGGGCAGGTGCGCCTGCATCAGCGTGTCACCCATCCAGGCCACCCCGAACACCGCGATCACCGCTCGCATGCCGGCATGGAAGACGCTGCCCTGGGTGATCTCGTTGCCATCGGGTTTGCAGACCAGGATGATGAGCGCCGCCGCCGACAGCATCACGATCTCGATGGTGTGCGCCATGCCCATGGGCTCGCCACCGAACACCGGCCGCAGGCCCTCGCACGCCCCCATCAGCACCACCAGCAGGGCTGCCGCCAGGAAGATCCGCACCGACGTCTTGGCCGTCGGCTTGAGGGGCGCATCCTCGGCCACAGCCTCCACTGCATTCAGCTTCACGTACTCCGGATTCTTCAGCAACTGCTGGTAGCCCGGATCATCGGCCAGCTCCTTGCCCATGCGATTGACGAACACGCAGGCCAGACCAATGCCCAGGATGGTGGAAGGCACCGTCACCTTCAGCACGTCGATCAGCGTGATGTGCTGCGGTTCGAGGTAATGCACGACCGAGACCACCGCGGCCGCCACCGGACTGGCCACGATGGCGAACTGCGAGGCGATCACCGCCATCGACAGCGGCCGCTCGGGCCGGATACCGTTGCGACGACTGACCTCGGCAATGACCGGCAGCACCGAGTAGGCCACGTGCCCGGTGCCAGCCACCACCGTGAAGGCATAGGTAACCGCCGGCGCCATGAACGTGATGTAACGCGGGTTGCGGTGCAGCACCCGCGTGGCGACCCGCACCAGATAGTCCAGGCCGCCAGCCGCTTGCATGGCCGCAGCGGCCGAGACTACCGCCATGATCATCAGCATCACGTCGATGGGTGGACTGGTGGGCTGGAGCTGGAAGCCGAAGGCCAGCACGGCCAGGCCGATACCCCCGAACACGCCCAGCCCGATGCCCCCCACCCGTGCACCGATGAGGATGCACAGCAGGATGACGGCAAACTGAATGAAAAAAAGCATGATGGCTCCCGAGAGGCGTCACCACAAGCCCCCGGGGCCAGGCCCTTGCCACGAGACCGTAGCCACCGGGCCACGCCGTCATACCGAAGAACCTTTCGCCTTGCCTGTAGTGATTGATTCTTATTGGAAAAAGTGAGAAAAGTATAGTTGATGAAAGCCTGCCATCACGATGCGAATCCTTGGAAATCGCTCGGATCCGGACTGCCCCACGAAACCGAAAATGATGCGATGATAGGGAATAGGGAACGAGCCCTCACGTCCTGAGACAATCTGTAAGACTAGGTGACAGCGCCCGCATCTACCCGCATAATTTGACCTTCTTCAGAGACTTGGGGTCATTGCCGTCCTGCCCGCACTGACATGAACACGCGCCGCAACCGCCCACTGATCATCTGGATCGCCATGCTGGCCGTCCTGATGGGCACGCTTGCGCCGTCGATGACCTCTCTGCTGGCTGCTGCCCGGGGCGAGATCCCGCTCGAGATCTGTACCACCCCGTACAACCGGGGTGCAGCCTCGCTGCTGGCGCAACGCGCTGCCCAGGACGCCCAGTCCCCCATTGATCACACCCTGCTGCATGACGGTGGGCACTGCCCCTACTGCCGCCTGCAGCAGGAAGTGCCGGCCATGCCCCATGTGCCTCAGCCCCTGGTGCTGGCCACGATCACCTCTGTCCGGCAGGCGCTCCAGCTTGCCCCCACTCCGCCACCGGTCGCTCCGACCTGGCCTCCCCAGCTCAGTCGCGCTCCGCCGCAACTCTCCTGAACCTGCGTCCCTGCGACGCCTGCGTTCGTGCCTACCCGTCTTCCAAGCCCGAGCAACGAAGCCCCTGGCCCCGTTGCGTCGCCTGGAAGTGGATATCCGGAAACCCCGACATATCCCCAGGACGGAACACCCCTGACGATGTGACCACCACTGGCCCATGAGGCCCCCTGTGGGCCACATCCCCGAGCAAGGCCCCATCGGCCCCCCAGCCCGGCATCAGGTCTCTCCGGCACATCGCCCACGCAGCCTGCGTCGCCCCGTCCGTACACAGCGCATCTGGAGATTGCCATGAACATCTTCGCCAGCCCCTCGCGGGCCCCTGGCCAGGCAGGCCAGACATACAACGAGAACTGGAGCGAGACCACCATGAATCACGACGCTTTCGATACCAATGAGGCCCCCCGTTCACTGTCCGTGGGCGAACACCTTTTCCTGGCCGGCGACCGAAACGGCGTCTGGCAGCTGAACCGTGGCTTGGTGCGGCTGGAGAGCACTGGCCCTTCGGGCACCAGCTTCGTCCGCCTGGCCATGCCGGGTGACCTGCTGGGTGCCGAGTGCGCCCTGCGCCAGCCCTACGCCTTCAACGCCGTCGCCGTCACTGACTGTGAAGTCACCCGCGTGGACACCAGCAATGACATGCAGCGGATGCTCATCGTGATGACCGCCTTCCTGCAGGAACAAAGCCGCGCGGCCGACGCCATGCGCATGCGCCAGGGCTCGGTGGCCGCCCGCCTGGATCACCTGCTGCAGGTCCTGAATGCCGGCATGGACGAGTCCGAGCCGATTTCGGTGCGCCAGCGCAAGCTGCCTCAACTGCGCGACCTGGCCTTCATGATCGACTCCACGCCCGAAAGCGCCTGCCGCTACCTGAGCCAGCACCTGGGTCTGCAGCGTCAGCGTCGCTACCGGCGCACGGCAGCCGTGAAAGCCGCCTCCACCCCCCATCCGGCCCCGATGGCCGAAGCGATGGCCGCCGCGGGCTGATTCCCGCTCCGGGCCCTGAGCTGAACCAGGGCCCGCTCAAATCCCGCCCGGCGTGGGACAGGAGACACCCGCGCTCCTTGCCCCTTCTGGCCGCAAGCCCCTTCAGGCCATCTCCCGGAATCCGCGATCGGTGATGCCGGTCATGGCCGACACTTGAGCCCCAATGGCACACAGCTCATCGATGGCAGCCTGACGCTTGCGGGGCGTGAGCCCGCTGTTGCCACGACTTCGCACTGCCGCCAGAGTCAGCGTCTGGTAGGACCAGTTGCCCAGCTCCAACGTCACCTCCTGTATCGACAGTGAGGTGGTGCGCAACCAGACATAAGGGGACAGGTCGACTTCCCGACTGCGCAGCACCCGTTTCCCCAGGCAGAGCTGGCGATACAGCCGGGCCCACGCGACTCCCGTCGGGGCATCGAATACCGTGCCCACCCCGGAAGCAGGCACCAAGGCCTTCTCGCTCCCGGGCGGCAGCCCTCTTCCGGATGAAGCAGCCCCCTCGTCCTTCGGAGCCGACATCTCCCCGGCCTCGGCCAACGGCGTGGTGTCCTCGACAACTTCAAGCAGCCAGTACGACCGCAAGACCAGGGAGAGCACCGTCAACAGGGCAACCCCCAACACAATGGCGATCCCGAAAGGTGGGCGCCATCGGTCCAGTACAACCAGCGACGGCACGACAAACAGCACGGCTGGCAGCTTGTTCTTCGTTCCGAAGGTGTACGCACTGTTGATGGGAATGCGCAGCGTGCGGGGCACCTGCGTCGGGCTCTCCGGCGTCGGGTTCTGCTGCATCAGGCCGTCCTGCATCAGGTTCGCCCTTCATCCACCCGAGCACGCAGAGCGTCCGGGGTGATGATCAGGTCAGGAAAATCGGCCTGCAGGGCCAGAAGGTCACGATCGCCCGTCACCAAGGCATCAGCCCTGCCGACGTGGGCCAACACCAGGAACACCTGGTCCTTATCGTCCCGGCACTGAGGCAAGTCTGGCCATGGTGAAGGCAGATCGACCACCTCGGCGTAGGGCAGGAACTCCGACAGCAGATCCTGCTGCTCGACAGCACTCAACCCGAACTTGGGATAGGCCAGAACGCGCAGCAACTCCATGGCCGTCTCCTTGCAGACCAAGGGCGTCAGCCGTGTCTGCCACGCACGTCGCAACCACGCCAGACGACCTGAGGTAAAGAGCAGCGCAGACAGCACGGCGTTGGTATCAAGAACAACGCGCCGCATCAGCGCCGCGCCCAGGCCACAGCGGCGTCCACATCCTCTTCGGTGATGCCAAGCTGTCCAAGCTTGTCCCTGACAGCCTGGGCCCGCTGCACGCGCACAGGCGTCAGCACGATGCGCCCATTCTCGACCGACACCTCGAAATACTCGGCAGCATCCATCTGAGCCACCAGCGCCTTGGGCAGCGTCAACTGGTTCTTGGAAGTGAGCTTGGCAAGCATGACGCCCTCATGATGAGCTTCAAGGAAAGTAAGGAAAGCTTACGTCCTTACCAGGCAAAGTACAACAGGAACGACCCTGTCCCCGATACCTGAGTTACACGGATCCATACGAAGCATGAACAGGCCAACCGGCCTCTGCCTGACGCCAGTGCGTTCAGGCCATCTCGCGGAACCCGCGATCGGTAATGCCGGTCATGGCCGAGACCTGGGCACCGACGGCACACAGGTTGCAAATGGCGGCAACGCGCGCCTCTTCGTGCAATGCGCGATACATGCCGCCCCAGACCGAGGACAGCTCAAGCGTCTGATAGGAAGGATTGCCCAGCTCCAGTGTCACCCGCTGGGGTGCTACCGATATGACCCGCAACCAGGTGTAAGGCGTCAGATCGACCTCTCGGCTGTGCAAAATCCGCTTGCCCAGCCAGACCCCACGGAAGAGACGGGCACCACGCTCTGTCTGCTCCAACATCCAACCGGAACGCAAGGGCTGCCAGATAACCATGAACAGGCAGAACACCACCAGCAGCATCAGCATTCCGGACAGCAGCAGCATGGCGGGATCCCCCATCAGCGACGCCAACAGTCCTGTTGAGCCATCTCCGAACAGGAAGCCTCCGACGACAGGCGGTACCAAGACAACTCCCAATGGCACCAACCATCGGGTGGCAAGCGGCTTCGCCCCGAAAGTTCGATGACATTCGAGCGGAATGCGCAACACCCGTTCCGGTGCCTGTTCCAGGGGTGATATGTCGGCGGAAACTGGAGCGGGTGAAGGGAATCGAACCCTCGTCGTAAGCTTGGAAGGCTTCTGCTCTACCATTGAGCTACACCCGCTTGCGTGGCGGCCCCCTGAACGGGTGGCGCCGCGAAACGAACATGCCGTAGGGCTGGATGCCTTGCACCGGCATGGAGCCGTGTGTCAGCGATAGGTTGCAATGACCCTTCAAGGTGATGCAACCGAGTCTGACCGGCTGGGGAAACGCCCCCCGAATGGGAAGGCTGTGAAAGCAGTGGTGGAGAGGGTTGGATTCGAACCAACGTAGGCGTAAGCCAACAGATTTACAGTCTGCCCCCTTTAGCCACTCGGGCACCTCTCCGGGGAAGAGGTGGAATTATGCCGTTACCCACGCGGCATTGTCAAATGCCATGCAATAACTTCCCCCAAAGAGATCGGGAACCGAACAGAGAAGCAAGGCCCTGTATCCGAGAAATGCCCATGGGCATGCATCCCACCCAGGACCATGGGCATTCCCCCGCATGGCCTGACAGATTGCATGTCCAGACGAGCCAATCTGCAGCGCAAGCGGCAAAAACACGCCATCTTCCCCGCCCTGGATGGGTTCTTCCCGCTTCAGGCGCAAAGACATACCTTCGGGAAACGATACCTGCGGCGCCGACATGGATAAATAACCTACATGCCCTGTCGCCATCATGCCCGACACATGGCCAACACTGTTGCAATCCGGGGGTTTAGTGGCAGAACCTGCCGTTAAGCTGCAAAATCTACAGTTGTTGTTCACTTCACTGAAAGGTCGTGAAGATGCCCTCCAAGCTCCCCAAGAAGACGAAAAAACCCACCCCGTTGCCCGAAGCCTTTGAGCCGGCCTCGATCGAACGGACTGACCACGAGGCCTTGCGCCGCTACGTGGCCAACCGCCTCCTCTACACCATCGGCAAGGACCCAAAGACCGCCACCAAGGCCGACTGGTACGTCGCGCTGGCCCGTCTGGCTCGTGACAAGCAGATCGACAACTGGATCGAGACTACGCGCCAGCAGTACAGCCAGAAGGTCAAGCGCGTCTACTATCTCTCGATGGAATTCCTGGTCGGCCGCGCGCTGACCAACAGCCTGATGGCCATCGACCTGTACGATGAGCTGGCCACGGCACTGGCCGAAGGCGGCATCGACCTGGAAGAGACCCGCGAGGAAGAACCCGATCCGGGCCTGGGCAACGGCGGCCTGGGTCGCCTGGCCGCCTGCTTCCTGGATTCGATGGCCACCACCGGTCTGCCCAGCTTCGGCTACGGCATCCGCTACGACTACGGCATGTTCGCGCAGTCGATCCACGACGGCTACCAGGTCGAGCAACCCGACGACTGGCTCAAGCTGGGCAACCCGTGGGAGTTCGCCCGCCCGCAGGTCACCTTCCCCATCAAGTTCGGTGGCTGGGTCGAGCACGACCCCGATCGTGGCGCCCTCTGGCACGAGGCCGAGAAGGTCATGGCCACGGCCTACGACATGATCGTGCCCGGCTATCACACCAAGACCATCAACACCATGCGGCTGTGGCATGCCCGCGCCGCCGAGAGCCTAGACCTGACCCTGTTCTCGCAGGGTAACTACATGCAGGCGGTGGCCAGCAAGAACCAGTCGGAAAACGTCACGCGCGTGCTGTATCCGGATGATTCCAGCTACCAGGGTCGCGAGCTGCGCCTGCGTCAGGAATACTTCTTCGTCAGCGCCTCACTTCAGGACATCGTCCGCCGCTACCTGCACAACCACGAGAACTTCTCCGAGCTGTCCGATCAGGTGGCCATCCACCTGAACGACACCCACCCGGCCATCGCCGTGCCCGAGCTGATGCGCATCCTGGTGGACGAGCACAAGATGTCGTGGAACAGCGCCTGGGCGCAGTGCTGCAAGGTGTTCTCCTACACCAACCACACGCTGATGCCCGAAGCGCTGGAGACCTGGCCGGTGGCCATGATGCGCAGCGTGCTGCCGCGCCACCTGGAAATCATCTTCGAGATCAACAAGCGCTTCCTGGACTGGGTGCGCACCCACCACGGCGACGACCACGACCTGATGCGTCGCGTGTCGCTGATCGACGAGACCGGCGAGCGCCGCGTGCGGATGGCCTACATGTGCGTGCTGGCCAGTCACAAGGTCAACGGTGTGTCCAAGCTGCACAGCCAGCTGCTGGTCGACACCATCTTCGCCGACTTCGCCCAGCTGTTCCCGGGCCGCTTCATCAACATCACCAACGGCATCACGCCGCGCCGCTGGCTGGCCAACGCCAACCGGCCGCTGTCGGCGCTCATCGACAAGTCGATCGGCACCGACTGGCGCAAGGACCTCAGCGAGCTGTCCAAGCTGAAGACGTTTGCCGACAAACCTGCGTTCCTGAAGGAATTTGCGGCCGCCAAGCTCACCAACAAGCAGCGGCTGGCCGACTGGGTCAAGACGCACGGTGGGGTCGACATCGACCCGAACGCGATGCTGGACGTGCAGGTCAAGCGCTTCCACGAGTACAAGCGCCAGCTGCTGAACGTGCTGCACATCGTGCATCGCTACAACCAGATGGTGGCCAACCCCGACAAGGACTGGACGCCGCGCACCTTCCTCTTCTCCGGCAAGGCCGCCTCGGCCTACCGGATGGCCAAGCTGATCATCAAGCTGATCAACGACGTGGCCCGCAAGATCAATGCCGAACCGGCGCTGCGCGACCGGATGAAGGTGGTGTTCGTGCCCAACTACAGCGTCTCGGCCGCCGAGATGATCATGCCGGCAGCCAACCTGTCCGAGCAGATCTCCACGGCCGGCACCGAAGCATCGGGCACCGGCAACATGAAGCTGGCCATCAACGGTGCGCTCACCATCGGCACGATGGACGGGGCCAACGTCGAGATCCACGAACAGGTGGGCGACGACAACATCTTCATCTTCGGTCACCGCACCGAGGAAGTGGCGAAGATCAAGGCTGCTGGCTACGATCCGGCCCGCTACTATGAAGAGAATCCCGACCTGCGCCTGGTGATCGACCAGATCGGTGGCGGTTTCTGGTCGCCCGACGATGCCGGCCGCTTCCGCCCGGTCGCCGATTCGCTGCTGCGTCAGGACACCTACCTGCTGCTGGCCGACTTCGCCGACTACGTGGCCACGCAGGAGAAGGTCGATGTGCTGTACCGCGACCAGGACGCCTGGAACCGGAAAGCCGTGATCAACGTCTCCGGCATGGGCATCTTCTCCAGCGACCGTACCATCCTGGAGTACGCCGACAAGATCTGGGACGTGAAACCTCTGAAAGTCTGAGAGGGCGCCGGGTTCGCCCGGCACACACTTTGACGATGCGTTGGTACCATGCCAACGCCCGCCGGGTCGTTCACGAGATTCCTCCTGCATTTTGCGGTATCTTCGTGCCGGCTTTTTCGGCGCCGGCCAGTCCGGGCAGACCCTGGTCACCCCGACTGGCCTTTTCCCGGCGCAGCTCTGGATACGCGCCGACAGCACTGGCATCAACCGCCGGCCTGGCCCCGCCCCGTCGCTGCACGGGACTCGGCTGGACGCCGCAGGCCAGACGCTAGCCCATGCCATGCACCTCTCGAGGTGCCATGAGCCGGCGCCAGCCTGCCGCCCTCGACCGGCACCGGACATCGCCCGACATGCTCGGGCGATGGCCCCGGCTGACAGCAGCTCCCATCGTCACCCCTGACCGGGTGGCAGGACGAGACGCGCAGAGCAATCCGAGACAGCCCTCCTCGCAGTACCTCACCAGCCCGCCATTCGCCGCGGAAGGCAGGCCATTGCGTGAGCACTTTTGAACGATCCATGAAAGACGAAACCCTACCCAATGGCCAAGTGTGGCCACTGGGTGCCACCTGTCATGACGGTGGCGTCAACTTTGCCCTTTTCAGCAGCGGTGCGCGCAGCGTCACGCTGTGCGTGTTCGACACCGAAGGCCGCGAGACCCACCGCTACGCGATGAACGGCCCGGTGAACAACGTCTGGCACGGCTTTCTGCCCGATGCCGGCACGGGACTGATCTACGGCTACCGCGTGGACGGTCCCTACGACCCGTCGCGCGGACTGCGCTACAACCCCGCCCGCCTGCTGCTGGATCCCTACGCCCAGCGCCTACACGGCGAGTTCCAATGGCATGAATCCCATCTGGACCGCCCCGATACGCAGATGGACGACAACGCCGCGTACATGCCCAAGGCCGTGGTCACCGGCATGCACGAGTTCGACTGGGAGAGCGACCGGCGCCCGAACATCCCGATGTGCGAAAGCGTCATCTACGAAGTGCACGTCAAGGGCTTCACCCAATCTCACCCCGACGTGCCGGCCGAGCTGCGTGGCACCTATGAAGGCATGGCCAGCCCGGCCGCCATTGCCCACCTGAAGCGTCTGGGCGTGACGGCCGTGGAACTGCTGCCCGTGCAGGAATCCATCAGCGAAGGCACGCTGATCGAGATGGGGCTGTGCAACTACTGGGGCTACAACACGCTGGCCTTCTTCGCGCCCGACCGGCGCTTTGCACGCCAGGATCCAGTCAACGAGTTCCGGCACATGGTGAAGGAGCTGCACCGTCACGGCATCGAGGTGATCCTGGACGTGGTGTACAACCATACGCCCGAAGGCGACCAGCGCGGCCCCACGCTGTCGTGGCGCGGACTGGACAACCAGGCCTACTACCACCTCAGCCGCCAGGATCCGGCCTACTACGCCAACTACACCGGCACCGGCAACAGCATCAACGCCAGCAACTACGTGGCGCTGCAGATGATCATGGATTCGCTGCGCTACTGGGTCCAGGAGATGCACGTCGATGGTTTCCGTTTCGACCTGGCCTCGGTGCTGGGGCGCGTGGCCTTGCCCAACTCGAACGATCCAGGCCACTTCGACCGCTACGCACCCTTCTTCCAGGCCATCCGGCAGGATCCAGCCATGGCCGGCATCAAGCTGATCGCCGAACCCTGGGACGCGGCCGGCGGCGGCTACCAGCTGGGCGCGTATCTGCCGGGCTGGAGCGAGTGGAACGACCGCTTCCGAGACACGGTACGCGGATTCTGGCTGCAGCCCCACAAGGACCGGGGCGCCTTCGCCAGCCAGCTTTCGGGCGCCAGCGAGCAGTTTCACCACGACGGCCGCTATCCGCAGTCCAGCATCAACTTCATCACCTCGCACGACGGCTTCACGCTGAACGATCTGGTTTCCTACAACCAGAAGCACAACGAGGCCAACGGCGAGGACAACCGCGACGGCAACAACGACAACCACAGCTGGAACGCCGGCGTGGAAGGCCCTACTGACGACCCGGAAATCAATCGCAGGCGCGCGCGACTGCGGCGGGCGCTGCTGGCCTCGCTGCTGCTATCGCAGGGCACGCCGATGCTGACCGCTGGCGACGAGATGGCCCGCACCCAGCAGGGCAACAACAACGCCTACAACCAGGACAACGCCATCAGCTGGCTGGACTGGAAAGGCGCCGACGACGAACTGATCGGCTTCACGGCACACCTGATCCATCTGCGCAAGAAGCACCCGCAACTGCACCTGCCCGTCTGGCTACTGGGCGCCCCCACGGCCTCGGGCATGCTGGACGTGCGCTGGCTCAACGATCAGGGTCAGTCGATGCACGCCGACCAGTGGAGTCAGACTAGCGACGGCGTGTTCGCCCAGATTCTGGGCGCCCACAACGACGAGGAGAAGGATCTGTTGATCGTCTTCAATCCCGAAAGCGAGGACAAGCCCTTCGTGATGCCGGAAGGCGACTGGACCATGGTACTGGACACCAACCAGGCGGACGGCCAACCCTGGCGGGCCAACTCCCCCGAGGGCCAGGTGGACGAGACCATGACGCAGATCATGCGGATGGGCTTGGCAATCAACAAAAACAGCAAGCTTCGTGCACCTGTGGTCAAATGCAAGACACAGGGCGCAACAAGCAGCGACGTTCTCTCCAACAAGCCGAAGGGACCCGCCGCACGCGCCCTGCGTCCCCATTCCGTCTACATGTTCGTTGCCCGTCGCAAAGGATGAAGACCATGAGTCCCAATACCTCCCGTGCCAGCGGCATCCTGCTGCATATCACCTCACTACCGGATACCGAGCCCGTCGGCCCCGAGCAGCCGCTCACCATCCAGCACCCCGGTTCGGGAGATTTCGGACCCAGCGCCTACCACTTCATCGACTGGCTGGAGCACGCCGAGCAGTACCTGTGGCAGATCCTGCCGCTGGTGCCTCCGGGCAGCGGCTATTCGCCGTACATGAGCCCGGCCGGCATGGCCTTCAACCCCATGCTGGTGGATCTGCGCGGCCTGGCCTCGCAGGGCTGGCTGCCGCCCGACTTCCAGGAAGACTACTCGGTCGACGGTGAGCCGGGCCCTGCTCCGCGTGAAGGCCGGATCGACTTCCCGCGTGTCGAGCGCTTCCGGCTGCGCGCGCTGACGCAGGCAGCCCGCACCTTCCTGGGCAACCCCCATGAGCCGCTGCGGGCCGAGTTCGACGACTTCCGCGAGCGCGAAGGCGCCTGGCTGGACGACTATGCCCTGTTCATGGTGCTGGACCGTCTCTACCAGGGCAAGCCCTGGCAGGAATGGCCGGCCGACCACGCCCAGCGCAAGCCGGCCGCCCTGGAGCACATCCGCCAGGACTACCGCGACGACTACCTATTCTGGTGCTTCGTTCAGTGGGTGGCCGAAAAACAATGGCAGGCCATCCGCACCTACGCCAACGCCCACAACATCCGCATCGTGGGTGATGTGCCCATCTTCGTGGCGCTGCACAGCGCCGACACCTGGGCCAACCCCAAGCTCTTCGACTTGGGCAAGGATCTCTGGCCCACGCACGTGGCCGGCGTTCCGCCCGACTACTTCGCCGTGGATGGCCAGCGCTGGGGCAACCCGCTGTACCGCTGGCCCGAGCACGCCAAACAGGGCTACGCCTGGTGGATCGCGCGCGTCAAACGCTGCCTGGCCCTGACCGACATCGTGCGCATCGACCACTTCCGCGGTTTCGACGCCTACTGGGCTATCCCGTCCACCTGCCCCACGGCACGCGAGGGCGAATGGACGCCCGGTCCGGGCATGGCGCTCTTCACCGCCCTGGAAAAGGCGCTGGGCAAGCTGCCGCTGGTGGCCGAGGATCTGGGCCTTCAGACCGACAGCCTGCGCAAGCTGCTGGCCGACACCGGCCTGCCCGGCATGGCCGTGCTGCAGCTGGCCTTCCTGGACGATTCCGAGAACGTCTTCCTGCCGCACAACCTGCGTCGCAACCAGATCGTCTACACCGGCACCCACGACAACGACACGACGCTGGGCTGGTTCGCCCAGGCCTCCGATCGGGAGCGTGCGCTGGCACAGGTCTACCTGAAGACTGACGGTCGAGAAATGCACTGGGAGCTGGTCCATGCTGCCTCGCAGTCCGTCTCGGGCTGGGCCATCTACCAGATGCAGGACATTCTGGGCCTGGGCGCCGAGGGTCGGATGAACTACCCCGGAGAGGCCACCGGCTGGTGGGGCTGGCGCTTTGCCTGGCACCAGCTGCACGAGTGGCAGACGCGCCGCCTGCGCGCCATCACCCAGGTGCATGGCCGCAGCAAGCCCGAATGGGTGTGCTCGGAAGAAGAAGAGGCAGCGGACAAGTGATCCGATGATCTTCGGGGCCCGGCGGCAATCGGACCTCGCTGCCCGGCTTCCCCCTTGAGGGCCGGCTCCGTCTTTGCAGGCGGAACCGGCCCTTGTCGTTTCCAGCCCAGGCCGGACTCAGTCGTCCTGGGCGCTTCCGCCCCGCGGGTTGCGCAATGTGCTGGCGATTAGGGCAGGCATGGGCTCGCCACTGAAGCGGGTGAGCGGCACGTTACGCGTGCCCCAGACGCGGCGCAGCGTCACGTCGTCGATCATCTTGCGCAGCCAGCGATGCGAGGGCAGCTGCTCTTGCCGCCGGTGCCACACCATGTCGATGCGCATGGCCGGCAGCGTCACCGGCAGTGGCTGCCACGCCAGGCGATCGGTAATGCCGGTGGCCGGAATGAAATCCAGGGGCAGCACCGTGAGCAGATCGGACTGGGCCACCACATGGGCCGCCGTAAAGAACTGATTAAGCGTGAGCACGATGCGCCGGGTACGCTGGCGCGTGGCCAACGCCTCATCAACGAAACCGAAAGGCCGCCCCGAGTAGCTGACCAGCAGGTGACGGGCATTGCAGTATTCATCCAGACTGATGGGACCAGCACTCAGCGGGTGCCCTTCACGCATCACGCAGACATACTGGCCTTCGTAGATTTCCTGGTGCCCGAACGTGTCGGGCCGGTCCTCCTGCATCTCGCGCAGGATCACGTCGGCCACGGCACCGGGAAAGTGCCCCACCGCCAGGTGCAGCTCATCGTTCTCCAGCAACGGGAGCGGATCGCGTGTAGTGAGCGGACGCAGCCGCAGCGTGGCATTGGGCGCGTCACGCTGCAGGCGATCCAGCAGCGGCGGCACCAGCAAGGCCGCCGTAGCATCGGCCATGGCGATGACAAAGGTCTCGCGGGTACGCTGCGGATCGAAGGACTTGGGCGAGATGACGCCCCGCAACGCGTTGAGCGCCGTCCGCACATCCGGCCAGATGGCCAATGCGAAGGGAGTGGGCTCGACGCCACGGCCGGCCCGTATCAGCAGCTCGTCCCCCAAGGCCTCACGCAGCCTGCGCAAGGCATTGCTGGCTGCCGGCTGGGTCATTGCCAAGTTGCGGGCCGCACGTGAGATGTTGCGCTCGGCCATGACTTCATCAAAAACCCGCAACAGGTTCAGATCGAAGTTCTGGAAATCCACCCTTCTCCCCCAGTGACACCCCGTGGGCATCGTCATGACACCCGCCGGGCCGCCTTCTGCGGCCCCCGGGATGGCGCCGGTCCCGGGCGGAAAGCCGCCCGCATCTTCCTCATGTGCCTGATTTTACGATCAGCAGCACCCGATCGCACAAGCCCGGGAAAACATGAAGAAAACCCCCGCTTGCCTGCGGAATGAACGAAGAAGTCGCCGACCTCGGAGCGAGAAACCCAAGGGCCTTGCAAGGATCACTGCCACTCACCCAACAGGCGCTGATAGAGCGACAGGTACTCGGCAGCGGACGGTCCCCAGCCATGGTGGGCCTCCATGGCCGTGCGCATCCGCCACTCCCAGCCACCGCGGTCGTTCCACCACAGCGCGGCAGCGCGCTCCAGCGCATCGGTCAGTCCCGAGACATGGCTGCCCTGGAAGACAAAGCCGTTGCTGGGCTGGCCATCCAGGTATTCGGTGACAGTGTCGGCCAGGCCACCCACCTTGCAGACCAGCGGCAGCGTGCCATAGCGCAACCCGTACATCTGGGTCAGGCCGCAGGGCTCGAAGCGCGACGGCACCAGGATGAGGTCGCCGGCACCGATCAGCCGGTGTGCCAGGCGCTCGTCATAGCCGATGCACACCGCCACCTGATCGGGCGCCACCTCGGCAGCCTTCCGGAAGGCATTCTGCAGGTGAGCATCACCGCTGCCCAGCAGCGCCAGCTGGATGCCCAGCTCACGCATCTTCGGCAGCGCCTGCAGGATGAGGTCGGCCCCCTTCTGGTTGGTCAGCCGGCTGATCACAACCGCCAGCATCCGGTTCGGATCGACCGTGAGCCCCAGCTCCTGCTGCATGCGGGTCTTGTTTTCGACCTTGCGACCCAGGTCATGGATGCCATAGTTGGCACTGAGCAGCGGATCGGTCTGCGGATCCCAGACCGTCTCGTCAATGCCGTTGAGGATGCCCGAGAGGCGCTCGCGCCGCTCCAGCAGTACCCCCTGCATGCCGGCGCCGCCCTCCGGCGTGGTGATCTCGTAGGCATAGCGCGGGCTGACCGTGCTCAACCAGTCGGCAAACGCCAGCCCACCCTTCATGAAGCTGCCCTGACCGTAGTATTCCAGGCTGCGGGATACCCCCGGTCGCAGGGTGTGCGGCGGCAGGTCCAGCCCCGGCGCCTCCTCCAGTGCAAAGAGCCCCTGGTAGACGAGGTTGTGGATGCTGAACACGGATTTCACCCGGCGCACCGGATTCTGTGACAAATACACCGGCGCCAGCCCCGCATGCCAGTCATGCGCATGAAGGATGTCGGCCTGCCACCAAGAATCGATGTCGCCCCAGGCCAGGTGAGCCCCCACCCAGCCCAGCAGCGCAAAGCGCCGGATGTTGTCGGACCAGTCGCGATGGTCCGGACCCAGATAGGGATTGCCTTCGCGTCGGAAGTACCAGGGCGCATCCACCACGTAGGCGGGAAGGCCACTGTGCTTCAGTCGCCCATGCAGCACTCGCACCCGGGCAGCCCCCATCAAGGACCCCAGGTCGGCCACCAGGCCGACCTCTTCCAGATTCTCGATGATGGCCGGATAGCCCGGCACCATCAGCCGTGCATCAACCCCCTGGGCCAGCAGGGCCGTCGGCAGGGCGGCAGCGATGTCGCCCAGCCCGCCTGTCTTGACCTGCGGGTACACCTCGGCCGTGACGTGCAGGACCCGCACGCTGCCCGCCGGTGCGCGATTGGGCTGCTGCCAGATCACGGCCGGCACGGCCGCGCCTCCCGTCGATCGGGCAGGATGCGCGTCATCGGGACGCGCAGCATGGGGTCGGGCAAGCGTACGGTCTGCAAACATCATCGATCCTCCGGGCGTTCAGCCCTGCAGTTTTGCCAGCATGGTAGGGGTGATCAGCGTCACCCCGCCCTCACTGCGATAGAAGCGCCGTGCATCCTCGTCCGGATCCTCGCCGACCACCAGACCATCGGGAATCCGGCAGCCCCGATCGACCACCACCCTGGTAAGCCGGGCGTTGCGCCCCACCTGCACCTCGGGCAGCAGCACCGCGCCGTGGATCTGCGTATAGGAATGCACGCGGCAGTTGGAGAACAGCAGCGAGTTGTGCACCGAGCCAGACAGGATGCAGCCCGCCGAGACGCTGGATTCGATGGCCTCACCGCGACGGTTTTCCTCGTTGTGCACGAACTTGGCCGGCGGCAGCTGTTCCTGGTAGGTCCAGATGGGCCAGTCACGGTCATAGAGGTTCAGCTCCGGCACCGTGGCCGTCAGGTCGATGTTGGCCTCCCAATAGGCATCAATGGTCCCGACGTCACGCCAGTAGGCCGGTGCCTTTTCGCTGTTGTAGACGCAGCTGTCCTGGAAGAAATGGGCCACCACCTGGCCTTCCCCCACGGCCTTCGGAATGATGTCCTTGCCAAAGTCGTGTGAGGAGCCCTCCAGGGCAATGTCCTCGTCCAGCATCCGGTACAGGTAGTCGGCCGTGAAGATGTAGATCCCCATGGAGGCCAGCGAACGGTCCGGCTTGCCCGGCATGGCCGGCGGATCAGCCGGTTTTTCCACGAAGGAGGTGACCTTCTTGTTCTCGTCGATGGCCATCACGCCAAAGGCCTTGGCTTCCTGGCGATCGACCTCGATGCAGCCCACCGTCACGCCGGCACCCGAGAGGGCGTGGTCAGCCAGCATGCGGGCGTAGTCCATCTTGTAGATGTGGTCCCCCGCCAGGATCACCACGTATTCCGGCTTGTTAGCCTTGATGATGTCGAGACTCTGATAGACGGCATCCGCCGTGCCACGGTACCAGAACTCCTCGTCGACACGCTGCTGCGCGGGAATGAGATCGACGAATTCGTGCATCTCGGACTTGAGGAAGTTCCAGCCGCGCTGAAGGTGGCGCAGCAGGCTATGCGACTTGTACTGCGTGAGCACGCCGATGCGGCGCAAACCCGAGTTCATGCAGTTCGACAGAACGAAGTCGATAATACGGAAGTGTCCGCCGAAATACACGGCCGGCTTGCAGCGGGTGTCGGTGAGCTGCTTCAGGCGGCTTCCCCGCCCTCCGGCCAGAATAAGCGCCATGGCGCGCTTGGGCAGCCGGCGTTCCAGATCGATGCGTGCGTTTTTGTCCATGAGTCCCTCCTATGTGTTGTTCAAGGAAGCACCGACACGAACTTGCGCCAGCCACCCGGCGTCGGACCCAACCGCACCGACACGGACGGACCTCGTGACAGGCAGATGGCACCCAAGGGCACCCTGACTGCCAGGGGCGGCTCTGCCGGGCAGCCACACTTTCGCCCCGTCTTCCCGCCAGCGACGAATCCCAGGCCAAGGAAAACTCATCGAAGCCGTGGGGGACCCATCCGGAGATTGTGCTGCGGCCCGTGCCCGAAGGCATGAACCCAGACCTTGCCGTTATTGTCCCCGCCCGGCAGCGCATTCAAACAGAGAGACGACACCCGTGGCCCCGAAGACCCGCGTGGCGGCGACGTCGATGTTCCGTGCTGCCTTGGCTCGATTATCCCCCGACTGGCGCAGAAACGCACGCAATCCCGGGTAGCGTGCACACAAAGTACTCCCGTTTCCGACAGTGCGAGCCGAAAGCATCAGCTACCGGCGGGCAACGGCATCATGCGCGAATCACGCAGCACCTGATCGATGGTGCGGCGAGGCAGTGCACGGCGTGCGATGTTGCGCACCATCCGGGCCGAACGCCCCCCCTCCCGGACCTGTTCCGGCGCGGCAATCGCCACCGGCGGGCGCTCTTCGGGCATGGCCTCCAGGCGCCACGGCGAACTGATGTCCACCAGCGTGCCGTCGGGATCGCGGGTGAGAAAGCGCCGCTGACCATAGAACTCGTCACGCGGCGGCTGCACGATGGGCAGGCCACGCACCACGGCACGGGCGTGGATGTCATCCACATTGTCCACCACGAAGGTGAGGTACATGCCTACCGGTGCGGCACGCCAGTCGGCCGGCAGCAGCGGATGGTCGCGCTGGATGATGCCCAGCTCCAGCCCCGGATTGGTGGGCGAATGGAGCCGGATGTACCAATCGGACTCGAAGGCCACCTCCATGCCCAGCAGGTCGACATAGAAATCCCTGCTTTCCTGCAGTCTGTCGCTGCTGATGTTGCTGAGCAGTCGTCTCACGCTCATGAGGTGTCCTCCTCCAGACAATTCTTCATACTAACGGCCCACCGTAGCCTTTCGCCGACAGCCCCCGCCCGGCGGTATCCTTCGACCGGCCGACGGCCAGCCTTTCGGCTAGACTGTGCCGGGCCCGGCCAACGCCTGCCCAGCGCGCCCCATATCCCCACCAGGAGCACGGGACCGGATCCTGATGCCGGAAGAGCCGTGCATCCGCCTTGCTCACCCGGCGCCCCTCCGCCACTCCATCGCATGTCCCATTCATCACTCCCTTCCGGCTGCCCCTTCCATGCCGCCCAGAACCGGACGACCGCAACGGACAGCCCCCCACCTGCCGACCGCACGTCGGCTGCGGGTACCGTCCCTGACCCCGCGGCCGTCCTCACCTCCACCCGCATCTGGGTGGAGAAGGCCGTCGTGGGCCTGAACCTGTGCCCCTTCGCCAACGCCGTGCTGAAGAAGAAGCGCCTGCACATTCAGGTCAGCGAAGCCACCGAACCGCTGGCACTGCTGGAGGATCTGCGGACTGAACTGAAGCGCCTGCTGGACGCCCCGGAAACAGAGATCGAGACCAGTCTGCTGGTGTGCCCCCACATGCTGGCCGACTTCTTGGAATTCAACGACTTCTTGGACATGGCCGATGCCCTGCTCACCGAGCTGGACCTGAACGGCATGGTACAGATCGCCAGCTTCCATCCCCACTACCAGTTTGCGGGCACAACCATCGACGACATCGAGAACGCCACCAACCAGGCGCCCTGGCCCACGCTGCACCTGCTGCGCGAGACTAGCATCGACCGCGCTGTGGCCGCCTGGGGCGAGGACACTGACCGCATCTTCGAGAACAACATCGCCCGCCTGCAGGCGCTGGGCCCCGAAGGCTGGCGCCGCCTGAGCCGCCAGTGGCGGGACCTGAGGCTGGAAAGCCCCGATGAAAAGAAACACTCCGTCGGCTAACATTCAGCATTGTGGTGCCTCCGGCACGGACCGCATTTTTCGGCCGGTACCCGGCCTGCAACAATGCCCGTCAAAGAATAAGGACTCTTATATAATGAATCGTCGCTCCGCCTTGAAGGCCAGCGTCGCCGCTGGTGTCGCTGCCGGCAGTGCCACACTGGCCGCCCCCGCCATCTCGCAAGGCCGCAAGCAATGGCGGATGGTCACCTGCTGGCCCAAGAACTTCCCCGGCATCGGGACCAGCGCCGAGAGCCTGGCACGACGCATCACCGAGATGTCCGGCGGCAAGCTCACCGTCAAGGTCTACGCCGCCGGCGAGATGGTGCCAGCCCTGCAGGCGCTGGACGCCGTCATCGAAGGCACGGCCGAGATGAGCCACGGCGCAGCCTACTACTGGATGAACAAGAGCCCGGCCCTGGCCTTCTTCACCGGCGTGCCCTATGGCATGACAGCCTCCGAGATGTCGGCCTGGGTCAACGTCATGGGCGGCCAGGCCCTGTGGGACGAGGTCTATGACCAGTTCGGCGTGCAGGGCTTCCTGGTCGGCAACACCAGTGTGCAGGCCGGCGGCTGGTTCCGCAAGGAACTCAAGTCCGTAGCCGACGTGAAGGGCCTGCGCATGCGTTCACCTGGGCTGGGTGGCCAGGTCTGGCAGAAGATGGGGGTGTCGGTGATGAACCTGGCCGCCGGCGACATCTTCCAGGCCATGCAGACCGGCACGCTGGACGCTGCCGAGTTCGTCGGCCCCTACAACGACCTGGCGCTGGGCCTTTATCAGATCACCAAGAACTACTACATCCCCAGCTTCACCGAGCCGGCCCAGGCCCCCGAGCTGGTCGTGAGCAAGGAGAAGTTCCAGGCCCTGTCCAAGGACCTGCAGGAAATCGTCCGCGCCGCCTGCCAGGCCGAGTACGACAACATGTACGCCACCTACGCGGCCAACGATCCGCGCGCGCTCGACACGCTCGTCAGCAAGCATGGCGTCAAGGTCCAGCGCTTCCCCGACGAGATCTTCGAGAAGGGCGGCCAGTATGCCCGCGAGCTGATCCTGGAAATGCGTGAAAGCAAGGATCCGCTCACCAAGAAGACGGCCGAACACTTCATCGCCTCGTTCAACCTGCTTCGCCAGAAGACCGAGGGCACCGACCAGCCGTTCATCGAGGCCCGCACCAAATACTTCAGCCTGAAGTAACACGGGCCCACCCCGAGGCGCCGGCCGGCACCCATCCGTCCGGCGCCTGTGCATTTCGGGCTGCCGTCAGGCAGCCCCGCCGGCACCGACACGCTCCGCACCGTATCATTCCACCGGCCCGGGCGCCTGACGACCGGTTGCCGCAGCATCATCGCGTCGCCCTGTCCGACCTGTGGCCGGATCGCCACCCTCTTCCCCCTATCTTCACGCACTTCCTCCAGGACAGCTCCCATGCGGGCTCTCGCAAGCTATACGATCTTCATCAGCGCCATCAACCGGCTGGTGGGCCAGGTGTTCTCCTGGCTTTCCCTGGGCATCGTGCTGGTCTGCTTCACCGTCGTGGTGGAGCGCTACCTCTTTTCCACCTCGCAGATCTGGATGCAGGATCTGTATGTCTGGCTGAGCGGCGCCATGTTCATGGCCGTCAGCGCCTATGCCCTGATGCGTGACGAGCACGTGCGCGTCGACATCTTCTACCGCCGCGTCTCCAACCGCCAGAAGGCCTGGCACGACCTGTTTGGCGTGCTGACCTGCCTGCTGCCCTTCTGCCTGCTGGTCTGGACCTACGCCCTGCCCTATGTGCAGCGCGCCTGGCGGCTGCACGAGGGCTCGCCCAACACCGGCGGCATGCCGGGCTTCTACATCCTGAAAACCTTCATCCTGGTCTTTGTGGTGCTGACCGCGCTGCAGGGTCTGGCCATGCTGTGTCGCAGCATCCTCACGCTGGCCGACCGTGACACCTTGCTGCCCGCCCACCTGCGCTACCAGACACACGACCACGCCCACCAGGAGGCTGCATGATGGAAATGGATCCGATCCTGCTGGGCGAGATCCTGGCCGGTACCCTGTTCTTCGGGATCATCTTCGTGCTGGCGCTGGGCTTCCCGGTCGCCTACACGCTGGCCGGCACCTCGCTGATGGTGGCTGCCGTCGGCTGGTACTTCGAGGTCTTCGACTTCTCCAACTTCGGCGCACTCGCCTCACGCTACGTGGGCTTCATGTCCAGCGAGGTGCTGGTGGCCGTGCCGCTCTTCATCTTCATGGGTGTGCTGCTCGAACGATCGGGCATTGCCGAGGCCCTACTCACCACCATGGGGCGCCTTTTCGGCAACATCCGCGGTGGTCTGGGCTTCTCGGTCATCATCGTGGGCGCGCTGCTGGCTGCCTCCACCGGCGTGGTGGGCGCCACTGTCGTCACCATGGGCCTCATCAGCCTGCCCGCCATGCTGCGCGCAGGCTATGACCCTAAGCTGGGTGCCGGCGTGATCGCCGCCTCGGGCACGCTGGGCCAAATCATCCCGCCGTCCACCATCCTGATCTTCATGGGCGACATGCTCTCGGGCATCAACGCCCAGGTGCAGATGTCCAAGGGCAACTTCGCCCCTACCCCGGTCTCGGTAGGCGACCTGTTCGTCGGCGCCATCCTGCCCAGTGCCGTGCTGGTGGGGCTATACATGCTCTACATGGCCGGAAAAGCCGTCTTCGACCCCAAGTCCTGCCCGGCCACGCCCTTCCAGCGCGAAGAAGGCGGCCACGGTCTAGGCCGTGAGATCGTCACCGCCCTGCTGCCGCCCCTGGCGCTGATACTGGCCGTTCTGGGTTCCATCCTGGGCGGCATCGCCACCCCCACCGAGGCCGCCTCGGTGGGCTCGGTCGGCGCGCTGCTGCTCATTGCCATCAAGGGCCGCTTCAGCCTGCGCATGCTGCAGCAGGCCTGCCTGTCCACGGCCACCATCACTTCCATGGTGTTCACCCTGCTGCTGGGGGCCGCTGTCTTTTCCATCGTCTTCCGCATCCTGGGCGGCGAGGACTTGGTGCATGCCCTGCTCTCCAGCCTGCCGGGCGGCACAATGGGCGCCCTCATCAGCGTCATGCTGGTGATGTTCCTGCTGGGCTTCGTGCTTGACACCTTCGAGGTAATCTTCATCATCATCCCGATCACCGCGCCGGTGCTGCTAGGCATGGATGTCGATCCGATCTGGCTGGGCGTGCTGGTGGGCATCAACCTGCAGACCAGCTTCATGCCCCCGCCATTCGGCTTCTCGCTGATTTATCTACGTGGCGTGGCGCCGGCCGCCGTCACCACGGGGATGATCTACCGAGGTGCGGTTCCCTTCGTGGCGCTGCAGCTCATCGGCCTGGGCATCGTCATGGCCTTCCCCGAACTGAGCACCTGGCTGCCGACCCAGGTGTTCCGTAACGGCGGCTGACCCGGTATCCGCACCTGTGCCCTTTCTGCTACCCTTTGCGGGCTGGGCACGACAACTTGTACCATATGACTGATTCATTGCGAACCCGCCTGTCCGCCATCGAACCCGCCTCGCTGCGCGGGATCTCTCGCGGCCTGGAAAAAGAAAGCCTGCGTGCCACGGCCGAAGGCAACCTGTCCATGCGGCCGCACCCGCGGGCGCTGGGCGCTCCGCTCACGCACCCACGCATCACCACCGACTTCAGCGAATCCCAAGTGGAGCTGATCACCGGCGTGCACGAGGACATCGAAGCCTGCCTGGCCGAGCTGACCGAGATTCACCAGATCACGCTGGCCGACATCGACGGCGAGTCGCTGTGG